>CAIWNB010000287.1 GCA_903913965.1 uncultured beta proteobacterium
ACCACTTTGCCGCGCACCGACACCGGCTTGTCTTTCAACTCGGCACTCTTGGTCAAAATTTCCGCCACCGTGCGCGCGTTCGCACCACTGGCCTTGGGCACTTTCACATTCGCCACATCCGCCGGTGGCTTGGCCATACCGGAATGCGCTGCTGCCATACCGTCTCCTGCCATCGAGGCACCACCTGCAGTGCCCGGCAGGTTACCCAGATAAATCAGCGGGAAGGTGCGTTTCAACGACTTGCTTTTAAAATCCTTCATCGGCATGACGTTCTCGACCGTCACCTGAGTGCCGACCTTGAGCGGCGCCTTGGCGACCGCAGACCAGATTTCGCCGTCCTTGGTCTTCAAACGGAAGTAGGTAAAGCTGTCCGAATCCACCACCTCCAACACCTCGCCCTTGATCGGCTCAGCAACCGGCGCGGCAGCGGCATGGGCCGGTCCACCAGCACCCGAAAAGAATGTGGCGCCCACCATCAGGCAAATAGCAAACAGGGCTTTCATGCTGGCGACTCCTTCAAAAATGAGCGCCCACGATAGCAGAGCGTGTCGGCGGGAAATTTGATCTAGCGCAATTTACCCGCAGCGCGAGCGCCCCATCGAGGGGGATTGTTGTATGCAATAATCAGACGCGACATTCACAAACTGACGGCCGCAGTCAGGCCGCGAAATTCTTGACCCGGAGGAGCAGGCATGACCACACGCAGAAAATTCATACAGGGCGCCGCTGGCGCGGGCGTCATTTTCACGACCTGCGGTTTACTGCATACAGCCCCCGCGCTGGCGCAGGGCAAGGTGAAATCACGCTTGCCGGTGCTGGTCAAAGGCAAACGCGTCAAAACCATCGATGTGCACGCCCACTGCCTGATTGCCGAGGCTCTTGCGCTGCTATCGGTGGAAGAAGCCAAGGGCATCTACCCGCCAGTCAAGGGCTCGAAAGAGTTCGACATCGTGCTCGACGAACGCCTCGGCCTGATGGACGCGCAAGGTGTCGACATGGAAGTGCTGAGCATCAACCCATGGTGGTACCGCAAGGAACGCGACCTCGTCGAAAAAGTCATCCAGGTCCAGAACGAAAAACTGGCCGAGCTGTGCGCGAAAAAACCGGACCGTCTGGCGGCCTTCGCTTCGCTCGCACTGCAGTTCCCCGATCTGGCGGTACAGCAACTCGAAACCGCGGTGAAGAAATATGGTCTCAAGGGTGCGGCGATCGGCGGCAACGTCGCCGGCGTGGATTTCTCCGAGGCAAAGTTTCACCCGATCTGGGCCAAGGCCGAGGAACTCGACGTCACCTTGTTCATCCATCCGCAAAGCCCGCCGCAACTGGCCAGTCGTTACAAAGGCAACGGCTGGCTGTCCAACGTGATTGGCAACCCGCTCGACACCACGATCGCACTGCAGCACCTGATTTTTGAAGGCGTACTCGACAAATACCCCAAGCTGAAGGTGTGCGCTGCGCACGGTGGCGGTTACCTGCCCTCCTACGCACCGCGCTCCGATCACGGCTGCTTCATTTCGCCGCAGGGCTGCGATCCGTCCATCGTGCTGAAGAAAAAACCGACCGAATATTTGAACCAGCTTTATTTCGATTCGCTGGTCTTTACCTCGGAAGCGCTGCGCCACATCGTCGCCCAGGTCGGCTCCAGCCAGATCATGATAGGCACCGATGCGCCGATTCCATGGAACGAACACCCGGTCGATCACATCATGGGCACCGCTACGCTGTCTGATAAACAAAAGATCGCCATACTCGGCGGCAATGCGGCAAAGATGCTGGGCATCAAACTCTAACGGTCGCGGGGCGGCGCGGCGTTACCAGGCCGCGCCGCATCTGCGTGAACGTCTTGCAGCAACCGGCGCGATTCCGGTCGGCAACAGTGCCGAAACATTCGCAAGGCAGATCAAAACCCGTGTTGATATTTATGTGACAGTGGCGCGCGACGCCAATATCCGCGCCGAACAGGAAAGGTAATCATGCAAGCGATGAAAAGCGAAATCCGTGATGGCATGCAGGTTGACTGGGATGCCCCGATCAAAATGGACGATGGCGTGGTGCTGCGCGCAGACGTGTTCCGTCCGCTCGGCGACGGCAAATATCCGGTCATCATCACCTACGGCCCTTACGCCAAGGGACTCGATTTCGCCGAGGGCTACAAGAGCCAGTGGACGCGCCTGATCAAGGCGGTGCCCGATACGCTCAAGGGTTCGAGCAACATCTATCAAAACTGGGAGCTGGTTGATCCGGAAAAATGGGTGCCGGACGGCTACGCCATCGTTCGCGTCGATTCACGCGGTGCCGGCCGCTCTCCGGGCATCATCGACAGCTGGTCGGCGCGCGAAGCGCACGACTTTCATGATTGCATCGAGTGGGCCGGTACGCAGTCCTGGAGCAACGGCAAGGTCGGTATCAACGGCATTTCGTATTACGCCATGAACCAGTGGCAGGTCGGCGCCCTGCAGCCGCCGCATCTGGCGGCGATGTGCATCTGGGAAGGTGCCTCGGATTACTACCGCGAACTGACGCGCCACGGCGGCATTCTCTGTGATTTTCTGGGCGACTGGTTCAACCGTCAGGTGCTGACCGTGCAATACGGTGTCGGCGACAACGGCGCGCGCAGCAAGGTCACCGGCGACACCATTGCCGGCCCCGAGACCCTCTCCGCAGAACAACTGAAGAAGAACCGCGCTGACGTCGACGGCGAAGCGCTGCGCCGGCCGCTGATCGATGACTACTATCGCGCGCGTATGCCCGACTTCTCAAAGATCAAAGTGCCGCTGCTGTCGGCCGGCAACTGGGGCGGACAGGGGCTGCATCCGCGCGGCAACTTCGAAGGCTATCTGCGCGCGGCTTCCACGCAGAAATGGCTGGAGGTGCACGGCGACACCCACTTCACACACTTCTACAGCAACTACGGCGCCGCCCTGCAGAGAAAATTCTTTGCCCACTTCCTCAAGGGTGAAAACAGCGGCTGGGATCAGCAACCGAAGGTCTCGCTCAACGTACGCTGGCCCGGCGAAAAATTCGTGCTGCGCGCAGAAAACGAATGGCCGCTCGCACGCACCCAGTGGACACCCTACTACCTGCAACCGGCAGGCCACGGTCTCGCCACCAGCGCGCCGCAGGCGGCCACCACACTGGCCTATGAAACCACTGGTGATGGCTACACCTTCTCGACGCCGCCAATGACCAGCGATCTCGAAATCACCGGCCCGGTAGCAGCCAAACTCTGGCTCTCGTCAGACAGCACCGACGCCGACGTCATTGTCGCGCTGCGTGTTTATGATCCGGCTGGCACGGAGGTGGTATTCATCGGTTCGAATGATCCGCGCACACCGGTGGGCCTCGGTTGGCTGCGCGCATCGCAACGCAAACTCGACGCCGCCGAAACAAAACCGTATCGGCCACTGCACACCCACGATGACATCCAACCGCTGACACCGGGCACGCCGGTCGAGCTCGATGTGGAAGTCTGGCCGACGTCGATTGTGGTCCCCAAAGGCTATCGCATCGCCTTCACCGTGCGCGGCAAGGATTACGAGTTCGACGGCACTGATGCGGGTGTCGCGCATGCGCCCTATCCAATGAAAGGTGTTGGTCCATTTACCCACACTCATCCGGAGGACCGGCCGGCGAAAATCTTTGGCGGTAAAAACACACTGCACTTTGCCCCCGGCAAGATGCCCTATGTTCTGCTGCCGGTGATCCCCGCCAAGTAAGCGTTTTTTTACGGCGATAAAAAAGGGGCGGCTCGCCCCTTTTTTATTTTTGTCGCTTGCGTGGTCAGGCCAGTCAGGCTGCCTGCGCCACCAGCTTGCCCTCGATGTCGGCAAAAAACTCGCCGCTGACATGACCATCGCAGACCCCGTCGGCAAACCACGAAGCGGCTGCACGTATCAACAGATGGCGACTGCGTTCGAACTGCATGAAGTGCGTCGAGTGTGCAACCTTGATAAACATGCGTTGCGGCGCCGCCAAAGTGTGC
>CAIWNB010000288.1 GCA_903913965.1 uncultured beta proteobacterium
GATATTGCAACACTGATACCGCGCCCGGCGCTGCGTTAAACCCATGTCCGTATTCACCACCGTCACGACCGAACAACTGCAGTCGTGGCTCACACAATACCCGCTCGGTACCGTGCAAGGTCTCGAGGGCATCTCGGCCGGCATCGAAAACACCAATTACTTTGTCACCACCGCGGGCGCACGCCACGTGCTGACGCTGTTCGAAAAGCTCACGCCGGCTGAACTGCCGTTTTATCTCGGCCTGATGGCGCATCTGGCACAGCTCGGCATACCCTGCCCGCAGCCGGTAGCGAACAACAACAAGGGCTATCTCGGCAGCCTGAACGGCAAACCAGCGGCACTCGTGAGCTGCGTGCCAGGACGCGATCTGACCGACGTCGATGCAACCCATTGCGCCGCCATTGGCGCGCTGCTGGCGCGCCTGCATATTGCCGGCCTAAGCTACCCGGCAACCATGCCCAACCCGCGCGGTGCGGCATGGTGGACTGCCGTGATGCCGCAGGTGCTGCCGTTTCTCGACACCCCGGCGGCGACCCTGCTGCAAGCCGAGGTGGCATTTCAGGCCGCACACCGTTTTGATAAGTTGCCGCAAGGCGTGATACACGCCGACCTCTTCCGTGACAATGTATTGTGGGATGGCGCCGAGATCGGCGGAGTGATCGATTTTTATTTCGCCTGTAACGACTGCCTGCTCTATGACGTCGCTATCACCGTCAACGACTGGTGCAGTGCGGCCGACCAGTCGCTCGACGCGACACGCGCCCACGCCCTGCTCTCAGCCTATCAGCAGGTGCGCGCGCTCAGCACCGGTGAGCGCGCGGCATGGCCGGCACTACTGCGCGCCGGCGCGCTGCGTTTCTGGGTCTCACGCCTCTATGACAAGCATCTGCCGCGCGCGGGCGAACTGACGCACGCCAAGGATCCACGCCATTTTCAGCGCGTGCTTGAACAACGTATTGCAGAGGCCGCCGGGCTCGGCGCGCTGCTCTCGGCATGAATATCCGCACCGTCGAAGCGCGTCACGGCTGGCTCTGGCTGGTGGCCGGCATGCGCCTGCTGCGTGCCGCACCGCTGCAATGGCTGCTGCTGATCGGCATACTCTTCGTGGCCAGCCGCGTGCTGTTCCTGCTGCCGCTGGCGCCACTGCTGGCGGTACTGGTGGCGCCGCATTTTCTGGCCGGCCTCGCCCATGGCGCACAGGCCGTAGAAGAGAAAAAGCCGCTGCGCAACGGCTATCTGATCAGCGGATTTCTGCGTAACGCCTCACCGCTGCTGACCATCGGCGGCATTTCGCTGATCGGGCAGATGCTGACGCTGATGGTCATCCTGTCGGTCGGTGGCGACACCTTCAATGACATCGCCAAGAGCATCTCCGCTGGCGCGAGCAAAGCCGAAACCATCCGCGCCCTGCAAGAAGCCGCCCCGCGCATGACGCTGGCGATGCTCGCCGGCTTCACGGTTTCGCTGCCGGTGATGATGGCGACCTGGTACGCACCGCTGCTGGTTTTTTTGCATGACATCAAGCCGGCCGCCGCACTGTATCTGAGCCTGCTCGCCTGTCTCAGAAACATGCGTGCGATGATGCTCTACGGACTGGCGCTGATGATCCCGCTGTTCTTTTTCACCC
Organism: uncultured beta proteobacterium; assembly: GCA_903913965.1. Classification (GTDB taxonomy): domain Bacteria; phylum Pseudomonadota; class Gammaproteobacteria; order Burkholderiales; family SG8-41; genus PALSA-1004. Next base: position 1,628 of record CAIWNB010000288.1, read on the forward strand.
GCGCCGGCATGCTGCTCGGCCAGGTCGATCTCGGGCTGTGGATGCTGGCGCCGCTGATCGTGCCGTCGATCTACGCCAGTTATCGCGATGTGTTCGTGCCTACACCGCCACCCGCGGAAGCGCCGGCAAATCCCTGATGAGGGTCTAGGCCGGCTCCAGCTTGGCAAATTCCAGTGCCAGCCACTTGGTGCCGTGCCGATGGAAATTCACCTGCACGCGCGCGTCGCTGCCGCGCCCCTCGGCGTTGATGATGACGCCAGCGCCAAACTTCGGATGCGTCACGCTCTGACCGACGCGCCACGGCGAAGCGGTATCCGCAAAACCCGCCTCGCGCACTACCTCCGGCCGCCCGCCGCGTCCGCCTGTCGCGGTCGCCGTCGAAAACGGCGCGCGCGATGAAGAGCCGCCTGAAAACACGCGCGTGCGGTTGACCGGCTTCATCAGCGGTTCGGGAATTTCACGCAGGAAGCTCGACGCGATGTTGTAACGCGTCTGCCCGTGCAGCATGCGGCTTTGCGCAAACGACAAATACAAGCGGCGGCGCGCCCGCGTCAGGGCGACGTACATCAAGCGCCGCTCCTCTTCCTTGCCGTCGGCTGCGGACAGACTGTTCTCGTGCGGAAACAGCCCTTCCTCGAGGCCACTGATAAAGACACTGTGAAATTCAAGGCCCTTGGCTGCATGCACCGTCATCAATTGCAGCGCATCAGTACCCGCCTGCGCCTGGTTATCGCCGGACTCAAGCGAAGCGTGCGCCAGAAATGCCGCCAGCCCGGTGTCTTCGAGCAACTCGTCAGCAACAAATCCGGCCGCGGCATTGATCAACTCATCGAGGTTGGAGAGGCGGTCGGCGCCTTCGCGCTCCGCCTGATAATGCGGCTTAAGACCGCTGTGCTCGATCACATGCTCCATTAACTCAGGCAGCGGCAGCTCAGTGATGGACTTGCGCATACGCGTAATCAACGCAACAAAACCAGGAATGCCCTTGAGCACGGTGGCCGGCGCCGCGTCAGCGTCGTCACCTTTCGGTGCGCGCGCATCGGCCATCGCCTGCGCGGCGGTCCACAGGCTGGTGCCGGCGGCGCGCGCCGACTCCTGCAATTGCTCGAGCGAACGATTGCCGATGCCACGGGCCGGGAAATTAATCACGCGTAGCAGCGCGCCGTCATCTTCGTCACTCGCCAAAAGCCGCAGATAGGCCAGTGCATGCTTGATTTCCTGACGCTCGAAGAAGCGCAATCCGCCATAAACACGATAGGACATCGACGCGTTGAAAAGCGCGTGCTCAAGCACCCGCGATTGCGCGTTCGAGCGGTAGAGCAGCGCGATCTGCGACAGGCTCACGCCGTCGTTGGCCAGCGACTTGACCTCGTCAACGATAAAACCGGCCTCGTCGATATCAGTATCGGCCTCGTAAACCCGTAGCGGCTCGCCCTTCGCCTCTTCGGTCCATAACTCTTTGCCGAGCCGCCGTTCGTTATGTTTGATCAGCGCATTGGCGGCATCCAGAATGTGGCCGTGGGAACGGTAATTCTGTTCGAGCTTGATAACCGTCTCGATGCCGAAATCCTTTTGCAGTTCCTGCATATTGGCCGCCGAGGCGCCGCGAAATGCGTAGATCGACTGGTCGTCGTCGCCGACTGCAAAGATCGCGTTATCCGCGGCGCGCGCCGTTGCGCCGGCGTCAACTCCGGCAAGCAGCCGCAACCAGTGGTATTGCAGGCGGTTAGTGTCCTGAAATTCATCGACCAGGATATGGCGGAAACGCTCGCGATAATGCTGGCGCAAAATCTCGTTACGGGAGAGCAGCTCGAAACAGCGCAACAGCAATTCGGCGAAATCGACCACGCCCTCACGCTGACACTGTTCGTCGTAGATGGCGTAGAGCTCCTGCTTACGCCGCGTGTCACCGTCATAGGCGTCGGCATCGGCGGCGCGACGGCCCTGGTCTTTGTGATTATTGATGTACCAGGCAACCTGGCGCGGCGGGAAACGCTCTTCGTCGACATTGGCGGCCTTCAACAGACGCTTGACCAGCGCCAGCTGATCCTGGCTATCGAGTATCTGAAACGTCTGCGGCAGCCCGGCGTCGCGGTAATGCGCGCGTAGCAAACGGTTGCACAGGCCGTGGAAAGTCCCGACCCACATGCCACGCGTATTGATCGGCAACATCGAACTGATGCGCGAGAGCATCTCTTTGGCGGTTTTGTTCGTAAAGGTGACCGCCAGCAAACCAGCCGGACTCGCCTGACCCGTTTGGATCAACCAGGCAATACGGGTGGTCAACACACGCGTCTTGCCACTGCCCGCGCCGGCGAGGATTAACGCCGACTGATGCGGCAGCGTCACTGCCTCGTGCTGCCGCTCGTTCAGACCCGTCAGGAATTCCGTGTTCATAGCATGCGCTTCATTGGTTGATTGACGGCCGGCACCGGCCCTTGTCCGCTGCTGAAAAAGCAACGGCCGGCTGCACGCCGGCCGTTGCTGCGGATCGCCCCGTGATGTTACTGCGAAACGCGTGCTTCAGTAATGCCGAAACGGCCCTTAAGGGTAGTGCCCAGCAGTTCGGCTTCGGCCTTGCTCATGAGGTTGGAAATGCGCACGCGAAAGGCCATCGCTGCATCGGTTTTCAGCGGACTGATTTCCGCCGCATAGCCGGCAGCACGCAGCGCGTCGTAAATTTTCAGCGCTTCATCCTGCGTCGACACCTCGGCCAGATAGGCGCGCCACTTGCCACCCTTGCGGATAGCCCCCTTGCCACTGGCAATGTCTGTCTCGGCGGCCCATTCATTGAGCTGCTGCTGCGTCACCTTCGCCACCGCCTCGCCCGGCTGACCTCTGGGCGCAATGTAAAACGACATCGGCTCGTTCATGGCAAAGGCCTCAACGCCACGCAACACCGTGATGTCACCCTCAATCAAACAGACGACATCGCGCGCCTCAGAAGCTTTGCCCCACAAATCGGTGCCGAGTATGCCGGCGGTGATGGTGACGACGCGCACTTTGATATCGCGTTGCACACGCAATTTAGACAGCGCCCGGGTGGTAAAGCGAAACGCGCCTTTGACCACATCGAGCGAAGCTGTCACCACGTCGTGCAACTGGTTTTTGTGGGTGCCAAGATCAGCCAGCGCGAGAATACCGTTTTCACCCAGCTTGATCTCGCTGCCATCGACCAGCCGCAAGAGCGCACGTGAGCCCGGGCCGGTATAAATGCGATCGCTGTTGGATAGACGCATGCCGATCGCCAGCGGTGCACGCGCACCGCCTGTATGTTCGACCCAGGCCGGCATTTGTACCGCCTCGACGACGATGACCGCACGTTCGGCGGCCACACTCCAGCCGGCCAGTAACAGCAAGAACGCAAACAGACAGGCTTTCAGCTTCATGGAGAACTCCAGATTCCACACAGGCCGCGCGCCTCGCGGGGGGCGGTTTTGTTACGGGTATAATGCGCGGTTTAGTCGCAAGCGCAGACCATCATGCAACCCGCAAACATACAGTTCAAATACAACGCACACGACATCGAACCGAAAGCACGCGCCTGGTGGAATGAAAAACAATCATTCCGCGCCGTTGAAATACCGGGCAAGCGCAAATATTACTGTCTGTCGATGTTCCCGTACCCCTCGGGGAAACTGCATATGGGGCACGTGCGAAACTATACCATAGGCGATGCGCTGTCCCGTTATCACCGCATGCGTGGTTATAACGTAATGCAGCCGATGGGCTGGGACGCCTTCGGCCTGCCGGCTGAAAACGCGGCGATGGCCAACGGCGTGCCGCCGGCGAAGTGGACCTACGACAACATCGCGTACATGAAAAAGCAGCTGCAGTCGCTCGGCTTTGCAATCGACTGGGAACGCGAGCTGGCCACCTGCAAACCCGATTACTACCGCTGGAACCAGTGGTTGTTCCTGCGCATGCTGGAAAAAGGTCTGGTCTATAAAAAAACCGGCACCGTCAACTGGGACCCGATTGATCAGACGGTACTCGCCAACGAACAGGTGATCGACGGTCGCGGCTGGCGCACCGGCGCGCTGGTCGAAAAGCGCGAGATCCCGATGTATTACATGGCGATCACGAAATACGCCGATGAACTCCTTGGCGCGCTCGACACCTTGCCGGGCTGGCCCGAGCGCGTGAAGACCATGCAGGCGAACTGGATCGGCAAGAGCTACGGTGTGCGCTTTGCCTTTCCGATCCAATGGCCCGCCGCCAGCGAGACGACACTTCCCGACAAACTCTGGGTCTTCACCACGCGCGCCGACACCATCATGGGCGTGACCTTCTGCGCGGTGGCCGCCGAACATCCGCTCGCCACCCACGCCGCGAAAAACAATCCGCAACTCGCCGCCTTCATTGACGAATGCAAACACGGTAGCGTCATCGAGGCCGACATGGCGACGATGGAAAAGAAAGGTATGCCCACCGGCATCCACGTCGATCATCCGCTGACCGGTGCCAAGATCGAGGTCTGGGTCGGCAACTACGTGCTGATGAGCTACGGCGACGGCGCAGTGATGGGCGTGCCGGCGCACGATGAGCGGGATTTTCATTTCGCCAAGGTTTACGGACTGCCGATTCCGCCAGTCATCGCGGTCGAAGGCAAACCCTTCAGCACCGATGCCTGGCAGGAATCGTATGCCGACAAGGAACATGGCGTCTGTGTCAATTCGGGCAAATACGACGGCCTTCAATACAGGCAAGCGGTCGATGCGGTAGCCGCCGATCTCAAAGCCAAAGACCTCGGCGACAAACAGGTCATGTGGCGTCTGCGCGACTGGGGTATTTCGCGCCAGCGCTATTGGGGCACGCCAATCCCGCTGATCCACTGCGACGCCTGCGGCGTGGTGCCGGTGCCCGATGATCAATTGCCGGTGGTGTTGCCGGAAGACTGCGTGCCGGACGGCTCCGGCAACCCGCTGCACAAACGCGCCGACTTTCTAGATTGCAAATGCCCGCAGTGCGGCAAGCCGGCACGACGCGAAACCGACACCATGGACACCTTCGTTGATTCGTCCTGGTATTACACGCGCTTTACCTGTGCCGATCAAAAGAACGCGATGGTCGATGAACGCGCCAAATACTGGCTGCCGGTCGATCAATACATCGGTGGCATCGAGCACGCGATTTTGCACCTGCTTTACTCGCGCTTCTGGACCAAGGTGATGCGCGACCTCGGGCTTGTGACGCTCGACGAACCCTTCGCCAACCTGCTGACGCAGGGCATGGTGCTGAACGAGATTTTCTTTCGCAAACCAGAGAGCGGCCGCATCGTTTACTTCAACCCGACTGAAGTCGATATCGAGGTCGATGCCAACGGCAAACGCACCGGCGTCACGGTAAAGGCCGACGGCCAGCCGGTCGAATCGGGCGGCATCGGCACCATGTCGAAGTCGAAGAATAACGGCGTCGATCCGCAATCGCTGATCGAGGAATACGGCGCTGATACCGCGCGTTTGTTCATGATGTTCGCCAGTCCGCCCGAGCAGACGCTGGAATGGTCCGACAGCGGCGTGGAGGGGGCGTCACGCTTCCTCAAACGGGTGTGGAGCCACGCTTATGACCAGCAGGCCGCGATCAGTGCCGCCTTGCAGGGCGTAAAGAATGTGAACGCGGGCGCCCTCATCGCGGACGGCTGGAAACCAGCGGTTGCCGCGCACGCCGATTTTCGTCGCGAGATCCACAGCGTGCTGAAGCAGGCGGATTTCGACTTCGCCAAATTTCAGTTCAACACCGTGGTCTCGGCGGCGATGA
>CAIWNB010000289.1 GCA_903913965.1 uncultured beta proteobacterium
AACACCGCACATACGCCGGCCAGCAGACTGGGAAACTGTTTCATTGTTGCACTCCTCTTCACGCTTAGCTTGGCACCTGCATCTCACTCCGCGCGTATGTTCGCCGTCTTGATGACGTTCGCCCACTTCGCAGATTCCACCTTGATCTTGGCGGTGAATTCTTCCGGCGTACTGCCGATCACCTCCGAGCCCTGGGCACCGAGCAGATCGCGCAATTCAGGCTGACGCGCAATCTTCACCAATTCGGCATTCAACCGCGTGACGATCGCCGCAGGGGTTTTGACCGGCACCAGTATGCCGTGCCAGGAAGTCGTTTCATAGCTCGGATAACCCGACTCTGCCACCGTCGGAATATCCGGTGCGGAGTGCGCGCGTTTCGCGCTGGTGACGGCGAGCGCGCGGATACGGTTCGCTTTTACGTATGGTGTCGCCGGCAACAGATTAAGGAACCAGATCTGGACCTGGCCGGAAATCACATCGGTTATCGCCAGACTGGAACCTTTGTAAGGAACGTGCACCAGATCGACACCAGCGGTGATGCGGAACAACTCGGCAGACAGATGGTTGCCGGTGCCAACGCCGCCCGATGCATAGGCGAATTTGCCGGGACTCGCCTTGGCCAGCGCCACGAGTTCCTTGACGCTGCGCGCCTGTACGGTATTGCTTAGCGCAAACACATAGGGCGAGGCGCTGAGTAACGACACTGGGGCAAAATCGCGCAGCGGCTGATACGGCAGCTTGGCCGTCAGATTGGGTTGCACCGCCATCGTACCGATCACACCGAGCAACAAGGTGTAACCGTCGGGCACCGCATGTGCTGCGATGTCACAGGCAATAACGCCTGCCGCACCACCGCGATTATCGATGACAACCTGCTGACCGAGCGCTTCACCGAGCTTCTGACCGAACGCGCGCGCCACGATATCGGTCGGCCCGCCAGTCGGAAACGGCAAGATCAGACGCAAGGGGTGATCGGGATAGACTGCGCCAGCCGCCTGGGCAGTACCTGCACAGCAGGAAACCGCGCCCAACAGCGCGGGTAATAGTCGTTGAATCATCATCACTTAGTCGCTCAATTTCAGATTGATACGCCGGCCAAGCCGCGTATATTTTTCGATATCAGCGAGGATAAAGCGGGCGAATTCATCGCTCGGCATCCCCACGGGCTCGGCCCCCAAATTACCGATCTTTTCACGCACCTCGGGTTCTTTCAGCGCCTTCAATACTTCAGCCAGCATGCGATCGGTGATCTCGCGCGGCGTTTTGGACGGCGCATACAAACCATACCAGCCGCCGATCTCCGCCTCGCGTATGCCCAGCTCATTGAGCGTAATCAGATCAGGTAGCAAATGCGAGCGGCGCACGCCCATCTGCGCGAGACCGCGCAAACGCCCGGCCTTGATTGGTCCCGCCAGCGATATCGGGCTCGCAAACATCATGTCGATATGACCGCCAAGCAAATCGTTCAGGGCCGGCGTCGCACTCTTGTACGGCACATGGGTAATATTGACGCCGGTGGCCGCCTTGAAGAGTTCCCCGGCCAGATGCAGCGTATTGCCATTACCGGCCGAACCGAAAGTCAGCTGACCCGGTCGCGCCTTCGCCAGCGCCACCAACTCCTTCACCGACTTCACCGGCAGCGACGGATGCACGCCGATCACCATACCCGCCGATTCGCCCACCAACGTCAGCGCGGTGAAATCCTTCAGCGTGTCATAGGGCAGCTTCGGATGCAGTGCCGCGTTGGTGGTATGCGAACCCGTCGTCAGCAGATAGGTGTAACCGTCAGGGGCGGCCCGCGCCACCATCTCGGTGCCAATGATGCTGTTGGCACCGGGCCGGTTGTCGATAACGATCTGCTGGCGCAAGACATCGCCTACACGCTGACCGAGCACGCGACCGACCGCATCCGGCGGCCC
>CAIWNB010000290.1 GCA_903913965.1 uncultured beta proteobacterium
CACCGGCAACACGGGCCACACGGTGATGCGTGTCGAAGCCTGGCAACTGCCCGGCCACCTGCGCGAGGCGGTGATCACCGAGGGTGATCATGGTGATGCGTGGCGGGTGACTTCCGATGAAGGCCTGCACTTGAAAGGCACGGATCTGGCGCCGTTTCCATTTGGTTTTTTCAATGCAGGTGTGCAGGCCGATGTGATCCGGCGCATCAGCACCTGCGCAGCGGCAGCTGATGTCGCAATCAGCGCGCTTGATCTGCAAGTCGACAGCGCCTACGGCCTGACCGGTTCATTTGCGCAGGGCACCGCACGCGGCGACGCCGATGCCGGCACGCTGCGCATCACGCTCGCCAGCAACGCCACGCACGAAACCATACGCAGCATGATCGACGCCGCGCTGGCCGCATCGCCGGCGCTGGCCATGCTGCGCGCACCGGTGGCCTGTCGCTTTGCGCTTTATGTCAACGGGCAACGTCAGCGTCTTGATGGACTCACGGAGGCGGCTGCCGTTGATGCAAAAGATCCGCTGCAAACCTATCCCGAAGGACCGCGACCACTCGTTGAAGACGGCGGTGAAGATGCCGTCATGAAAACGACCACGCAAGAAGCCGGCACACCACAACTGGCCGGTGCGGGTGGCAACGGCCGCGTGGTCCGCCATGTCACCGGTCGCGCACACCGCATGGGTTCCACCGGACGCAGCGAGGTCGAGTCCTGGTTGCAATTCAGCGGCGCAAGTCATTTCATCTTTCGCAGCGATGACGGTGCGGCCGCGGTCGCGCCGTCGGGCCTCGGCCTGCTCTCAGCGGGGCTGGCGTTTTGTTATATGACGCAGCTCTCGCGTTACATCGAGCATTTGCCCGCACTCGCCGCGTTTCAAACGATGCGCGGCGCGCGCCTCGTGCAATACACGCCCTATGCGGTCAACGAAAACGGGCAGGCCGTGAGCGAATACATCGACACCCATGTCTTTCTCGATGACGATACACCCGACGCACCGCACGCTGAACTGGTGACGCTTGCCGCAAGAATGTGCTTTTTACGCGCGGCGGCTGCGGCGGCGCTGCCGCCTCAACTGATAGTCGTGCATAACGGTATGCCGCTCGCTTAGAACGAATAGCGACTAACGCCGCAGCCAGTAGTTACATCAGACGCGCACTAAAAGCGCACCGTCGTGCTTCGGCGATCACACCGTCGCCGCTGCGCTTACTCGACCTTGGCACCCGTCATGCGTATCAGGCGTCCGTATTTTTCAAAATCGGATTTCATCCTTAGGCCCAACTCTTCACTGCTGCTCGGCCACGGATCAAGGCCCTGCGTCGAGAGGTTCTGCACCACATCCGCCAACTTCAATGCGCGGTTGATCTCGGTATTAAGGCGGTCGATGATGGCGCGCGGCGTGGCGGCCGGGGCAAATACCGCAATCCACGGGCTCATGTCATAGCCTGGCACCCCGGCTTCGGCGATGGTGGGTATCTCGGGCAGTGCGGAAGAGCGACGCGTCGCCGACAAGCCCAGCGCACGCAGACGTCCGGCGCGTATATGCTGCACCACCGATGCTACCGTCGCGATCGACGCCTGCGATTCGCCGGCCACCAGCGCGATCACCTGCTGCGCCCCCCCCTTGTACGGCACGTGCGTGTATTGCGTCTGCGTCATCGCGCCGAGCAGCGCCATGCCGAGATGCGGAATGCTGCCGTTACCGGCGGTCGAATACAGAATCTCGCCCGGCCGCGCGCGCGCCAGCGCAACAAAATCCCGCACTGTCTTCACCGGCAGCGAAGGATGAACTGTCAGCACCGCGCTCTGCACCGTGAGCAAACCCACAGGTGCGAAATCGCCAAGCGTGTCGTAGGGCAGTTTTTTGTAGAGATGCGCATTGCCGACGTGCGTCGTCGAGTGCGCCATCAAGGTATAACCATCGGGCGCAGCCTTCGCCACCAGATCGGCACCGATGGTGCCGCCCGCCCCGCCGCGGTTATCGATCGGAAATTGCTGCCCCATCGCCTCGGCCACTTTTTGCATGACGATGCGTCCGGCGATGTCATTGGCGCCACCTGGCGGCCAGGGGATCACCACGCGCACGGG
>CAIWNB010000291.1 GCA_903913965.1 uncultured beta proteobacterium
CGTTTCCCCAAAGGCAACAGCAAACTGCCGTTGTCCGACGAGGAATTAAAAACCAAATTTTATGATTGCACGGCGGACGTCAAGGATATCGACGCTCCTGCTTTATACGGGCAGCTCGCCGCGCTAGAGTCGCTTGATAATGTTTGCCAGCTTGAACATGGCACTAATGAAATTTAAAACATGAAAATACGGTCGCTGATCGTCTGCCTGGTCACCGCAGCGCTTCCGTTGGCGGCGTTGGCGCAGGCGCAAGTTCAAACGCCTGCGCCTGCGCAGGCAAAGTCGGCCAAGGCCGCTCCGGCTGCGAAGGTGAAGCCTAAGGCGAAAGCCGCACCAACCCACACAGCGCCGGCAAAGAAGCCGGCGCGTCCGCTGGTTGGTTTTGTCACGCGGGTGGAAGCGGCTATCCAGCAAGGCTGTGCTGATGCGCGTGAGATCCGACAGCAGGCGGCGAAAATCGGCATTCCGCAAGGCGACATTGAGAACTTAATGATCACCTTGCTGGCGCCCAATGAGCCGACAGAGCGCGCTTGCATCCCCTACGCGCTGGCGTGGTCACCATCGCGTCTCGGCAGCACCATCGCTGTATTGGAGCCGCGTGACGAAAATGATCGCTATTGGGTCAACGTGCTGCGTAACAAGCAGAACGGTGGCGCCGAAAGCCTACGCGAATTACTGGTCGCGGATCAATGGCGTGACCTCATGCTGCCGGCACATGACTTCACGAATGGCGGGGCGGAGACGCTACGCAGTTTGCCCTATAACCTGCAGTGGGAGGCGACGTTGCTGGCGCGACGCATGCTGGTCGACGTTGACGCGGCAACGCGCTACCAATTTCGCCTGGTGTTGCAAAAACAAAGTGGTGAGGATTACGAAAAAATTGCCGCGATCGAATTGCTTGAGCAGGCCAACGGCCGTCTGATTGATAGCGCGGTATGGCTGGACCGGGAGAATGACGTCGGTGCCTATTTCAATGCCAAAGGTGATAACTACGAGCGGGTATTCTGGGAGTCGCCGGTTGATTATTTGCGGATCACTCGCGGCATCGGCAGGACCACGGTTACCGTAAAGCGCCGCGTGGCGGTACCGGCTACTGCCAAGAAAAAGAAAACCTTCGTCAATCGTTCATTTCGTTACCGTGGGAACCATGTCGGCATCGATTTCGCTATTCCGGTTGGCGAACCGGTTCGCGCCGTGGCTGATGCCGTAGTGGTGTTTACAGGTGTCCGCGGTGGTTATGGCAATCTGATCGTGCTTGAACACGGCAAAAACTATCAAACCTATTATGCCCACCTCTCCCGTTTCGCTGATGGCCTTAGCGTTGGCCAGAAAATTCTGCGCGGGGAGGAGATCGGCTACGTCGGCATGACGGGAATGACCACAGGCCCGCATCTGCATTTTGAAATTCGACGGGATCGCGAATATTTTGATCCGCTGGCCAAGCAAAACAACATGGCGTTATGGAATCTCTACCCTGAAGAGCACGCGCGCCTGCTCATAAAAATGATGGCGCTGAATGTGACGCGTGCGGGGCCGCTGCCGCCGGCAGCACTTGGCGGCACTCAAAAGTAGCGCAGTTACAACGCTGCCCGTCAGTCCATGGTAGCCGCGCCGCAATACCTGATGCGGTGACGATCCTGCGGTGAATGCCACCGCAGGACTTCTTGAGCCGCGCCCTATGGCGGCAAGTCACCCAATCAAACTGCCTATTACCGCTGGAAATTGACCGCTATTTGGCGGTTTAACACCTCCGCCTGTTTCGCATAATCGCAGGCGCGTGGAGATCCATCGTGTGATGGCATTTATTAACCCTTTTAAAGGACGTTGCCCGGGCGGCGCTGCGGTATGAGTCTAAGTTCAATCCAACCGTCATGGGCTTCACAGACCTCAACGCGTTTGCCGCGCTGGGACGGTACTGATCCCTCTGGCGCTGCCGGTGGTGCATCACGTCATCGGGATACCGTCAGCTTGTCGCAACACGCGCGTCAGATGGCGCGCTTGTCGGCTTTAGGACCGGCGACTCCCCAGCATCTACGCAATTTATCCGACTCGCTGGCAGGCGATTTGAACAATTCGTTGCGCCAGGCTTCCATTGATACCCGTGCGGGTATTGGTATCGAGGTAGACGCAAGCAGTGGTCGAGTCCGGGTGCAGGGCGACGGCGCCGCGGCTAACAATGTTGCGGCTGTGATCGGTCGCCAGCCGGCGTTGCTGCGTCGCATTCAGGATGTCGCCACCTTGAGTCAGCACCTGGCGACGACCGAACAGGGAGACGCACTGAACAAGGCGCAGGAGAATGCGCGCCAAATCGCCCAGATGAACGCGGTTGCCGCCGGTTATGCCGCGCGGTTTGAAACCCCTGGCGCCATGCCGCCCTCAGATTTGACGCCGATTCAACGCAGCAGCCTGCCCGCCGGCAACGAACGGATCGCTTCGTCTTATGGCGCGATCGGCGGTGGCAGCAGCGGCGCCGCAAACGTCGCCTTCAAAATCAACGGCGCGTCGATGGACGTATTTATCAACGGAAAGGAATGGCTGTCGTCGGCCGGCTAATTGCGGGACAAGAGTCCCCGGGCGGTTACGCGTATGCATGCGGATGAATACCGATAAGGATTATTACTCCATCCTCGGCGTCATGCCCGACGCGCAGGATATCGTCATCAAGGCCGCCTACCGTGCCCTGGCGCAACGCTACCACCCCGACCGTGCCGGCGGTGGCAGTGCGCAGGACAACGCCTATATGGCCGAATTAAACGAGGCCTATGCAATACTGTCTGACGCCGACCGTCGCAGCCGTTACGATCAGTCGCGCAATCAAAGCACCCCCCACCGCAGCAGTCACCTCAGCGCGATGGAGGAACAGGCGCCACCCGGTGACGACCCTCTGGCCAAGGACTGGCGCATCGCGGTCAACGTCTATCCCGACCTGGCTCAGATCGAGCAGCGGTTGGCGCGCTTCTCATGGAAACTATCGAATACCTATCGCGCTTATTTGCTTGAGGCTAAACAATTCGAAGGGCGCCACTCGCTGGCCGCCTTGCTCGAGAATGATTTCCTCAGCACCTATTTCGGCGATCATCCGAAGACCATGGAGTTTGCACGCAAACTGGTGCTCGAACGCCGACGCGAGGCCGCACTGGCACTCAATAATATGGTGCGTGTGCTGGGGCTGAATTCCGATCCGAACCGGATTATCGGCAAGATCGCACGCGATTTCGATCTGCGGCATCTGGCCGCCGATCTGGAGAGGATTTCGCCGCTGGTGACGCGGGCAAAGATGTCAACCGCCGAGGTGGGTGTGTTCGTACTGCTGCTGAAGGAACTTGGCGGGAGTTTTTCTTATGACCCCGGCGGATCTGTGTCTGGCCGCATGACTACGGACAAGGCGTGCAGGGCGGAGTTCGAGGGGCAGGAGAATACCTTTGGCTCGGAATATGAGTTTGGTCTATGGTTCCGACGCGAAGTATTGCCGGTCGCCGAGCGACTGATGCGATGTGCGGCTTGAGTCCTGCGATTGCGGCGCATAAATTCATGGCTGAGGCGGCGTGCAAGCCTATCCGCATCATCATGCTGTTGACCCCTGCATGAGCCTGTTGCGCCGTAAATTGGTCACTCATTACGACAATCTCAAAGTGGCGTCCAATGCACCAGACGTTGTGATCCGTGCCGCGTATCGCGTCTTGGTACAGCAAAATCATCCGGATAAATTCCCCGATCGTGCCGTCGCCGAACACCGCATCAAGATCATCAACAAAGCCTACGAAGTCCTCTCCGACCCGGGCAGGCGTAAAGAGCACGATGAGTGGATTGCCGCGCAGTCAGCGCACGCCGCCCGTATTGAAGCGAAGGCATCGGTTGGCGAGCCGAATAAAAATCGAGCGGGTGTAAAGGCCTCTCTACATAAAACTACCGGCCAATTGACGTGGCGCTCCAGGCTGGAGGGCTGGGGTCGTCGTGCAGAACGAATCGCGTTAGGGATCGCGCTGGTGTTGTTGGTTTGGCTGTTGTGCGTCGATACTCAAATCATCCCGCGCCTATAGGGCGACGCCGCCGCTATACGACCTTGCGGTAGACCTGCGCGAAGCGCGCAGCAGTGGCGATACCATAATCACCCGGCGCGTATTCCAGCAGCCAATCACCGGCGTTTCCAATGAGCACATCGCCCCCCGCCGATCGCGCCGCCGTGAACGGTTCGTGGATTTGGCGCGCCAGCACCGGTAATGGTCTCGCTTTGTATCGTCCATCTTCCCCGGCATTGAGTGGGGCCAGAGGGGCATATTTAGGGTCGAAACGTTCGCGGCTTACGCTCCAGCGGCTACCGGTTGAACCCGTGATCAAGGCGTCACCGGTCTGATAACGGTTCGGTCCCTCAAGGCTGATGAGTTCACCCGCCTCGCGTGCGAAGGTCACCTCAACTGTTTCTGCTTTGACATAGCGCGCGGCGAGCAGGTCGGCTGCGAGGTTGATATTTTCGAGTTTTAGCATGGTCCGATCTTAACGCCTGCGGGCGCTACTTTTGCTGCTATTGCGGTGACGTGGGGTCGTTTGGGCGATGGCCTCAAGGTTGCAGACACCTCGCCTTGCTTAGCGCCCATTAGTGCAAAGGGAGTGGGTATTGGTTCTGCACCAAGGTGGTTCGTGAGCGCAGTTAATGCACCGTATTGGATCGGGCGCACTCCGCAAAGTATTTCTAGGAGGTTTTCTTTAAGCATTGAAAATAAAGGGTTAAAAAATATCTTTCGGTTGCTTGGTCAGGTGGTATACATATTGCATACACGTCGGTATACCGCTTGGAATGCGGGCTCTCGACGAAAGGAAAAAACACCATGAACCGCCGCGACATGCTGAAAACCACCGGAGCATTTGCTGTTACCGCATCGACACTGCCATTCTTGAAAAGCGCACACGCCCAGTCCGCCAGCACTGTGGTGGTCATGATCGGAAACACGATCAACAGCCTGGATATTCATCGTCCAGGCACTAACCGACCCAGCTACCAGGTGGCGGTTAACGTCTACGACCGTCTGGTCACCTTTGGCATCAAGAAATTGGCCGATGGTTCGCTGGCGTATGACTATGACAAGGTGCAACCCGAACTGGCTGAGAGCTGGACATTTTCGCCAGACCGCAAATCCATTACCTTCAAACTCAAGGGGAACGCCACTTTTTGGGACGGCAGCCCGGTCACCGCCGAGGATGTGAAGTGGTCTTTTGACCGCGCGCTTGCTCTCGGCGGCTTTCCAAAAGTGCAGATGGGGGCGGGCGGCTTTACTGACCCTGCGCAATTCGTTGCGGTCGACGCCAAGACCTTCCGCGTTGATCTGGCGCGCCCGTCGAAACTCGCGCTGCCAAACCTTGGCGTGCCAGTCGCGGTGGTGATCAATTCCACTGTGGCAAAGGCCAACGCGACGGCGACCGACCCCTGGGCCGCGGAATATTTACACCGGACACCGGCAGGCAGCGGTGCCTTTAAAGTTGAACGATGGGAACCCGGTCAACAACTGGTTTATCAACGCAATGACAAGTGGAAGGGAGGGCCACTGCCCGCTGTGCAACGGGTGATTATCCGCGAAGTGCCGGCGACGGCGACGCGACGCGCCTTGATCGAACGCGGTGATGCACATCTTTCGTTCCAGATTCCGAACAAGGATGCGCAGGAGCTGGCCACCACAAAAAATGTGAAGGTGGTGGGCTCGCCGATTGACAACTGCCTCTATGTCGCCTGTCTGAACAACAATTTTGATCCCTTCAAGGATGCGAAGGTTCGCCAGGCCGTCGCATGGGCTATTCCCTATGATCAGATTTTCAAACAGGCCGCCTATGGCCGCGGCGTGCCCATGTGGGGGGCGAAATCTGCCAAGCCAGCGACCGCCGCATGGCCACAACCATTTCCGTATAACACCGACCTGAAGAAGGCCAAGGCCTTGCTGGACCAGACGCCCTACAAGGATGGTTTTGAGGTGCCGCTGTCATACGACCTTGGTGAAGCAGACTGGGGTGAACCCGCCGCGCTCCTGATACAGGAGAGCCTGGGCAAAATCGGCATCAAAGTCACCCTCGACAAAGTCCCCGGTGCCAACTGGCGTACGGTCGCACTGGTCGAGAAAAAGCTGCCGTTTCTGCTCGAGAATTTTGGCGGCTGGCTGAATACGCCGTGCTATTACTTCTACTGGTCGTATCTCAAGGGCAATCTGTTCAATGCCTCGAACTACGATGATGCAACGATGGCCAAACTGGTTGAGGACACCCTCTACGCAGAGAAGACGGACCCCAACTACGCGCCACGGATACGGCAGATGATCCAAAAGGCCTTTGACGACCTGCCACGCATCCCCTTGTGGCAGCCGACTCTGGAGTCGGCCATGGCGACCAAGTTGCAGGGCTACCAGTTCTGGTTTCATCGCCAGGTCGATGCCCGTCCGCTGAAACTGTGAGCCTGCGCCAGCCATGAAGTATTTCATCCAGATCGGTTCCCGCTTCTTGCAGGCGGTGCCCACCCTGTTCGGCATCATCGTCGTCACCTTCCTGTTGACGCGCGCGCTGCCGGGCGATCCGGCAGCCTATTTTGCGGGGGCCGCAGCGACTCCCGCATCGATTGCCGAAATCCGCACGAAGCTCGGTCTGGATCAGCCATTGCCGGTGCAGTTCCTGTCTTATTTGCGCGATCTTGGTAATGGCAATTTGGGTCAGTCGGTCACCACCGGTCAACCGGTGGTGACCGAATTACTCAGGCGTATCCCGGCCTCGCTTGAACTGACACTGTTTGCCTTGTTGCTGTCTGTTGCGGTGGCGGTTCCCCTGGGCATACTGGCGGCGGTTCGGCAGGACAGCTGGGTCGACCAGCTCTGTCGTTTTGTGGTGACCGCGGGCGTCAGTCTGCCCACCTTTTTCACCGGCTTGCTGTTGGTCTACGTGCTCTATTTTTTGCTCGGTATCGCGCCGGCCCCGATTGGACGGCTCGATATGACGTTTCTGACGCCACCTCAGGTGACGGGATTCCTGGTGATCGATGGCCTGTTGGCACGCGAATGGGCCACGGCATGGGCCGCACTGAAACAGCTCCTGCTGCCCGCTGTCACCCTCGGCTTGTTCACGCTGGCACCGATCGCACGCATGACGCGGGCCTCGATGCTGGCGGCGCTCGGCTCTGAATATCTGCGCACCGCGCGCGCCGCCGGTCTCGACGGACAGACCATCTTGTTCGTTTATGCCTTCCGTAACGCGCTGCTGCCGATCGTTACCACTCTCGGTATGGTGTTCTCATTCACTCTTGGGGCTAATGTGTTGGTTGAAAAGGTATTCGCATGGCCCGGCATCGGCTCTTATGCAATCGAGGCGCTGGTGGTGTCTGATTACGCTGCGGTACAGGGTTTTGTCCAGGCGATGGCGGTATTGTTTGTCACGCTGAATCTGGCGATCGACATTCTCTACACCCTGGTCGATCCGCGTATCGGTATGGAGGGTAGGGCATGAGCGCTTTAGCTGGAGTATCCGTTGGCGGGCAGCGCCAGACCCCGGCCTGGCAACGCCAGTGGCAGCACTTTCGCTATGTCACCACTGCGAATCCGGTCACCTTGCTGGCCTTTATTGGTCTCGGCGTGATGATCGCGGTGGCGATCCTTGGCCCCTATTTGATTCCTTACGACCCGCTCGCCAGTCTGGCGGAAAAGGCGCTCAAACCACCCAGTCTTGAGCATTGGTTTGGTACCGACCAGCTGGGCCGTGATGTGTTTTCGCGGGTGGTGGTGGCGACCCGGCTTGATTTGTTGATTTCCGTCTCGGCCGTCGCCTTGTCGTTTGTAGTGGGCGCGGCAATCGGCGCCGCAGCAGGGTATTGGGGGGGCTGGTTTGATCAACTCTCCGGCCGCCTGCTCGATACCATCATGGCGTTCCCGCTGTTTGTACTGGCCATGGGTATCGTCGCTGCAGCCGGAAACACGATACAGAATATCGTCATCGCCACCGCCATCATTAATTTGCCCTTCTATGCGCGGGTGGCCCGCGCCGAGGTGGCGATCCGGCGTAACGCAGCCTATGTGCAAGCGGCCCGGCTCTCTGGAAGCTCGGACCTGCGCCTGCTGATCTGTACGATTTTCCCCAATACGCTGCCGCCAATGATGGTCCAGCTCTCACTCAATATGGGGTGGGCGATCCTGAATGCTGCTGGTCTGTCGTTTATCGGTCTGGGCGTGCGCGCACCAACTGCCGAATGGGGCATCATGGTTGCGGAAGGTGCTAATTTCATTATCTCTGGCGAATGGTGGCTGGCGTTGTTTCCCGGCGCCGCCCTGATGCTGGCGGTGTTTACTTTTAATCTGCTGGGTGACGGTCTGCGCGATCTCGTCGATCCGGCGCGGCGAACCTGAGGTCGGGCACATGAATCCTGCGTTATTGGAGGTCAGCGATTTACGGGTTGAATTCTCAACGCGCCGCGGCACGGTTGCAGCGGTTGAGGCGGTCAATCTGCAGCTGCACAAGGGCGAAACGCTGGGCATCGTCGGCGAATCCGGATCGGGAAAGTCGGTGACGTCGTATGCCGTGATGAAAATACTCGACAGGGCGGGGCGTATCGCCGGCGGGCGCATTATTTTTAATGGTATGCGACTCGATGACGCTGATGAACAGCTGATGAATGACCTGCGTGGCCGCGAGATTTCCATGATCTTCCAAAATCCGCGAGCGGCATTGAATCCCATCCGCTCGATCGGTTGCCAGATCGAGGACGTCTTGATCCGTCATGCGCAGGCGACGCGCCACACAGCGCGCGACAAGGCAATCGCGTTGCTGGACCGCGTGCGTATCCGCGAACCTGAAAAACGGTATCACGCCTATCCGTTCGAACTATCGGGTGGCATGTGTCAGCGCGTAGTGATTGCCATCGCACTGGCCTGCCGACCGCAGTTATTGATTGCGGACGAGCCCACCACCGGTTTGGATGTAACGACGCAACGCGCGGTGATGGAGCTGATGCGCGAACTGACCCGCTCGGCTGGCATGTCGACCTTGCTGATTACCCATGATCTGGGGCTCGCCGGCGAGTTCTGCGATCGTATTCTGGTGATGGAAAAGGGCCGGGTGGTTGAGATGAACGAGACGGTGGCGTTGTTAACGGCGCCGTCCCATCCGTACACGCGACGTTTGCTGCGCGCGACGCCGCACGGGGCGCAGACAGTCCGTGATCTGCTACCGGAAGACGATCGCCCGCCGCAGTTGCCGCCGATGCAGGCAGCGTCCGCTGCGCCTTTGCTTGAGGTTAGCTCGCTGGTTAAAACCTATGCTGCGCCGCCCGGTCTGTTGGACCGTCTCTTGCAATGGAATAAAACGACAGCGCCGTTTCGTGCCGTTGATGACATTAGTTTCAGCGTAGGTCATGGCGAGAGTGTGGCGCTGGTCGGTGAGTCTGGGTGTGGCAAATCAACGACCTCGGCGATGATTATGCGTCTGCTCGAACCGAGCAGCGGAGTCATTCGGTTCAAAGGACGGGACATCACCGCTATTCCAGCAGCGCAATTCTGCGCCTCGCCAGATCGCCGCCTATTGCAAATGGTGTTTCAGGACCCGCATGAAAGTCTGAACCCGCGCACAAGTGCAGCGGATGCGATTGCCGAACCGCTCAGGCGCCTGGATGGTTTGACCGACGACGCGGAAATCCGTCACCGGGTTGAAACGGTGTCCTCCGAGGTCGGCCTGCCGTTCGATCTGCTCGAACGGCTGCCGCACCAGCTCTCCGGTGGCCAAAAAGCGCGTGTCGGCATTGCACGTGCCATTGTGATGCGACCCGAATTGCTGGTGCTCGACGAACCCACCGCAGCGCTCGATGTATCGGTGCAGGCATTGGTGTTGAATCTACTGGCCGATCTGCGTGCGCGCCTGGGCATGAGCTATCTCTTCGTTAGTCACGATCTCGATGTGGTGCGTTTGCTCTGCGATCGAATTATCGTCATGCGCTCCGGACGCATCGTTGAGGAGGGTGACACGGCACGCGTACTCGCCTCGCCCGAGGCCGCATACACCCGCGAACTGCTGGCGGCCATTCCGCGTCCGCGTCATCGTGTCGACGCCGGCACTTCCATCACCATGGAAACGGTATGAGCGATCACTACGGCATTGGCGAACTCAGCGCAGCCTATCGTACCGGTGCGCTACAACCGGCCGCGTGGTTGCGCGATCAACGCGCGGCGTTACAGGCGCTCGCGGCGGAGGGCGACAACGCCTGGATCATGGTGGCTTCCGAGGCGCAACTCGAAGCGCAGTTGACGGTGTTGGCTGGAATGAATGCTGCACAGTGTCCGCTGTATGGCATACCGTTTGCCATCAAAGACAATATCGATATGGCGGACTGGACGACGACTGCCGCCTGCCCGCCATTTGCCTACAGTGCATCGAGCACGGCACGCTGCGTTGAATTGCTATTAAAGGCAGGCGCGATACTGATGGGTAAGACTAACCTCGACCAGTTCGCCACCGGTTTGGTCGGCACGCGCTCCCCGTTTGGTGCGGTCGCCAATGCGTTCAGCCCGAAGCATATTTCAGGCGGATCCAGTTCAGGCTCTGCGGTGGTGGTCGCGCGCGGCCAGGTTGCGTTCGCGCTCGGCACCGATACCGCCGGCTCGGGCAGGGTGCCAGCCGGATTCAACAATATCGTGGGCTGCAAGCCGACGCCGGGCAGTGTTAGCACCGCGGGTGTGGTGCCGGCCTGCCGCACGCTCGACTGCGTCTCCATCATGGCGCTGACGGCGGCGGATGCTGCGGCGGTCCTCGGTGTCATTGGTGGCGATGATGCACACGCGCCGGATGAGCCGACCTTTCACCCGGCAGCGCGGCGCTGTTATTCCTTGCCAGCGCTGCCACGCGTTGGTGTTTGTGAGTCGCCCTATTTTATTCGTGACGATTACCGCACTCTGTTTGTGGAGGCAATGAAACAACTACCCGCAATCGGGTGTGCGGTGGCGCCGTTTGATCTGGCACCATTCTCGCAGGTCGCTGAGCTGCTCTATCAGGGACCGTGGACCGCTGAACGCTATGCAGTTGCCGGCGCGTTGATGGAAAGCGATCAGGCCAGCATCGATCCCGCGGTCCGCGAGGTACTTCAATCGGCCAAGCGATATTCTGCCGTGGACACGTTCAATGCACATTATCGTCTGCGTGAATTGGAGACTCTGACCCGCGGGGTTTGGGATAAACACGACATACTGATGGTGCCCACTGCGCCAAATCTGCCGACCCTCAGTGAGGTCAAGGCGGAGCCGATGGTGCGCAACAGCGAGCTCGGTTACTACACTAATTTTGTCAATCTGCTGGGGCTGTCGGCGATCGCGGTGCCAGCGGGTTTCACCCCAGAGGGTTTGCCGTTTGGCGTGACCTTTATTGCACCGGCCGGATATGACTGGGCGTTGCTGGCATTCGCCGCGCGCTGGCAGCGGCAGTTTGCGCTGCCGCTGGGCCTCAATCTCAGGGGCGTTCGCAATGACGATTGTGTAATACCGACGACGCCTCCTGGGGCGGTGGCGCTGGCGGTGGTGGGCGCTCATCTCAGCGGTATGCCCTTGAACCACCAACTCACAGACCTTGGCGCTAAATTGAGGTGTTGCACCCGAACAGCACCGCGTTATCGCCTCTACGCAATGGACGCGCTGACGCCGCCGAAGCCGGCGCTCGTGCATCGTCAAGACGGCGCGGCAATCGAGGTTGAGGTCTACGATATGCCAGAGGCGATGTTGGGGCGTTTTCTGTTGCAAATTCCACCGCCACTCGGATTAGGTAAGATAGAACTCGAATCGGGTGAGCTGGTTTGTGGCTTTATTTGCGAACCACGTGCGCTGGATGGTGCGCCCGACATCACACAGTACGGCGGCTGGCGTTACTATGTCGCCGCCAAACAGCAGGGGGAAGCTTGAATTCAGCAAAAGTCTACGATCTGCAGGAAGACGGACTAAGTCTCGCAGATCAGGCGTATACCAAGATCAAACAACGGATATTTGATTTTGATCTAATGCCCGGCACGCGTCTGGCCGAGTCGGAGTTGGCGCAACAATCCGGCATCAGTCGCACACCGTTGCGACAAGCCTTGCAGCGATTGCAACACGAAGGTTTTGTCGAGGCCGTTCCGAAAGTAGGCTGGCGGGTGCCCGACCTTAGCTTCCAGCTATTTGATGAGCTCTATGATTTTCGTATCATTATCGAGACGTTTGCCGTCCAGATGCTGTGTGCCACTGCCGCCGAACGACCAGCGTTAGATGCATTAGCGAAAGTATGGCATGTCGGGCCGACGGAACGCCCTGCAGAGTCTGCTGAAGTGGCAACGCTGGATGAAGCTTTTCATCTGCAGATTGTGGAGTCGACCGGTAACAGTGAGATGCTGCGCACGTATCTGAAGATCACCGAACGGATGCGCATAGTCCGTCGCCTCGACTTCATCAAAGCCGACCGTATTGAGACCACGTTTGAGGAACACTCCAGCATACTGACCGCGCTGCAGCGCAGACGCAGCGACGAAGCGCAGAGACTGCTCCGCGCGCACGTCGAGCACAGCAAGCTCGAGGTACGCAAGATCACGCTCGATATGCTTTATCAGGCCCGTAAACGCAGCCTCGATCTGCGCGCCCAATAGCACCTGCTTTTACGGTGTGTTTACTCCACCGTCGCGCCGGAAGCCTTGACGACTTTCCCCCAGCGCTCGTAGTCAAGCCTGATGTAATCGGCGAATTCTGTCTGCGTGCTCGGTGCCGCGGTCTGTCCAAGCGTCCGAAACCGTTCCTGTACATCGCTGGCGTTCAACGCACGCACGATGGATGCATTCAGCTTTGCCACGGTATCGCGCGGCGTCGCGGCGGGAACCACCACACCATACCATTCGAGTACGTTACCTAGCGCCGGATAACCTGACTCCAGGGCTGTAGGCACCTCAGGCAGCGCCTCGAATCGGTTTTTACTCATGACGGTCAAGGCGCGCAGCTTGCCCGCCTTTACGTAGGGCAGGGTGGGTGTGGGCGCGGCAAACAACATGCCGATATTACCGGCCAATAAATCAACCACCGCTGGTGCTGCCCCCTTATAAGGCACATGCAGCATCGTGGTAGCAGTGGTCAGCTTGAAAAGCTCACCGACAATTTGCGAGCTTGAGGTGACCGAGGCGTACGTCAGTGCGTTCGGGTTTCGTTTGGCCAGTTGCACCAGTTCCTTGATGGTCTTCGCCGGCACCGATGGATGAATGACAAGGGTATACGGCATTTCAATGCCCCTTGAAACGGCCGCGAAGTCGCGCAGGGCATCGTAGCCCGGATTCTTATAGAGATGAGGATTGATCGCCAGAGCCCCGGATTGCGCCAGCGTCAACGTATAGCCATCGGCAGCCGCACGGGCGCCCGCTGCCGTACCAATATTGCCTTGCGCACCGCCCCGGTTATCAATGAGAACCTGTTGCCCCCAAAGCTCCGTTAGTTTTCCACCGAGAACCCGTGCAAAAGCATCAGTACCGCCACCGGCCGGGAAGGGCACGATGAAGCGCACCGGTTTGTCCGGGAACTGATCGGCTGCCGTCGCTAACACTGACCATGCACCCAGCAAGGCCATCATGAATGCGTATGTTTTTTTCATTGATTCCTCCTGATGCGGTTAAAACCGCTTTTCTACAATGTTGACTACTCTGTTTTCTACTCTATTAACTACGCTGGTTTGATCATCACTTTACGGCTATTCATTGGGCTGGTGTCGTGATGTGGTTCGATGGGGCCTGACACAAATGCGCTGCCTGTAGAAACAAACGGCAGCCTACTGTTTTTTTTCATCAAAAAAATATCAGCGCCAACAATGCGGCGTCATCGAGCATCGACAACGTGAAATAAATTGCTACCTGATAATAAAGCGCCCTGAACTGTTCGGTGCGGGTGGACAGCCTAGGGTGCGTGGCAAACGTCGGGATCAATGCAATATTCCCAAACAGTCAGTGCTGAGCCCAGCGGGTTCAACGGTGAAGGTTCGGCGCATCATTGCACTGTGCGGAATACAAAGGCCCATTGATCTGTGCAATTCATCGCCGGCAATCAGGTCGCATAAAGCCCTCAAGCGTCATCGCAAAAAAGGCTAATCCGAAGAATAGCCTTTTTTGGACTCAACTGTTGCTGCCGTTCGGTGGGATGAACGGCGGCCGCGCAAACGCTTAGTGCGGCTCGTTCCAGCCGGTGGTCTTGGCGCCCTGGGTGGCGACCAGGACGAAGGCCATGACGCAGGGTTCCGTGCCGCGATTGTTCCAGTTGTGCAGCGTGCCACGCTGAATAACCACGTCGCCGGGTTTCAGATGAACTTCGCCGTCTTCCATCTCCATCCACATCTCACCGGAGATGCAAATACCGTAGTCGATGGAATCGGTTTTGTGCCAGCGTGCGACATTGTTCGGCTCGTAGCGGCCATAGCGGAAGACCGAGCCGCCAGCAAGGCTGGTGCCAAGATCCCAGTTGTTGGGATCTTCTTCGGTCGATTCGGCGGGCAGCTGGCGTGTGGCCCACATCGGAATGTTGTCAAACCCCGGACGAAGATTAACGGGCTCGATTTCACTGTCCCACTTGATGCAGCTTTTGCCGTCTTTGTTAAAGCCAGTGACAACTCTGCGACCTTTGATACTCATTAAATGTTCTCCTTAATTTCCATGCACTGCTACGTAGCAGCAACCAAGGCCATGAGGCCTCGGGGTCTAGTTTACCTTGAGCCGGAGCGTAACCCCGCTC
>CAIWNB010000292.1 GCA_903913965.1 uncultured beta proteobacterium
CCGGCAGCAACCGGCACATAGGGGCCGGCCTTGGCCTCGAAAAATACAGACCCCGGTGCCAATGCAACCATGCTGTGAAAGACCCCGACCGGAATGGTGATGCCAAAGTGTTCTGCGTCTGGCGAGAGCACTATGCTTTCCTGCACTACGCCCACCGCATCAAAAATCAATACACCGAACCGGCCTTTGATCACTACCAGGGTTTCTTCTTTGTGCGGATCAAGATGGCAATGCGGCGGAACATAAGTGCCCGGTTCCAATGCATTGAGCAGTCGATGACAACGCGCCTCGTTGTCGGCATGGCAATTGAGATTCTTGCGCAAGCGGGAACTGGCGGCGGCTTCGCCGGATAAAGTGGTAAGGGTTGCCTGACCGAGGAGTTGGGCCATTTTTTATCTCAAATATTCGGGTATGTTCAGATGGGGACGCTTGCCTGGCCGAAGCGGTGTATGAACACCGTTTTGTTGATCACACGTGGGCGCACTGGCTCACGCGCTTACGCCACAGAAAATCTTTCTCTCAACTCGACCAACCCGAGTTGCTGCAGCAATTCATTTAAACGCCCGGCCGCACGCGCGCGCGGCAGATCTTTGTGGCTGGCAATGATCAGTTCGTTTTTCATCGAGTGCTCCCAGCCGACGAGTTCGGTGACATTGACTTGATAGCCGTGCGCTTCGAGTTGCAGGCAGCGCAGCACGTTGGTGAGGTGGCTGCCGAATTCGCGCGTGTGCAGCGGATGACGCCACACTTCGGTCAGCGGGTTGGCGAGTGCGGCGCCCTTGTTCTTGCGCAGCACAGCGGCCACTTCGGCCTGACAGCAGGGGGCGAGGACGATAAAGCGCGCGCGCTTTTGCAAGGCGAGCTTGATCGCGTCATCGGTGGCGGTGTCGCAGGCGTGCAAGGCGGTGACGAGATCAAGCGTGTCGGGCAGTGCGGCTGATTGCGCCGCCTCCGCCACCGGTTGATCGAGAAAAGTCATGCGCGTGAATTGCAGTTGCTGGGCCAGCGCAATCGATTTTTCTACAAGCTCGCTGCGCGCTTCAATGCCGTAAATATGCGAGGCGTCGTCGCGCGCCTTGAAAAACAGGTCGTAGAGAATAAAGCCGAGATAGGATTTGCCTGCGCCGATATCGGCCATCTGCACGCCGCCTTGTGCGGCCGCCGTCTGCGTCAGCAAGGGCTCGATAAACTGATAAAGGTGATAGACCTGCTTGAGTTTGCGACGGCTGTCCTGATTAAGCCGCCCATCACGTGTGAGGATATGCAGCGCTTTGAGCAGCTCGATCGATTGCCCGGGGCGGATTTCTGCGAGGTCGGGGCTGGGCGTGGCGTTACGGGAAGCGGCGCGCGGCATGGTTTTTACCAGGATCAAAGTGACGCCGAGTGTAGCCGAATCGAGTGGGTGAAGTCAGTGTGACTACTGTGGTACAAACTTAGCCACTGCAGACAGATATGTCACGTATGTAGTGGCCTAATTGCAACGGACACCTCGAGGGGTGGATTCTCCACCCGTAGAGGAGACAATGATGAAACAGACACGTAAGAATTTTGACTGGGATTTCAAGTTGCAAGCTGTTCGGATGATCAAAGACCAGGGTTTAAGTGTTAGTCAGGTCTGTCGCGATTTGGGCATCGGTGAGACAGCGCTCCGGCGCGGGATTGCGCAGGTCGATGCTACGCGCGGCGACCAGGGC
>CAIWNB010000293.1 GCA_903913965.1 uncultured beta proteobacterium
CAGGACAAGATCCGCAAGGGTAATGCACAGATTTTCGAATGGGGCTGGCATGCCGACTATCCGGATCCGGAGAATTTCCTGTTCCTGCTGCACGGACCGCAGGGCAAGGTCAAAAGTGCCGGCGAGAATGCAGCGAATTATTCAAGCCCCGAGTTCGACGCCCTGTTCGAAGCCATGAAGAATATGCCGAACTCGCCACAGCGCCAGGAGTTGATCGACCGCGCGATGGAAACACTGCGCCACGACGCACCCTGGTTGTGGGGCTACCATCCGAAAGACTATGTGCTCTACCATGCGTGGTATCGCAATCTCAAACCGAACAAGATCGCTTACAACACGGTGAAGTATCAGCGCATTGACAGCACATTGCGCGCCGAACAGCGGCGCGCCTGGAACGCGCCGCACGGGTGGCCTTTTCTCATTCTGTTGGCCGTATTCGCGGCGCTGGCGGTGCCTGCGGTCGCCAGTTGGCGGCGGCGTGAACGTGGAACCGCGCGCCCATGATTGCCTACATTATGCGCCGGCTGCTGTATGCGATACCGATCCTGATCGGCGTCAATATCATCACCTTCGGTCTGTTTTTTCTGGTCAACACACCCGACGACATGGCGCGCATGCAGCTTGGCGTCAAACGGGTGACGCCCGAGGCCATCGCAAACTGGAAGCAGGAGCGCGGCTACGACAAACCCTTGCTGTTTAATGCGTCCGCCGCCGGTAGCGGCAAGCTCACGCAGACGATCTTTTTTGAAAAATCGCTGCGCATGTTTGTTTTTGATTTCGGCCGCGCTGACGACGGCCGCGATATCGCGCGTGAAATCGGTTTGCGCATGGGACCGAGTCTGGCTGTTGCGGTGCCGTCTTTCCTGGTCGGTCTGTTTGTCTACATCACCTTTGCGTTGGTGTTTGCGTTCTTTCGTGCCACCGCCATTGATTTCTGGGGCGTGGTGATGTGCGTGGCCGCGATGTCGATCTCGAGTATGTTTTATATCATCGGCGGCCAGTATCTGATCGCCAAGCTCTGGCATCTCGTGCCGATTTCTGGTTACAGCGGCGGCGCCGACGCATGGCGTTTTGTATTGCTGCCGGCGGCGGTCGGTGTGGTCGCGGGCTTCGGCGGCAGCACGCGTTTGTACCGTGCGTTTTTTCTCGATGAGATCGGCCGTGACTATGTGCGTACGGCGCGCGCCAAGGGCTTGCCGGAGAGCGTGGTGCTGTTCCGTCATGTGCTGAAGAACGCGATGATTCCGATCCTCACGGGTGTGGTGGTGGCGATTCCGTTTTTGTTCATGGGCGGGCTGATCACGGAATCTTTTTTTGGGATTCCAGGACTCGGCAGTTACACCATAGATGCGATCAATGCGCAGGATTTCGGTGTCGTGCGCTCGATGGTCTTTATCGGTTCCTTGCTCTATATCGCCGGCCTGTTGTTGACTGATATTTCCTATACGCTGGTCGATCCGCGTGTGAGGTTGTCCTGATGCCGTTCCAGACGGTCATTCTGTGGACGGACTGGCTGATTTTTCTGCTGGTTGGCGTGATTGTTCTCGCGGCGATTTATGTGCGCGGGCGGGAGCATCTGCTCGCACCGTGGCGGCGTGTGGCCCATTCGGTGAGCGGCATGGTCGGCTTGACCGTGCTGTTGATGTTTGTGGTGGTCGGCTTGCTCGACTCATTGCATTACCGTCCGCGCCTCGCTGGCAAGGAGGTTGCGGCGCGTGTTGTGTATGCGTCGGAAGTCAAAAGCGCGCTCGATGCCGTACTCGAACCACTGCGCAGCCGTCGCGAGAAGACCTATTCGGCGCCACTCGCCGCGCAGTTGTTTGCCAAAGAAACCATCGAACGCGAAGACGGCAGCCAGTCGCGCGATTATCCGCGGCTCAAGTACGGTGGCGCGCAACTTAAGGACCCGGCGGCGGAGTGGACCTCCAGCGTCGCCCGTGCGGCGCTCGGCGGTGCGGCGGCCGGTGGCGTGGCGTGGCTGGTGATTGCGCTATGCGTGGCGGCGGCATTGGCGCAGGCTACGCAGCAGCGTATTCATCCGGTCTGGGAGGCGCTCTGGCGCGGTGACACTGAGGTGCCCTGGCGTGCCATATTGCTGACGTTGCTCGGCTTGTGTCTGAGCGGTGGGGCGGTGATTGCGCTGGCGATGAATTATCACGTTCTGGGCACCGACAAGGTTGGCCAGGATGTGCTCTATCTAACCCTCAAGAGTATTCGAACGGCGCTGGTGATTGGTACCCTGACCACGCTGGTGATGCTGCCATTTGCCCTCGCGCTGGGCATTGCCGCGGGTTATTTTGGCGGCTGGATTGATGATGCGATCCAGTATTTGTATACGACGCTGAATTCAATTCCCAGCGTCCTGCTGATCGCCGCCGCCGTGCTCATGATGCAGGTCTATATCGACACGCATGCCGAGCTGTTTCCAACCGCTGCGCAACGTGCCGATCTGCGATTGCTGTTCCTTTGTATCATTCTTGGCGTCACCAGTTGGACCGGCTTGTGCCGCCTGCTGCGTGGCGAAACGCTCAAGCTGCGCGAGCTCGAGTATATCCAGGCCGCGCATGCCTTCGGTGTGCGCCACCATCGTGTGATCAGCCGGCATATCTTGCCTAACGTGATGCACATTGTTTTGATTTCGGTGGTGATGGAGTTCAGCGGGTTGGTGCTCGCCGAGGCGGTATTGTCTTATGTCGGCGTCGGCGTCGATCCTTCCATGAACAGCTTTGGCACCCTGATCAACAACGCACGTCTTGAAATGGCGCGCGAGCCCATGGTGTGGTGGTCGCTGGCGGCAGCGTTTGTATTCATGGTGACCCTCGTGCTGGCGGCGAATCTGTTTGCCGATGCGGTCCGCGATGCGTTTGATCCGCGCGTGCGCACCCGTTTGCGTCCGCTGCGCAAGGTGCAGCCAGGAGCGCCGGGCCGATGAACGTACCACTGCTTAAAATCACGGGGCTGTCGACCGCGCTCACCGGCAACGAGGCGGTGGTACGCGCGATCGATGGCTTGTCGCTGGAGATCGCGCGCGGTGAGACCTTCGCACTGCTGGGTGAATCAGGCTGTGGCAAATCGATGACGGCGTTATCGGTGATGCGTCTGCTGCCGGAAACCGGCGAAGTCACCGCTGGTACGGTCGAACTCGACGGCGAAGATTTGCTGGCGAAATCTGAAAAAGACATGCGTGATGTACGCGGCCGTCGTGTTGCGATGATTTTTCAGGAACCGATGCTCAGTCTTAACCCGGTGATGACCGTGGGCGCGCAGATCGGCGAGACGCTGGCGCGGCATACGGAGTTGGAGGCGGCCGCACTCGAAGCGCGTGTGCTGGAACTGCTCACCGCGGTTGGCATTCCTGACCCGTTGCGACGTCGTGACGAGTATCCGTTTCAGTTATCGGGCGGCATGAAACAGCGCGTCATGATTGCGATCGCATTGGCCTGTGATCCGGAATTGTTGATCGCCGATGAACCGACTACTGCGCTGGATGTGACGATACAGTCGCAGATACTTGAACTGTTGCGTGAATTGCAGCGTACGCGCGGTATGGCCATGCTCTTGATCACACATGATCTGGCGGTGGTGGCGGAGAACGCCCATCGCGTCGCCGTCATGTATGCCGGCGAAATTGTTGAGACGGCGACGCGCGAGCAGTTTTTTTCGAGCCCTGCGCATCCCTACTCGCGCAAGTTGTTTGATTCCTTGCCTGGCGCGCGGCGCCGCGGCGAGGCGCTGGCGGTGATTCGTGGCAGCGTGCCGCAGTTGACACAGGAATTTCGCGGTTGCCGTTTTGCCGATCGCTGTGATCAGGTATCTGCACGTTGTCGCACAGCGCTGCCCGCCTGGCATGACTTGGGCGGTGGGCAGGGGGTGAGGTGTCATCTTTTTGCATCGGATGCCGCGGGGGCTGTCGCACCTGCCAGCGAGGCCGATCGCGTGCCCGGGGGCGTGACGGCGTCAGTTGCCGCATCGACTGATGCCGAGAATGCTGTACCCGGACCCTTGCTCGAAGTGACTGATTTGAAGATCCACTTCCCATTGCGCGGCGGTTTGTTTCAGCGCGTAACGGGTAGCGTCAAAGCCGTTGACGGTGTATCGCTGACGCTACACGCGGGGCGCACCCTGGGGCTCGTCGGCGAGTCGGGTTGCGGCAAGACCACCGTCGGCAAGGGTTTGCTGCGCTTGATCGAACCGACTGGCGGGCGCGTGCTCTACGCCGGCGAGGATCTGGCGCGGCTGACACGCAGCGAGTTACGCTCGCGGCGCAACCAGATCCAGATTATTTTTCAGGATCCCTATGCCTCGCTCAACCCGCGCATGCGGGTGGCCGAGATCATCGAGGAGGGCATGCTGGCGCTGGGCATCGGTGACAGTGGCAGGGACCGCCAGCGACGCATCGACCTGCTGCTCGACGAAGTAGGACTCGCGCCGGAGATGAAATTGCGCTATCCACATGAGTTCTCCGGGGGGCAGCGTCAGCGCATCGCGATTGCGCGCGCGCTATCGGTGGAGCCACGGTTGATCGTGTGTGACGAACCGACCAGCGCACTGGATGTATCGGTACAGGCGCAGATATTGAATCTGCTGAAGTCCCTGCAGTCGCGCAAGGGACTCAGCTACCTGTTCATCACGCACAATATTTCAGTGGTCGAGTTTCTCGCCCATGAAGTCGCCGTGATGTATCTGGGGCGTATCGTCGAGCAGGGGGCGGTTGAGGCGGTTTTACACGCGCCGCGTCATCCTTATACGCGGGCGTTGTTATCCGCCGTGCCACAGATCGATATTGCCGGTGGCGTGCCACGCACTACCATCAGGCTCAAGGGTGATATGCCGTCACCGGCCGATCCGCCCGCGGGTTGCCATTTTCATCCGCGGTGTCCGTCTGCGGTGCCGCTGTGCAAGCAGGACTATCCGCCGTCCAGCGGCGACGATACGCACCGCTTGCGCTGCCATCAATCCATGGGCTCTTGAGCCGTCACTGCGCGACGGGATATCGAAGGTTTAAATCTGCGTTAACGCCCGCATTAGCGGGCGCTGTGCGCAACGGCCACTTTGCCATTGGAGGCGGTGGGTTTGCGTGCCACCGCTTTTTGCTTGGCAGTGCTGTTGGGGTGTTTGACGGTTTTGCCGGCAACGGCGGGCGCCGGGGTGTTGGCGGTTGCCAGAGGTGGTGCCGGCAGATCGGGCAGGTGCGGTGTTGCGCTGGCCATGGTCGGTACCAATACCGTGGCGCCAACGCCGATTTTGCGCTTTGGCGTGATGCCGTTGATCTGGCGTAACTGCGCGATGGTGATGTTGTAGCGCGCGGCGACGCGTTCGAGCGTGTCGCCTTTTTTCAACTCGTAGGCCTGCCACGACACCAGCGGTTCACCGTGACTCAACAGATTCAGGCGGAAGGTTTCGGCCTTGGCCGTCGGCACGAGCAGGGTCTGTTCGCCACTGGCACGGATCACAGGCCGGCTGTAGCCGGGGTTCAGCGACATGAATTCTTCGAGTGGTGTGTCGGCCAATTTCGCCGCGAGCCGCATGTCCATATGGCGGCTGGTAGTCACTGTCGCGAAATAGGGGCGGTTGGGGATTTCTGCGAGCGTGAGGCCGTATTGCGCCGGATTGGCGACGATGCTTTTCACGGCTTGCAGCCGCGGCACGTAATAACGGGTCTCGGACGGCATGGTCAGGCTTTGGTAGTCGCCGGGCAGGCCACGCGCGGTGTTCTTGGCAATGGCACGCGAGACTGCACCTTCCCCCCAGTTATAAGCGGCGAGTGCGAGATCCCAGCTGCCGAACATATCGTAGAGTTTTTCCAGATAGTCGAGCGCGGCGTTGGTCGCCGCCATGACGTCGCGCCGGCCGTCGTACCAGAAATTTTGCTGCAAGCCGTAGAGCTTGCCGGTGGAGGGGATGAACTGCCAGATACCCGAGGCATGGGCACGCGAGTAGGCGACCGGATTAAAGGCGCTCTCGATCACCGGCAAGAGCGCGATCTCGGTCGGCATGCCGCGTTTCTGTACTTCCTCGACGATGTAATGCAGGTAGCGGCTGCTGCGTTCGACCGTGCGCTTGATGTAGTCGGGGTGGCTGGCAAACCAGTCGATTTGTTGTTGGACCAGGGGACTATTGACGTCGTTGAGGCCGAAGCCTTTGCGGATGCGATCCCACAAATTTGCCGGTGCCATGGTCAGGTCAACGGTGGGACGGAGCTGCGGTGCGTTGCTTTCCCCGGGCGCTACTTGAACGCTGGGAATGTCGTCCGGGATCACCACGCGTTCGAACGGGCGGCCGCTGGGGGCGATCGGCCAGGCACCCAGACCGGTTTCAGTGCCGGTAATCGACGGTGAATACGCCTGCGCAACCGCCATGGGAGATTCCTGCTCCATGGCGGCAGCGGGCAGTGCGGACAACAGGGGGAGTATTATGACCAGCGGGGCGATACGGAACCACGTCATCGTCGCTCGCTCGATTAGTTGGGAGAGGCAATGGTAACCAAGGCCCAGCGCCATCGTCAAGGTTGAAATTTTCGCAGAAATTATTGATTTTTAATCAGAAATTGTTTTTCCACAGGCGAATTTCAGCCAGCACTTCGAGCCCTTCCGTCAAGGTTCGGCCGGCGTGCTGGCTGGCTGTCGCGACAACGCCGGGTTGATCGCAGCGAACGAAGGGATTGGCGCCTTTTTCTCGCCCAATGGTCGATGGTAATGTCACTTCGTTGCGTGCGCGTTGTGCTGCGGCCTGTTCCTCCCACGCGCTAACCAGCGGGTTACCCGGTTCGGCGGCGCGGGCAAAACGCAGGTTCGCCAGCGTGTATTCATGGCCGCAATAAACGCGGGTGTGGTCGGGCAGCGCCATGAGCTTGCCCAGTGCGCTGTGCATTTGCGCCGGCGTGCCCTCAAAGATACGGCCGCAGCCGCCGGCAAACAGGGTGTCGCCGCAAAACAGCATATCCGCGCCGTAAAAGGCAATGTGACTGCGGGTATGGGCGGGCACTTCGGTCACCGCCATTTCGACGCCGATACCATCGATGACAAATTTTTCGCCCTCGCACAGCTGCCGGCTTACGGTCGGAATCCGCTCTTCATGCGGGCCGTAGACCGGCACTTTGAAATGCTCGAGCAACCCGCTGTTGCCGCCAACGTGGTCGGCATGGTGATGCGTGTTGAGGATGGCGGTCAGGGTCAGCTGATGGTTGTGCAGATAATCCAATACCGGCGCCGCGTCCCCCGGATCGACTACCGCGGCATTGCCGTCCTTCACCAGAGTCCAGATGTAGTTGTCGTTAAAGGCTTGTACGGGAATGACTTTAAGGGTGGGCATGGCGGCGCTTTCTGCGGTTCATAGGCATGGCGGGTATCTTTGTTTTAAACTCGGTGCATGTCAATGCCGGGTTCGATTACAGCGCCGATAACGGCTGCCGAGTGGTTTGCCTCGCCCCTCGGGCGCTATGTGATCGGTCAGGAGCTCTCCTACGTCGACCACGCCGTGGCCGATGTCTTCGGTTTCAATGGCTTCCAACTCGGTTTGCCGGAACACGATTTTCTGCGCGCCAGCCGCATTCCGCTGCGCTGTCGCGTAGCGCCACAGGGTGCGGTCGGTTTGCGCGCGGATTTTCCCGACCTGCCGCTGGCCAGTCACAGCGTCGATTTGTTGGTATTGCCCCATGTGCTGGAGTTCAGTCCGCACCCCCACCAGGTTTTGCGTGAGGTCCAGCGTGTACTGATGCCGGAAGGCCACGCGCTCATTACGTGTTTCAATCCGCGCAGCCTCTGGGGCATGCGTCGCTTGTTCAACCGTACGCCGGGCGCCTACCCGTGGGACGGGCGCTTCATCCATTTGCCGCGGCTGAAGGACTGGCTGGCGCTGCTGGAGCTGGATATCGTCGCCGGTCGCACCGGCTGTTATGTGCCGCCGTGTGCGCAGGAAAAGTGGATTGAGCGCTTGGGTTTTATGGAAAAAGCCGGCGACCGTTGGTGGCCGATAGGCGGCGGCGTTTATTTTTTGCACGTCGTCAAGCGGGTGCGCGGTATGCGCATTATCATGCCGCGCTGGCGCGAACAGCTGGCGCGCCGGCGCAATCTCGCGGTCGTGCCCAAGGCCCAGGCCAGCGAGCAACCGGCGGCCGCCCGCGATGTCGCCGATGGGCAATAGCAAAGAGATCAGATGAACGCAGAATTACAGGTGGTCAACGTGTATACCGACGGTGCCTGCAAGGGAAACCCCGGGATCGGCGGCTGGGGGGCCTGGCTCAAATATGGCGACCACGCGCGCGAGCTCTTTGGCGGCGAGACGCTGACCACCAACAACCGGATGGAAATGCTGGCGGTGATCCGGGCGCTGGAGGCGCTCAACCGGCGCTGTTTGATCAAGCTGCATACCGATTCGAAGTATGTGCAGCAGGGCATTACCGAGTGGATACACAACTGGAAGAAGCGTGGCTGGAAGACCGCCGACAAGAAGCCCGTGAAGAACGCCGATCTGTGGCAGCGCCTCGATGAACTCGCGCAACAGCATGAGATCGAATGGATCTGGATCAAGGGCCATGCCGGTCACGTTGGCAATGAACACGCCGATGCGCTGGCCAACCGTGGCGTGGAGTCGGTGCGAAAATGAGCACCCGGCAGATCATTCTCGACACCGAAACAACCGGCCTCGATGCAGCCCTCGGGCACCGCATCCTCGAGGTGGCGGCGGTTGAACTGAACGATCGGCGTCTCACCGGCAATCATTTGCACCGTTATATCAACCCGGGACGCGCGAGCGACGATGGCGCTTTGCAAGTCCATGGTTTGACCGAGGATTTTCTCCGCGATAAACCGAAATTCCGCGAAATTTCTGCCGAGTTGCTGGATTTCATCAACGGTGCCGAACTGGTGATTCATAACGCCTCGTTCGACTTGTCGTTTCTGAATCACGAATTCGCCTTGATCAACCTCAAGCAGGTCAAACACTATTGTCCGAGTGTGATCGACACGCTGGCGCTGGCGCGTGAGCTGCATCCGGGCAAGCGCAATAATCTCGATGCGTTGTGCGATCGCTACCAGATTGATAACTCCAAGCGCACACTGCACGGCGCGTTGCTCGATGCCAATCTGCTCGCCGAGGTCTATCTGGCGATGACGCGCGGCCAGAACAGTCTGATGATAGACATGGCACCGGCGCCTAAAACGGCGGCGGCGACGCGCCGCGCCGCCGGCCAGCTCGAACTTGTGGTACTAGCGCCCAGCGCTGAAGAACTTGACGCGCATGAAAAACAGCTCGCCGAACTCGATAAGGCCAGTAACGGTGCGACGCTGTGGCGGAAATTGGCGCCGGATGCGGCGGCGGCGGCGAAGAATTGATACACTAGCGAAATAACAATCAAAGTTTGATCAACGGAGCCGCGCATTGCGCGGTTTTTTGAGGGTTTTGACAATCGCGCTGCAGATCTGGATGGCGCACCACTGACGAAGGAAACAGCATGGCAATGAACCCCGGCACACCGGCGTCGCAGACGCTGTCACTTAACATGAAATTGATCAGCAACAATGACCTCGGTGGCTTCGGCGGCATCGGCGAGGGCATGGGGATGTCGAAAACGGCGGATGGCCGCCGCATCATGTGGCTCGGGCACGAAGGCCCGCCAAAGAACTTTACCGGTGTCGATGTCACCGATCCGGCCAACCCCAAAGTAATCGTGCAGACCGATCTGCCGCACAACAAGATGCGCTCCAACTCGCTCGAAGTCTGCGGCGACTATCTGATCGTGGCGCACCAGATCCGTGGCACGACGATTCCGTGCACGCCGGCCGGTTTTGATATCTGGGATATCAGCAAGCCTGAAACACCGCGCAAGATTTCCCACTACGATACTTCCGGTGCGCATTCCTGGGGCGTGCACTGTGTCTGGTGTGTCGACGGCGAATACGTGCACATTTCTTCCGGTGCGGCTGACTTCGAGCCGAACAACGAGAACGATCACCAGTTCTATCAGATCATCGACATTCGCAACCCGTCCAAGCCGGTCGAGGCGGGCCGCTGGTGGTATCCGGGGCAGAAGAAAGGCGAAACGCCGCTGCCGCGCAATCCGAATTTCGATAACGGCTATCGTCCGCACAACACGATGTGCTACCCGCAGCGTCCCGACCGTGCGTATCTCGGTTACATCGACGGCGGCGTGGTGGTGCTCGACATCAGCGACAAGGCGCATCCGAAGGAAGTGTCGCGTTTCAACTACTCTCCGCCTTTCAACGGCTTCACGCATACCGCGATGCCGCTGTTCAGCCGCGACCTCTTGATGGTGTCCGACGAGTGTGTCTATGACGACGGCAAAGACTGGCCGAAGCTGACCTGGGTGTTCGACATGCGTAACGAGAAGAACCTCGTGCCGATTTCGACCTTGCCGCTGCCGCCGGTTGAAGTGTTTGCCAAGCGTGGCGGACGTTACGGCTCGCACAACCTGCATGAAAACTATCCGAGCCCGTTGTCATGGCGTTCGGACGACATCGTCGTCGCCACCTTCTTCAACGGCGGTGTGCGCGCCTATGACCTGGCCAACCCGTATCAGCCGAAGGAAATCGGCTATTTCGTTCCGGGTACGCCGCCGATGTCGCCGAAGGGTTCTGCCCAGATCAACGACGTGTGGATCGATGACCGCGGTATCCTCTTCTGCGGTGACCGCTTTACCGGTGGCCTCTACGCCTTGGAAATGAATTTCTAATTGCCCTGTTGCTCTAATAAAAACGGCGCGTCAATGACGCGCCGTTTTTTTGTCTGCCGTCATTGTTAAAGCGTTTCGCCGTTCGCGAGTTTCTTCGCCACGGTGTCTATCATGCGTCGTGAAATGCTGATGCCGGCGGGCAGGTTCGGCAGGTTGTCGACATCGAAAAATGCCGCCTCTTCGATTTCAACGCCGTCCGGGGTGATTTCGCCAGCGGCATACTCGGCGGTAAACGCAATCATCAGCTGATGCGGGAACGGCCACGGCTGGCTGCCGAAGTAGCGCAGATTTTTGATCTGCAGACCGACTTCTTCCATGGTCTCGCGATGCACCGTGTCTTCGAGTTGTTCGCCCGGTTCGACGAAGCCCGCCAGGGCGCTGTAGCGACCCTGCGGCCAGTCTTTCTTGCGTGCCAGCAGAATTTCACGGCCGCGCACGATCAGTATCATGATCGCCGGCGATACCGGCGGGTAGGATGTCATGCGGCATGAGGGGCAGACCCGCGAACGCTCGTCGAGGCGCACCTGCGTCGGCGTACCGCAACGACCGCAATATTGATGGTTGCGGTCCCATTCCATGATCTGAAAAGCGCGCCCGGCGAGCGTGCCGAGCGCGGGGTCGGGGCCGCCGAGCACGCTGCGCAGGCCTTGCAATTCGTGACCGGCCGGCGGCGTTTCCGTATGTGCCAGTTCTGCGACATAGCAATGGCGCCCGCTATAGGTGCCGAGATAAACGCTACGCACGCTGCTCAAACCGAGTTCTGCCAGATCGTGACAATGCGGCAATTGAATGCCGTCGTCAGAACGTACCAGCAGCAGTTCCGATTTCTGAAAGGCGAACCAGAGGACGGGTTCGCCCGATCGCGCGGGCGGTGCGACGCCCGATTCATAAGTATTTTTCATGGCGACGATTCTAGCATCAGGTATTGGCGCGGTTTCTGCGAACGGTATCCGCGGATGGCGCAGCCATAATAGAATGGCGGGCTGTCTTTCGATGAAAAGAGCATTCATGTTTCGCCACTTTGTTGTTCTCGCCCAGGTCGCTGCCTGCAGCGTTCTTTATCCGGCGCTGAGTCAGGCCCAACCCCAACCCTATCCCTCCAAACCGATTCGCATGATCGTGCCCTACGCACCCGGCGGTGGAGTCGATATCATGGGGCGCATCATTTCAGCGCGCCTGTCCGAACGCCTCGGTGTGCAGGTGGTGGTGGAAAATCGTGGTGGCGCGGCTACGGTGATCGGTACCGATGCCGTGGCCAAAGCCACCGCCGATGGTTATACGCTCTTGTTCGGCAACCCGGCGTTGTCGGCGAACCCGGCGCTTAACGATAATCTTCCATACGACACGCTCAAACACCTCGCACCGGTGGCAATGGTGGCGGCATCCTTCAACGTACTGGTTGTGCATCCTTCACTGCCGGTGAAGACCGTGCGTGAGCTGGTGACGCTGGCCAAATCAAAACCCGGCCAGCTCAACTATGCTTCAGCTGGCGAGGGCAGTGCGATTTATCTGGCGATGGCGATGTTTCAAAGCACCGCCGGCATCGACGTCGTGCACATTCCTTACAAAGGGGCCGGTCCGGCGCTGGTAGACGTGGTCGGCGGGCAGGTGCCGATGATGTTTATCGCCAGTCCACCGGCGGTGAGTTACGTCAACTCGGGTAAATTGCGCGGGCTGGCGGTGAGCGGTATCAAACGCCTGCCAGTGCTGCCGGATATTCCGACGGTGGCGGAATCCGGTTATCGCGGTTTCGAAGTGAACAACTGGTATGGTGTGCTGGCGCCGGGCGACACCAGTGCGGCCATCATCAACCGCCTCAACTCCGACATCAACGCGGCGCTGAACAGCGCCGACGTCAAGGAGCGGATGGCAGCGCTTGGTGCCGAGCCCGCCGGCGGTAGTGCCGAGCAATTTGGCAAACGACTGCGCGAAGAAATTGCGCTGTGGCGCACTGTATTTGCCAAAACCGCCGGCAAGACGCGCTGAAGCGGTAGTTCCAATACGCCGCAGACATCGGTTGTGGCGGTGTTGCCGCGAATGGACGCGGGCAGGGTAAAATCAATCACGGGGGAAAAATGAACAC
The DNA here is from genome assembly GCA_903913965.1 of uncultured beta proteobacterium. GTDB lineage: Bacteria > Pseudomonadota > Gammaproteobacteria > Burkholderiales > SG8-41 > PALSA-1004. The sequence continues at coordinate 12,774 of CAIWNB010000293.1, forward strand.
AGGTGATTTCAAACGGTGGCAATGCGTGTTGTGCGCTTTTGTCTATGACGAGGCGGCCGGCATGCCGGATGACGGTATTGCACCGGGCACGCCATGGGCCGAAGTGCCCGAGACGTGGACCTGCCCGGATTGTTCGGCGACCAAGGCCGACTTCGAGATGGTGCAGATCTGAACAATGCGCCCCGCTGCGCACGCGCGGTGGCGGCTGTTGCTGGTTGGGCGTTGTTCTTCTTGAGTAGTCTTACACCGGTGGCGCAGGCCGCAGAATTTCGTTCGAGTGACGGCGTGCGCCTGCATTACACGGCCGCCGGCGCGGGCGAGGTCATCGTGCTGGTTCCCGGGTGGACCATGCCGGCGTCGATCTGGGCGCCGCAGATCGCACATCTGGCAAAAAACTATCGCGTGATTGCCTTTGATCCGCGTTCCCAGGGCGAATCCCAGATCGCCCGTAGCGGACATAATGTTGAGCGTCGTGCCAAAGACATCGGTGAATTAATCGAGCATTTGCGCGTGCCGCGCGTGGTGCTGGCCGGCTGGTCGCTGGGTGTGCTGGAGGCGCTGGCCTATGTGCAGACGCAGGGCGACAGCCGCATCGCCGGACTGGTGCTGGTCGATAACTCGGTCGGCGAAGATCCGGTGTCCAAAGGCGGCGGTAATTTCATGGCGCGTTTGCGAGCCGATCGCAAGCAGGCCATGGCGCAGTTTGTACGCGAGATGTTTCGTTCGACGCAGGACGAGGCCTATTACGCAGCCCTCACCAAGCAGGCGCTTAAAACACCCTATCAGGCGAGCGTGCAACTGCTGACCTTTAAGCAGCCGCGCGAATATTGGCGCACCGCCGTTTATGGCACCACCAAACCCGTGCTCTACGTGGTCACCGAACGTTTGCGCGGGCAGGCGGAAAACCTGCTGCGCAAGCGGCCGGCGACGCGCGCTGAGGTTTTTGACAGCGCTGGTCACGCACTGTTTGTCGACGAGCCGCAGCGTTTCAATGCGCTGCTCGATGAGTTTCTCGTCGAAACGCTGCGTTAAAAGCGCCGCGAAGCGGTGGCGCAGGCGCTCTGGCGCCACAAAATTTTGGCTTTTTTAGCTTTGGATTGCGATAATCACGCCCTTTGTGCGTTTTTCGGCGTTTCCGGGCATTTTTTGCGCCGGTCTTGAGAGGGCATCATGGGGTATTGCAGCAGGTTCTTACGGTTCTTTTTGGTCTTGTTTTTGGTTGTTCCGACACTGGCGCGGGCGGCTGCGGCACCTGCGATATCCTCGAGTGAGATGGCGCGCATCGTCGCCGGCTTGCAACCGGATCCGGCTGGTTTTGAGCCGGCGGCACGTTCGCAATTTGCAGCCTTTGCCAAAGACGTCAATGCGCAATGGAGCAGCTACCGCGAAAAAATCGGTGTCCCCATGGCCAACTGGGCGTGCAGCGAGATTGATTCCAAAGAGGGGGAGACGGTGTTCTATCCGTTCTCGGGTCCCGACCTCTCGTCGGTCAACGAGCTCTATCCGCAGGCCGGTCGCTACATCATGGTGGCGATGCAGCGCGCGGGTTTGCCGCCTGCGCTGGATCGTCTCCC
>CAIWNB010000294.1 GCA_903913965.1 uncultured beta proteobacterium
CGGTTTGTCCATAAGCCTGCGCCAGCACCGAACCGCCCAAACGATTGCGCCCGCCCCCGAGGTCGAGGAGGATCAAATCGGTGTCGCCGCAATCGGTGCGCAGCTGCGGCGTCAGCGTCTGCCGCGCATCGACCACAGGCGCAAACGCCGAAACGATCAATGACAGCGGCGCGGTGACTTCCTTAGCCTGGGTGCCATCCTGCCAGCGCGTTTTCATCGACATCGAATCCTTGCCGACCGGAATGCTAATGCCAAGTTGCGGACACAGCTCGATGCCGACGGCGCGCACGGTGTCGTAGAGTGCGGCGTCTTCCCCGGGGTGACCCGCCGGCGCCATCCAGTTGGCCGAGAGTTTGATGTCGCCGATGGCGGCGATACGCGCCGCGGCGATATTGGTGATCGCCTCGCCCACTGCCATGCGCCCGGAGGCGGCGGCGTTGATCAATGCCAGCGGCGTGCGTTCGCCCATCGCCATCGCCTCACCGCGGGTTTCCTGAAAGCCCATCAGCGTCACGGCAACGTCGGCCACCGGCACCTGCCACGGACCAACCATTTGGTCGCGCGCCGTCATGCCGCCAACGCTGCGATCACCAATGGAGATCAAAAAGGTTTTGTCGGCCACCGACGGCATGCTCAGCACGCGTGCTGCCGCCTCACGCAGATCCAGTCGCGATACCTCAAACGCCACGGGCACAGACTCGCGATGCGTGACGTTGCGCAGCATCTTCGGCGGCTTGCCAAGCAGCACCGAGAGTTCCATATCGACCGGGGCGTTATCAAACACCGCATCACGCACGGTCAGTCGATCATCGGCGGTGGCGGTGCCCACCACCGCAAACGGACAACGCTCGCGTTCGCAAATGTCGCGGAACACCGCCAGGCTGTCGGCGGCAATCGCCAACACATAACGTTCCTGCGATTCATTACACCAAATTTGCAGCGGCGACATGCCGCGCTCTTCACTCGGCACCGCGCGCAAATCAAACAACCCGCCGCAGCCGGCGCCGTGCACCAGCTCGGGCAAGGCGTTGGACAACCCGCCGGCACCGACGTCGTGTATCGACAAGATTGGATTGGCATCACCCAGTGCACAACAGCGGTCAATGACCTCCTGCGCACGGCGCTGAATCTCGGCATTACCCCGTTGCACCGAATCAAAATCCAGGGCGGCGATATTGGCCCCCGTTTGCATACTCGAAGCAGCGCCGCCACCGAGGCCAATCCGCATACCCGGGCCACCAAGCTGAATCAACAGCCCACCAACCGGAATTTTCTCTTTGTACGAATGACGTGCGGCAATATTGCCCAGACCACCGGCGATCATGATGGGCTTGTGATAGCCGCGCATCTCGCCGCCGACTTCCTGCTCGAAGGTACGGAAGTAGCCGCACAAATTCGGCCGGCCGAATTCATTGTTGAACGCCGCTCCGCCAAGCGGACCGTCGAGCATGATCTGCAAGGCCGAGGCGATATGACCGGGCCGGCCGTAGGAACTGGCTTCCCACGGCTGACGAAAGCCGGGGATCTCAAGGTTGGAGACGGTGAATCCGCTCAAGCCCGCCTTCGGCCGCGACCCGCGACCGGTGGCACCTTCATCGCGGATCTCACCGCCGGCACCGGTAGCCGCACCGGGATACGGTGAAATAGCCGTCGGGTGATTGTGCGTTTCGACCTTCATCAGGATATGCGTGTCATCTTCCGCATAGCCATAGGCGCCGCCCTCACGCGGATAAAACCGCTGCACGCGCGCGCCCTCGATGATCGATGAATTATCCGAATACGCCACCACCGTGCCTTGCGGATTTTTCGCATGCGTATTGCGGATCATGGCGAACAGCGATTGCGTCTGCGCCACACCGTCGATCACCCAGTCGGCGTTGAAAATTTTATGCCGGCAATGCTCCGAATTCGCCTGCGCAAACATCATCAATTCGACGTCGCTCGGATTGCGTCCGAGGCGCGAGAAATTGCTGCACAGATATTCGATTTCATCGTCCGACAGCGCCAGTCCCATCTCGCGATTGGCGCGTTGCAAGGCCTCGATGCCGCCCTGCAAGACATCCACGGTGGCCAGCGGCTGCGGATCAACCTGTGCAAACAAAGCGTCGGCAGCGGACATATCGCGCAGCACCGTCTCCGTCATGCGGTCATGAATCAGCGGCAAGACCTGTTCGAGTTCGCTCGCCGTCAACGCGCCGCCACCGTTCTTTTCAATACGCCAGACGGTGCCACGCTCAATGCGTTCGATCATGTCCAGCCCGCACTGGCGGGCGATGTCGGTGGCTTTGGAGGCCCACGGCGAAATAGTGCCCAAACGCGGCACCACCAGCAGCATTTCGCCGCGCGTGGCGGCTTCGTCAACCGCCGGGCCATAGGTCAGGATACGTTCGAGCGTGCCGCGCTCGGCAGTGCTGAGCGCACGCGTAACACTGGCAAAGTGGTGATATTCGGCGGCAATCGAGGAGGGACGCAAACCGGCGGCAGCCAGCGCCGCGGTCAGCTTGGCGATTCGGAAGCCCGAAAGGGCATTGCGCCCGCGAAAACTCAGTATCTGCGACATGAAGGCAACGCAATGTCCGTAAAGCCAAATTTTAACTGAAACCCACCCTGCCCGCAGCGTGCCGGCAGCTGGCGAGGGGTAAACTCAGGCCATGTATACCTGCGCCGAAAACAGCCCGGTCTATCTCACCGCGGAAATCCGTGAACTCGAACGCATGGCCGCCGCCACTTTGGCGCCGCCGGGTTTGATGGAACGTGCAGGCCTCGCCGCTGCTGAGTTCGTGCACACGCTGCTAGCCGATGGCCGCATCCTGATAATCGCCGGCCCCGGCAATAATGGCGGCGATGCCTTTGTCGTCGCGCGCCATCTCAGGCAATGGCATTACATGATCGATCTGGTGTTTGCCGGCGAACAGCAGAAATTGCCCGCCGATGCACGAGCTGCCTGCCAGCACTGGATCGACAGTGGCGGCACCCTGCTGGACGACATTCCTGACGACATTGCGTGGGATCTGGTGATCGACGGCCTGTTCGGCATTGGCCTGCAACGCGACATCAGCGGTCGTTTCGCCGATCTGGTGCTCGCTGTGAATGCGCTGAACGCCCCGGTGCTCGCCCTCGACATGCCGAGCGGTCTTTCCTCCGACAGCGGCCGCATCCGCGGCCGCGCCATTAACGCTGATCACACTGTCACGTTTATTGCGATCAAACCGGGCCTGCTCACTGGCGACGGCCCGGATTGCTGCGGGCGCATCCACGTCTGTGACCTCGGCATCGATTGCAGCGCGCTCAAACCGGCGCACGGCGCCGTCATCGGTGACACCATTCTGCGCGTCGCACTACCGGCGCGGCGCGCCAACAGCCATAAGGGCGATTACGGCAGCGTCGGCATCATCGGTGGCGCGACCGGCATGCTCGGTGCTGCGCTGCTCGCCGGCCGCGCCGCCCTCCATCTGGGCGCCGGTCGTGTCTACGTCGGCCTGCTCGATGCCGCGGCGCCGAGCGTCGATTTATTGCAGCCCGAACTGATGCTGCGCGCCTTTTCCGACATCGCCACCCTCAGCAACCTCAACTGTCTCGCCGTCGGGCCCGGGCTGGGTACCTCGCCGCAAGCTGCCGAATGCGTACGAATCGCCCTCGCTGGAAAACTGCCGCTGGTGCTGGACGCTGATGCGCTTAATCTGATCGCTGGCGACACCGCGATGCAGGATCAGTTGCGGACGCACTCCAACGAGAGCGTATTGACACCACACCCTGCCGAAGCGGCACGCCTGCTTGGCACCACCACCGCGGTGATTCAAGCCGATCGTGTGGCGGCGGCAATCGACATTGCGCAACGTCTTAATAGCTATGTGGTGATCAAGGGCGCCGGCAGCGTGTGCGCCTCGCCCGACGGCCTGTGGTTCATCAACAACAGCGGCAATCCCGGCATGGCCAGCGCCGGCATGGGCGATGTGCTCACTGGCATGATCGCCGCCATGATCGCGCAAGGCGCCTCGGCACAAACCGCGTTGTTGGCGGGCGTGCATTTGCATGGGGCGGCGGGGGATGCGCTGGTCGCTGCAGGTGACGGACCGGTCGGTTTGACGGCTGGCGAACTCAGCTACGCGGCGCGCACGCTGATCAACCGCTGAACGCGTGCGTGATCAGTTCAATGCCAGCGTGATCGCTTAAACAGCCTAAACGCTTGCGTTTTCGTCTAAACGCCTGCGTTTTCGTCTCAAAGCCTGCGTTTTCGTTTCAACGCTGGCGTTTTCGTCTCAAGGCTTGCGTATTCGTCTCAACGCTGGCGTTTTCGTCTAAACGCTTGCGTTTTCGTCTCAAGGCTTGCGTGTTCGTTTCAACGCTGGCGTAGCATCAGTATTGGCAGCGAATTACGCGCTCAGCGAGCGCGCGGTGAGGATACCCAGCCAGGTCATCGCCAGTGAACCGAGCATATGGCTGGCCACCAGCACGAAGGACCACAGAAAATCACGGTCGCTCAGCAACTCAACAGCCTCCGCCGAAAACGATGAAAACGTCGTCAGCCCGCCGAGAAAGCCGACGATCACAAACAAGCGCCACTCCGAGGGCAGACCCGCGTGCGTCATGAAATACTCCACCGCAATACCGATCAGATAACCACCGATCAGATTGGCCGTGAGAGTGCCGAGCAGAATATTGGCAAACAGCGGATTGAGGAAAATTCCAAAGATCCAGCGCAGCCAGGCGCCGAGTGCAGCGCCCAGCCCCACTGCGATAAATCCGCTGAAAGTCATTTGCAGTCGCTGCGACACGGCTGGTTAAACGTATCCGGCCGCCCGTCGCTGACGAAACCATCGCGGTTCGGCATGCGTATCTTCGGCAGCGACACCGCATCCAAGGTGGCGTCAGCGCCGAGTATGCCATTCATGTGCAAGAGGTAGGCGGTCAGGGCGTAGGTTTCGTTCGCGCTCAAGGACTGCGGTGCGTTGTACGGCATCGCACGATACACATAGTCGTAAATGGTGGTGGCATACGGCCAGAAGCTGCCGATGGTCTTCACCGGCGAGGCCGCCTTCAGTGTGCCCTGCCCGCCGACCAGACGATCCGCCGGTTTACCCTCGCCTTTGGCGCCGTGGCAGGCGGCACATTTTTCCGCATACAAACGCCCCCCCTGCGCCACGCTACCACTGCCGGCAGGCAAGCCGGCACCGGACGGCGACACATCAATGTCCCAGCCCTTGACCTCCTGCTCTGTCGCCGGCTTGCCAATGTTGAACTTCGTTTGCGCCGATGCTACGCACGACAACACCGAGAGCGCCAGGATCAAGCCGCCGCAATACGCGTTACGCATGGACATTGCTGATCTCCCCGCTCGCCGCCACCGCCCACGATTGAATCGCGTTGTAGTGATAATTGGAATTCATCCCGCGCTGCGCCACCAGCTGGCTACGCGTCGGCTGCACATAACCACTCTCGTCGAGCGCACGGCTTTGCAATACCGCCGGCTTGCCATCCCATTGCCAGGGCAACCGAAAGCGCGTGAGGGCGCGACTCAAGACCGGCTCCTGCAAGGCCGCCTCGCGCCAGTTGCGCCCGCCATCGGTCGACACATCGACGCGACGTATGCGTCCATTGCCGGTCCACGCCAGACCTGAAATTTCATAAAACCCGCGTTGCGCCAGTTTGTGATCCGGCGCCGGATAAGTAATCACCGATTTGGCGTCCATCGAAAACGTAAATAGCCGCGCCGTGCCGTCGGGTAGCGAATCGGTGTACTTGGAGGTTTCTTCACGGCTCATGAAAGGCTCGGCGCCGACTTTCAAGCGACGCAACCATTTAATGCTCATATTGCCTTCGAAGCCCGGCAGAAACAGCCGCAAGGGATAACCATTCTCCGGACGCAATGCCTCACCGTTTTGTGCGTAGACCAGCATCGCATCTTCGAGCGCCTTCGCCATCGGCAGCGAACGCGTCATCGCCGAGGCATCCGCGCCCTCGGCCAGCACCCATTCCGCGCCCGCCTGCACACCGGCCTCTTCGAAGATGGTTGACAAGGCAACACCGGTCCATTCGCAGCAGGACAGCAAGCCATGGCTGACCTGCACGCTCTTGGCAAACGGCGTGCGCCATTCGCGCGAGCCATTACCCGAACACTCGAGGAAATGAATACGCGAGACCGACGGCAAGCGCATCAGGTCGTCCATCGTGAAAATCATCGGTTGGCGCACCATGCCGTGCACCATCAGTCGATGCTGCGCCGGATCGATCCTGGGGATGCCGGCATGACTGCGCTCGAAGACCAGACCGTTGGGGGTGATCATGCCGCGCGAGCTTTGCAACGGCGTCATCGCCGAACCCGAACCCGGCATCACCTGATCGCCGCGACCGCGTCGCACCACATTTTTTTCAAATGGGGAAGGCAACCCATAGACGCCGTCAGACAAAGCGCCGCCCTCACCTTTCATCCATGCCGGAACATTCGGCGGCAGATTGCCGGTGGCAGACTGCGCCGCTGCCTCACCCGCCACCAAACCCGCCGTCAGCGCCGCTGAATGGCGCAGAAATGTGCGCCGCCCATCGACGCGCTGCGCGCTGCGGCTATCGGCAAACTCCCCCTGCATCGCTTTGTTCTCGTTCTTCATGCGTCGCCCCCCTCGCTTCCGGTCACACTTATATGAACGTTCTAATCAGCCCGTATCTGCGCCTGTTTGATGACCTTGGTCCAGCGATCGATGTCGGCGCGCAAAAACGCTTCGAGCTCCTGCGGCGTGTTACCGCCGCCTTCAGCGCCTTGTGACAGCAACTGGTCACTCATTTCCTGCGATTTGATCACCGCCACCGCCTCGGTATGCAATCGTTTGACGATAGCGGGCGGCATTTTCGCCGGCCCCAATAACGCGTAATAAAGACTGGCTTGATAGGCGCCATAACCGGCCTCGGCAACGGTCGGTATCTCCGGCGCGGCGCGCGAGCGCGTGGAGCCCGTCATCGCCAGCGCGCGTAAACGCCCCGCCTTGACATGCGGCATCGCCGGCAACGGGCTGGTGCACACCACCTGTATCTGCCCGCCAACCAGATCGATCAAGGCCGGCCCCGCGCCTTTGTAGGGAATGTGCACGAGTTTGATGCCGGCGAGCCAGTTCAATAATTCCACCGCCAGATGACCGCCGGTTCCCGGCCCCGACGAACCATAGGTAATCACGCCAGGCTTCGCCTTGGCCGCTGCCACCAGCTCCTTGATATTGCTGACCCCCAGCGCCGGATGGGCGACGAACACCAACGGCGAACTGGCCACCAAGGTGACAGGCGTGAAGTCCTTGATCGAATCATAGGGCAGCTTGTCGCGCAGCCCCGGATTGACGCCATGCGTGGCGCTCGCCAGCAGCAGCGTATAGCCGTCAGGCGCAGCCTTCGCCGTCATCTCAGTGGCAATCACCTGCCCGCCACCACCACGGTTATCAATCACCAGTTGCTGGCCAAGCCGTTCGCCAAGGCGCGAGCTCAACATGCGGCCGACAATATCCCCGGCCCCCGCAGGCGGATAGGGAATGATCAGACGGATGGCACGTTGCGGATAAGCCTCTGCGGCCACCGCAGCATTCGCGGCATTCGTAGCAAAGGCGGCTGCACACAGCGCAATCGCACCCAGGACCAGCGAGGTCGAAACATATTTTTTGGAGGTCATCATGCGCTGCAAAATATCGACGCGATCCCGCCCTGTCAAGCACGCATTCGCACGTCTGTGCGTGTTGCGAATCAAAGCAGCTATCCCTTAGACTCCCAGCTCCTTCGATTTTGTGATTTGACCTCCCTGTGACCACCACTGACGAAATACGCGTGCTCGCCCCCAGCGGCGTGTGCGGCTCCGGCTTTTTGGAAGAATCCTTTGAAAAAGGTCTCGCCCAAAACCCCCACTTCATCGGCTGTGATGCCGGCTCCACCGATCCGGGCCCCAGCCATCTGGGCAGCGGTGAGCCCGCATTCCCTCGCGAAGCCGTACGGCGCGATTTGCGCCTGATGCTGATGGGGGCGCGTCGCCTCAAGGTGCCGTTGATTATCGGCTCGACGGGCACTGCAGGCGCTGATCCGCACCTCGCCTGGGGTTATGAAATTCTCAAGGAAATCGCCGCCGCAGAAAATCTGTCGTTTAAGCTCGCGCTGATTCACGCCGAGCAGGACAAGGCCTATCTGCACCAGCGTCTGCACGAGTGTCGTATCAAACCGCTGCAACCGGCGCCTGAATTCAACGACGCGGTGATTGATCGCAGCGCGCACATCGTCGGCATGATGGGCGCGGAGCCGTTTCAGCGCGCACTGGCCGCTGGCGCCGACGTCATCCTCGCCGGGCGCTCGAGCGACACCGCGATCTTTGCCTCCTTCGCTGAAATGCACGGCATCCCCTCGGGCATCGCCTGGCATGCGGCAAAAATTCTGGAGTGCGGTGCCGCCGCCGTGGTCAATCGCAAGTCGGCCGACTGCATGTTTGCCTGGCTGCGTCAGGATCACTTTGTGGTCGAACCGCCCAACCCCGAATATCGCTGCACGCCGCAAAGCGTCGCCTCGCACAGCCTCTATGAAAACGCCGACCCCTACAAACTGATCGAATGTTCGGGCACGCTGGATCTCACGGAGAGCCGCTACGAAGCGCTGAATGATCGCAGCGTGCGCGTCTCCGGCAGCAGCTTTGCGCCGGCCGCACGCTACACGGTCAAACTCGAAGGCGCCGAACTGGCGGGCTATCAAAGCATCGTCATCGGCTCGGTACGCGACCCATTTATTATTCGTCAGATCGACGACTGGACGACGCGTCTCATCGAGCGCATCCATGCGCGCGTCAAACAGGTCTATGGCGAGCGCCTGCAACCCGCCCAGTATGTGATCAACATCCGCATTTACGGCAAGAACGGCACCATGGGGCCGCTCGAGCCGGTGAAAGAAATCCGCTCGCATGAATTGTGTCTGCTGATCGAGGTCACCGCGCCCAGCCAGGAGGTCGCCAGTTCGATCGCCGGCATCGTGCGCCATCAGGGCCTGCATCTGCCGATCCCCGAATGGAGCGGCCTCATCACCGCGCTGGCCTGCCCTTATAACCCTGCCCACCTCGATCGCGGCGCGGTCTATCGCTTCAACGTCAACCATATCGTCGAACCGGATGATCCACACGAAATGTTTCCGATTGAATATTTCGCCATCGACGGCGCCACGCAAAGGAAACTGCCATGAGCTCGCTCGGTGAACTGGCACGCCTCATCCGCAGCAAGAACGCGGGGCCTTTCGAACTGACCTTCGACATCATGTTCGAAGAGGCCGCCACTTATGAACGGGTCAAATGCTCCGGCATGGTCAGCCGCGAAGTCATCGCGCAGCAATATGGACTCTTACCGGAACAGGTGAAGTTTTTTTACTGCGACCTCGCCTGCGCCATCAAGGCGTCCATCCCGCGGCCATATTTTCAGGGCGATCTGATGGACTCCGACGGTCATGGCGGCCAGCAATACGCGCCGTTGATGGATATCCAGATACCTTAACGGGCGTTGTTTGTAGTCCGGAAGAAATTCCGTAACGGGGTTTTTGTAGTCTGGAATAAGCGCAGCGTATTCCGGGTTAGGCGTCGCTTAAGCCCGGGATTAAATAAATTTTCACCGAGGCTACCTAGCCGAAAACCAGTTGGCTAATTTAACGACACCGCCTTGACCAACACACAAACCGCGCGTCCCGGCGTCAACTGCAGGCGCTCGGCTGAATAGCGAGTAATGCGCGACGTTAAAACGGTCGCCCCGACCTTGACGCGCACCACCGCCCGCGCGTCATCGCCGGCAACCACATCGAGCACGCTGCCGTGCAATACATTCAGCACGCTGATATCCGCGGGTTCGGTCAGCGCAATGGCAATGTCACGGGCCCGTATGCGCACCCGAACGAACTCACCCACCGCCGCAGCAATGTCAGGCGCCTTCAATTGCCCGCCGTCGAAATCCAGCGTCGCCAGGTTGTAAGTCGGGTCGTACGCCGCCACCCGCGCCTCAATCACGGTGCCGCCCTCAAACGCCACCCCCTGCGCGCGCAGATCGGCGCGCCCCATCACTTGGCCGACGGCGCCGCTGGCGACCACGCGGCCGTCAGCCATCAGCACCACCGTTTCAGCAAGTTGCACCACCTCTTCAACGGCGTGCGATACGTAAACGATGGGCACGCTGATTTCTTTGTGCAAAGCAGCGATATACCGCAGCACCTCGCGCTTGCGCGCCTGATCAAGCGCAGCCAGCGGCTCGTCCATCAATAACAGGCGCGGACTCGCCAACAGCGCACGACCAATGGCCACGCGCTGCTTTTCACCGCCGGACAGATTGCCCGGACGGCGCTCAAGCAAAGCCTCAAGCCCGAGCAAACCCACCACATGATCGAAGCCGACCTGACGTGCAGCCGGCTTGGCCAGCTCATAGCCGTAACGCAAATTGGCACGCACCGTCAGATGCGGAAACAAGCGGCCGTCCTGAAACACATAACCGATGCGGCGCTGCTCCACCGGCAGATCGATACCGCGCGCCGCATCAAACAAACAGACCCCGTTGACAGTGATGGCGCCCTCATCCGGCCGCACCAGACCAGCGATCGCGTTGACCACGGTAGTTTTGCCGGACCCCGAGCGGCCGAACAGCGCGGTCACGCCGCTCTCGCTCCGGAACGCCGCATCGAGGGCAAAACCGCCGAGCCGGCGCTTGATGCGGATATCAAGCATCGCGCCCCCGTGCGCGCTGCTGCGACCGTCGCACCAGCCACTCCGACACCATCAACGCCAGCACTGACAACACAATCGCAATCAGGCTCAAACGCAGCGCCGCCGCATCCCCACCCGGCACTTGTGTGAGCGTATAAATCGCCAGCGGCAAGGTCTGCGTCTCGCCCGGAATATTCGAGACAAAGGTGATGGTGGCGCCGAATTCGCCGAGGCTGCGCGCAAATGACAAGAGGGTTCCGGTGAACACGCCGGGCAGCGCCAGCGGCAGCGTGATCGTGAAAAACACACGCAACCGTGTCGCACCCAGTGTGCGGGCGGCGTCTTCAAGCCCGCTGTCGATGGCCTCGATGGATAAACGTATTGCCCGCACCATCAAGGGAAAACCCATGATCGCCGCCGCCACCGCCGCGCCGCTCCAGCGAAAGGCAAACACAATGCCGAAGTATTCATCGAGCAACGCACCCAGCGGGCCACGACGGCCGAGCAGCAACAACAAAAAATAACCGATCACCACCGGCGGCAACACCAGCGGCAAATGCACCAAGGCATCGAACAAGCTCTTGCCATAAAACCGCGTACGCGCCAACAGCCATGCGGTGGCCAGCGCCAGCGGCAGGCTGCACAATACGCTCCAGAAGGCGACCTTCAGGCTGAGCCCAATCACCGCCCATTCGTCGGCGCTCAGTGCAAACATTTATTGATCCATGCTGAAACCATATTTCTCGAATATGGCACGCGCTTCAGGTGATTTCAAATACGCGAGCAAAGTTGGCGTCCCTGCATGCTTTCCACCCGCCAATGCCGCTAGCGGATAAATAATCGCTGGATGGGTCCCGGCTGGAAAGCGCGCCACCACAGCCACCCTTTTTTCAGCGAAGGCGTCGGTTTCATACACAATGCCCAGCGGCGCTTCGCTGCGCGCAACAAAATTCAAGGCGGTGCGCACACTGTCACCGCGCACCACTTTACGTTCCACGCCGCTCCACACGCCGAGCTTCTCCAACGCCGCTTTGCCGTACTTACCCGCCGGCACGCTATCCGGATCAGCCATCGCCAGTTTGCCCTCGCCCAATAGTTTGTCGAGCGCAAAACCCCTCTTGATCTCGACCGCTACCCGGCTGCCCGCAGGGGCGACCAGCACCAGCCGATTACGCAGCAGATTGTTGCGTGTGCCGGCCCGCAGCAATTTACGCTGCTCGAGATAATCCATCCAATCGAGATCTGCAGAAATAAAAACATCCGCTGGTGCGCCGTTTTCAATCTGTTTGGCCAGCGCCGAGCTCGCCGCATACGCGACCACCACCTTGACGCCACCGCTGCGCTGAAACTGCGTGACCACTTCGTCCAACGACTCTCGAAGACTGGCCGCCGCCAGCACGGTCAAATTCTGCGCACGCGCCGGCAGAGACGGCAGCAGGAAAAGCCCCAGCAGAAGCCACAGTATTTTGAGGCCGGTCACGACTTCTGCTGCCAGCGCTGCGCCGCCTCGTCGTCACTCGCCCGCGCCTCGACCCAACGTGCACCGCCAGGCGTCTCTTCCTTCTTCCAGAACGGCGCCTGTGTTTTCAGATAATCCATGATGAATTCACAGGCCGCAAAAGCATCCCCCCGATGCGCGCTGGTCACCACCACCAACACAATCTGATCCAGCGGTGCCAGCGTGCCGATGCGGTGGATCACCAGCGCGTCATAAACCTGCCAGCGGCCCTTGGCTTCATCAATGATTTTACCGACTGCTTTTTCGGTCATGCCCGGATAATGCTCGAGCGTCATCGTCGCCACTGCGCTGCCCTCATTGAGGTCGCGCACCACGCCGACAAAACTCGCCACCGCACCGATCTGCGGATTGCCCTGACGTAATTGCGCGATCTCGCGGCCGACGTCGAAATCCTCGTGCTGTACACGGACGCTCATCATTAGCCGCCAGTCACCGGCGGAAAAAACGCCAGCTCGTCGCCATCACACACCGCGGACTGACCATGCGCCAGATTCTGATTGACAGCAGCACGCACGCGTTTCGCCTCCGCCAGCGCCTCATCCCATGCGCCACCGCGCGCGCGCAGCACGTCCAGCACGCCTTGCACGTCAGTGACACCGTCCGGCAGTGGCAGCGACTCCGCCGCACAACCGGTGGCCTCGCGCAAACCCGCAAAGTAGAGAATCTTGATCATGTTCGTCCTCCGGCGCTGCACGCAGGCGCCGTCATAACGCGCGCGCCTGTTGTTCAATGAAAGCTGCGATACCCGTAATGTCATCGAGACTGAATTGCGGCAGCATGGTATCAACCGTAGCATCACTCGCTAGCGCCGTGATGTGGTTGTCATGTGGAAACAACAACGGCTCGCCGACAACAGCGCGATGGACTTCGAGCTTGGGGATGGCCTCGTGCTTGAAGCCCTCGATCAACAGTAAATCACAAGCGGAGAGATGGGCCACCAGTTCCGGCAGCGTCGGTTCGGCGGTGCCACGCAATTCATGCATCAAGGCCCAGCGCCGCGACGAGGTGATCAGTACTTCCGCGCAACCGGCGTGGCGGTGACGCCAGGAATCCTTGCCCGGCTGATCGACGTCAAACGTATGGTGGGCGTGTTTGATCAACGAGACGCGCAAACCGCGCGCGGTGAACACCGGAATTAACTTCTCGATCAAGGTTGTTTTACCGGAACCGGAGTAGCCGGCGATGCCGAAAATTTTCATGCGCGAATTCTACCCTTCCTCGGGCGTCACCCGGCGCTCCGCCACCAGCAAGCGGTCGAGAATGGCGAGCCGCAAAATCTCCGGATCGTGCGTGGCGATCAACACCGTGTGATCGTCGAGGCAAAGTGCGGTGACCAGATCAAGCACCTGCCGCCTTGCCGCACCATCGAGATTCGCCGTCGGCTCGTCGAGCAGCAAGAGCGCCGGATTGAGCAACTTCGCGCGCGCCAGTGCCAGCCGTTGTGCCTCGCCACCGGAAAGCTTTTGCGGCGGTACCGCGGCACACCCGGCCAAACCCGCCCACACCAGCGCCTCCGCGACGCGGTTGCCCCGCTCCGCCGCATCCACCCCGCGCAGCCGCAATCCGTATTCGAGGTTCTGCGCAATCGTGCTGCGAAACAAATACGGTTGCTGATGCACATAGATGATCTCGCGCCGCCAATGCTCGGGCACCCCGCCATCAGGCGCGTGCTCATCGCGAAAACTCAGGCTGCCGCCATCCCGGGGCTCCAGCCCCGCAAGCATGCGTAACAGCGTGGTTTTTCCGCTGCCGTTAGCACCGCTCAAGACATACCCATGGCCGGCCTGCAGGGTGAGCGCCGCATCGGCAAACAACACGCGGTCACCGAAACTTTTCTGCAAACCTGACCACTGCAGCAGCGGTGCTCTCATTCGAGTCCACCCCGTCCCTGCAAAGCGGCGAGGACCACGTTGATGCCTACCGCCAGCACCACCAACACCATGCCTAGCGCGATACCTTGCGCAAACTCACCCTTTGCGGTTTCCAGCGCAATCGCCGTTGGGATGTTGCGTGTGAGCCCGGCAATATTGCCGCCCACCAACAAGGCACAACCCACTTCAGAGACGACGCGACCAAACGCATTGACGATGCCGGCCATCACGGCGAAACGCACTTCCCACAGTGTAGTCAAGGCGGCGCGCAGGGGACGTGCGCCGAGGCTGCGCGCGGTTTCATAAATACGCGTATCGGCGCCCTGCACCGCTGACACCGTAAACACGATCAGAATCGGCAACGCGATGACGATATAGCCCAGCATGATCGCCCACGGCGTGAACAACAATTCAAACGCACCCAGCGGGCCGCGGCGCGACAACAGCAGATAAATCACCAGACCGATCACCACCGTCGGAAACGACAACAGCGCCTGCATCAACACGATCAACACACGCCGGCCGGGGAATTTAAGTTTCGCCAGCAGAAAACCCGCGGCAATCGCAACGGGGGCGATGAGCGCTACGGCCGCCACCGCCACCCACAGCGAAACCCAGATAATGCCCCACAGCTTAGCCTCGCCGGAGAGCAGCAGGACGAAGGCCTGACGGGTTGGCTCGAATAAATCCACGCCGGCTATTTCCGCGCGTTGGGAAAGAACATCTGCACGCCGTTGATCTTGAACGCCGCCACCGCCGCCTGTCCTTCGGCCGAAGTAATCCACGCCGCAAAGGCCTGCGCCCCGGCGTGATTCAAATTCGCATAACGCTGCGGGTTGATGGTGATGACGCCATAGGGATTAAACATGCGCGCATCGCCTTCGACCAACACCTGCAAACCAGTGCGATCACGGTAGGCCGCATAGGTTGCGCGATCGGTCAGCGCATAGGCATTCAGTTCACCGGCCATCGTCAGCACCGGGCCCATACCCTGACCGGCCGACACATACCAGCCGCCTTTGGGCTCGATAGCGGCCGACTTCCAGTAGGATTTCTCCATCTCATGCGTGCCCGATTCGTCGCCGCGTGAAATGAACTTCGCGCCGCTGGCAGCGATTTTTTTAATGGCCTCGAGCGCATCGCGGCCACCGCGCAGCGCCGCCGGATCACGCGCCGGTCCGACCAGCACAAAGTCGTTGTACATGACGTCACGCCGCTCGCCGCCAAAGCCTGCCGCCATAAATTTGTCCTCGAGTGCGCGCGCATGCACGAGCAGCACATCAGCGTCGCCGCTTTCGCCAATCTTCATCGCTGCACCACTACCCACCGCCACTACACGCACCTTGCCGCCGTATTTGGCTTCGAATTGCGGCAAGATCACGGCGAGCAGGCCGGAGGCTTCCGTGCTGGTGGTGGTCGCCATGCGAATATCGGGTGCGGCCTGCAGCGCAGCATTGGCAAAAAACAGCAGCAGCGCAAACACGCCACGCCAGTATTTCATGGTCTTCATAAAACGGACTTTCAGATAAATGCGCAAACATTGCGTAGCCTCAAATGATAACGTTGATTGACCATCTGACCAATCACTTTCGGCCGCAGCGGGTGATCAATTCCGTTACAATTCCTGCTCTTATAATTCCCCTGCAAACAACATGAGCGAACCCGCGCAATCCATCCGTGCCGCCAGTTGCGCGGACGACTACGATCCCAATTCCATGCCGGTCGCCAGGGCGCGCGAATTCATCGCGCGCTTTCTGCAACCGGTCGCCGCCATCGAGCGCCTGCACATCCGTGCCGCGCTGGGCCGCGTGCTGGCCGAGGACGTGACATCACCGCTCGACGTGCCGGCGCACAATAATTCGGCGATGGACGGCTATGCAGTCCGCTTTGCCGATCTGCAGCCGTCCGCGGAAACCCGTTTGAAAATTGCCGGCACCGCCTTCGCCGGCGTGCCGTTTGCCGGCGTTGCAGGGGCCGGCGAATGCGTACGCATCATGACCGGCGCCGTCATGCCGGCCGGACTCGACACCATCGTCATGCAGGAACACGCCCAAGCCGATGGCGGTCATGCAGTGTTTGGCACAGGCCACAAACAAGGCCAGCATCTGCGCTTTGCCGGTGAGGATTTGAAAACCGGCCAGGTCGCGCTCAAACGTGGGCTGTTGCTGCGGCCGGCCGAAATCGGTCTGATCGCCTCACTGGGTGTCGGTGAAGTATCCGTTTATCGCCGCTTGCGTGTCGCCTTCTTTTCCACCGGCGACGAATTGCGCTCGATTGGCACACCGCTCGATGAAGGCCAGATCTACGACAGTAACCGCTACACCATCCATGGCATGCTGGCACGCCTCGGCTGCGAGCTGATCGACATGGGCGTGGTGCGTGACGATCCGCAGTTGATCGAACAGGCATTCACCATCGCCGCCAAAAATGCCGACGTCGTCATCACCAGCGGTGGCGTCTCGGTCGGCGAAGCTGATTTCGTCAAGGAATTGATGGACCGCCTCGGCGAAGTGGTGTTCTGGAAGATTGCCATGAAGCCCGGCCGCCCGCTCGCCTATGGCCGTATCGGC
>CAIWNB010000295.1 GCA_903913965.1 uncultured beta proteobacterium
TGGCTACGAGCCCAAGGGCGACACCCCGGCCGAGTTTCAGAAAACGTTCCGCAGCGACATCCGGCATTACGCCGAGATCGTCAAAGCGGCCAAAATCGAAGCGCAATAAGCGGAGGTTCAGATGAAATCATTCCTGCAGCATGGATGGGCTGGCGCGTTGGTATTGGTGGCGGGTGCGGTTAGTTTTTCGGGCGTTGCCTCGGCGCAGCCGTTTCCTTGCAAGGTCATCCGCGTCGTCAATCCGTCGGCGCCGGGTGGCAACAGCGACATCGTCTTCAGGCTGTTCGCCGGGCGTATGGGCGAGCTGCTCGGGCAGCAGATGGTGCTCGATTACCGGCCGGGCGCGGGCGGCACCATCGGTGCCGATATCACCGCTAAGAGCGCGCCGGATGGTTGCACTACGGCGATTGTTGCCGCGAGTTTTGTCATTAACCCTGCGCTGATCAAAAAACTGCCGTTCGACACGGTCAAGGATTTCACGCCGCTGGGGCTGGTGGTCGATATTCCGACCTCGGTCGTTGTGCATCCTTCGCTGCCGGTGAAAAATGTGAAAGACCTCATCGCGCTGGCAAAGACCAAACCGGGCGAGGTGTTCTATTCGAGTTCCGGGCCTGGTACTGTCGGCCACCTTGCCGGTGAGTTGTTGAATTCGGTGGCGTCGGTCAAGCTGGTCCACGTGCCGTACAAGGGCATCGCGCCGGGCGTGATCGATCTGATTGCCGGCCAGGTGCAACTGTCGTTTCCGAGCATTCCTGTGGTGATCGAAAACGTGCGCAGCGGCAAAATCAAAATGATCGCGCAATGCGGCACCGCGCGTTCGTCCTCGGTGCCAGATGTGCCGACCATGGTTGAGTCGGGCGTGAAGGGCTTTATCGTCAGCAGCGGATTTAGTTTTATCGGGCCCGCCGGCATGCCAAAGGCAGTGGTGGAGAAGCTGAACAGCGCACTGGCTAAATCATTGCAGGACCCGACGGTGCGCAAGGAACTGATTAGCCGCGGCGCTGATCCGGTCGGCAACAGCTCGGAGCAGCACGCCGCCTATATCAAGGCTGAAATCGACAAATGGCAAAAGGTGGCCTCACATGCCGGCATCACACCCGAATAACATGAATACTGAACAGTCTCCGGTCTCTGTCGTTGGCCTCGGCCTCATCGGCACTTCATTGGCAAAACGTTTGCTCGATGCAGGTTTTGTCGTACATGGTTATGACGTTGACCCGGCACGCGTTGCCAATTTCGAAAAATTGGGCGGCAGAGCGGCGGCGACTTTGCGCGATGTGGCACGCGCTGCGCGCACCATCGTGCTGTCGGTGTTCAATACCGATCAGGTTGAAGCCGTGGTTGAAGGCAAGGCGGGGGCGGCACACCTTGAGCTCGACGCGGGTCACGCGGTGGTCTGCACCAGCACTTGCGACCCTGATCGCGTGGCCATGCTTGCCGTACGGGTCGCCGAGCGTGGCGTGCGTTTTCTGGAAATGCCGCTGTCCGGCAACAGCGACCAGATCGCGCTCGGTAACGGCATCGGTCTGGTCGGCGGCACGCGCGACTTGATGGATGAGCTGGCGCCGGTGCTGGCGACGCTGTGCAAGAAATATTATTTCCTCGGCAGTGCCGGGGCGGCCGGACGCGGCAAGCTGGCGGTCAACCTGATCGGTGGCCTCAACCGTGCGGTGATGGCCGAGGGCCTGTCTTTTGCTGAATCGATGGGACTCGAACTCGAAGCCTTTCTTGAGGTGCTCAAAGCGTCTGCCGCGTATTCGCGCACGATGGACAACCGCGGCCTGAAAATGATCCGCAGCGATTATGAGCCGCACGCCAAGCTGTCACAGTCACGCAAGGATTTTGCCTTAATGCATAGCATGGCCGAACGCGTTGGCCAGGAACTGCCGCTGGCGGGGCTGTATGTTGAACTGGTCGAGTCCTGTCTGGCGCACGGCGAGGGCGACCTTGATAATTCGGCTGTCATGAAGGAGCTGCGGCGCCGCCGCCTATCTTCCGGCGCTTGAGCTGGATCAAGTCTGCCAAACCGGAGTATGCTGCACAATACCGCCTGTTTTTTGCGCGGCGGTGGCGGGGAAATCGGTAATTCGTACGTTGTTAAATTCGTCGTGAGTATCATCCCGGTTTCGTCTGGACGGCCGTCGGCTGGCTTGATTAGAATCGGTTGTCCAAAATAACCTGTAAATGGAGGGGAACATGAAGAAGCTCCTAAGCCTCTTTTCGATGTTGGTAATAAGCGGCCTGTTTGGCGCAGCACAAGCGGCTGAATCGGCCAAGGTCAAGGTTGGTATTTTGCTGCCGCTGACCGGTACTTTTGCGGCGGTTGCCGAAACCCAGCGTGACGGTGCGTTGCTGGCGATCGATGTGGTGAACAAGCGCGGCGGTCTCGATATGCCCGGCGGCAAGGTGCAACTCGAAGGCGTGGTGCAGGATGACGAAGCCAAGCAGGACGTGGCGGTGCGCCGTTTTCGCTATATGCTCGATGAAGGCGTCAAGGGCATGGGCGGTCAGACCTTTGCGCCCGTCGCTTACACAATCAACGGCCTGGTCAGCAAAGATCCGCTGGCTTACTTCCCGGTCTGCGTGATGTCCAAAGAGGCTTTCCAGAAGGGCAAGCTGGCTGAATCGACCTTCGCCACGGCTTATAGCCCGTGGACGGTCGGTTACATGGCCGGTTATTCGGCGGTTAAAACGCTGGGCAAGAAAAAGATTTTCTTCCTCGCGCGCGCCGATAGCTTCGGCTGGGATATTCGTGACGGCGTGTATCAGGCGGCCAAAGAGAACGGCGCCGAGATCGTCGGTTACGATGAACTCTCGCTGGGTACTGCGGACTACACGACGACGCTGCAGAAAGTGCGTGCGGCCAAGCCGGATGTCTTCATCTTCGCGCAGTTTGCCGCCGATGCGGTGGCGTTGCTGAAGCAGGCGCAGCAGATGGGCCTGAACAAGGAAATGACCCTGTTCAACGCCTTCATCACCAACGTGGTTGCCAAGGGCCTGCCGCCTGAAGCACTCGAAGGTGTCTACGCGATGCACTACTTCTACTACGACCTGGCCAATTTTGCGGACAAGGAAGTGGCGAAGAGCGCCGCCGAGTTCACCAGCCTGTTCCGTGCCAAATACGGTCGTCCGCCGGATGCCTATGCGGCCATCGCCTACATCGGCTACATGGAGATGTTCCGCGGTTTCGAAACAGCCAAGACCTATGATGCGCTGAAAGTTTCCGCCGCGTTGATGGCGAACAAAGGCGCGTTTAATTCGGTCAAGGGTGCGGCGCGCTGGCGCGAGGATCATGCGGCGGAGTACAAGCATGCGGCCTTCCTCGTCAAAGGCAAGGGTGCCAAGGATCAAAAGAACGAGTGGGACTTGTTCCAGGTGATGGGTTCGGTCGGCGGTGATCAAGTCATGCCGTCGTTGAAGTCACTCGGTTACTAATAGTGTTTCGGTCGCGCCATCCCCGCAACGTGCGGGCATGGCGCGATTGCGTGCGAGAGCGATAGGAACTCAATTTGGGCAAGGAAATTCTTCAGGCAAAGGCTGTGACCAAACGCTTCGGCGGTCTGGTTGCCGTCGATAACGTTGATTTCACTCTGCGCGAATTCGAGGTTGCCGGCATCATCGGCTCGAACGGCGCGGGCAAGACTACATTTTTCAACCTTCTGACCGGCATGTTTGTGCCGGAAGAGGGCGTCATTTTGCACAAGGGCGTTGATATCACGCGCATGACACCGCAACAGCGGGTCGAGCGTGGCATCACACGTACTTTTCAGCTGACGTCCACCTTCGACACGCTGAGCGTGACTGATAATCTGGTGCTCGCGTTCTTCCGCGCCTTCCATCAGGCCTCGATCTGGAATCTGCTCTTCACCAAGATGAAGCGTTTTCATGACGAACCCAAGATCGTCTCGATCCTGGAAACGTTCGACCTTTTGCCGGTGCGTGAACGCATGGTGAAAAATCTGAGCCTCGGTGAAAAACGCCGCCTCGAAATTGCCATGGCGGTGCTGGCCGAACCGGAAGTATTGCTGCTCGATGAACCGCTGGCGGGACTGTCGGAATCGGAAATTCAAGGCGTGCTCAAGGTGTTGCGTCAACAATTCGGTAAACAGACGATTCTGATCGTCGAACACAAGATTTCGCATGTGAAGGATTTCGTTGAACGTCTGACGGTGATGCACGAAGGTCGCATCATCGCCGAGGGCGGTTACGAAGAGTGTTTGAATCATCCCGAGGTGCGCAAGAGTTACTGGCAGATTGACGACAGTGCGGAGGCTGCGCATGTCTGAATCCAGCTTGATGGTGCGTAATCTGAACGTCGCCTATGGTGAATCGAAGGTTCTGTTCGATGTGAGCTTTGATGTCGCGCCCAACCAGATTGTCTGTTGCGTTGGTCGCAATGGCGCCGGCAAGACGACCTTGCTGAAGAGCGTTGCCGGCTTTCTCAAGCCGCTGTCGGGCGAGGTGACGGCCGGTGGTGACAACCTGCTCGGTCGCCGGCCGTATGACGTGGCGCGCATGGGTATCAAATATGTGCCGCAGGACAAGAAGGTGTTCTCCGACCTGACCGTGCGGGAAAATCTCGAACTCGGCAGCTACGCCACCAAGGATTACAACTGGGATACGGTGTTTGAATTTTTCCCGAAGCTGAAAATTCTGATTGATCGCAAAGCCGGATTTCTCAGCGGCGGCGAACGGCAGATGCTGATGATCGGTCGCGCCACACTGGGCAAGCCGCGGGTGATGTTGATCGACGAGCCCACCGAGGGCCTGGCGCCGAGCATCGTGACCCATCTCAAACAGGTGTTTGGTGAACTAAGCAAGAGCGCGGCGCTGGTGATCGTCGAGCAGAACCTGCCGCTGGTCTGTTCGATTGCGCACAAGGTCTATGCGATGCGTGACGGTCGCATTGCCGCCGAACTGCAGGGCGGGGCGCTCAAGCCGGCCGACTGCGAACCGTATCTCTAGGAGCGCCGGATGGTCAACGCAATCAAATGGTGGTGGGGCATATTGCTCGCATTCGGGCTGCTGGCGGCGGGGCGTTTTTTTCTGCCGCTGCCGTTCATCAATGAAGTGCTGATTTTTTCGATCTACACGATCGGTTGCAGCTTTCTGCTCGGGCGCGTCGGCTTTATCTCATTCGGGCAGCCCGCCTATCTGGCGTTCGGCGCCTATGGCACGGCCTTCTATCTGTTCTATTTCGGCACCAATCCTTACCTCGCCATACTCGCCGGTGTTGCCTGCGGCTTTATTGGTGCCTGCATCGTCGGTCCGCTGTTCGTGCGTCTGCGTAGTGATTACTTCGCGCTGGTCAATCTGGCGCTGGCGGTGATTGTGTTCTACATGATGCAGAAGGTGCTGGCCGAGTACACCAAGGGGGACAACGGTCTGTGGTTTCTGACCAACATCGCCTCGACACCGATCCTGAACATTGGCAAGTCGAGTGACTTTTTCATTTTTGCCACGCTGGTCGCGATCGGTGTTTGGGCACTCTATAAATATCTCGATGACACGCTGTTCGGTGCCTGTTGTCTTGCCACCAAGATCAATGAGGCGAAGTTCCAGTTTCTCGGCTATAGCAATTTCAAGGTGCGTTTGATTGCTTTTGTTATTGCCAATACCACGACCGCGCTGGCAGGTTCCTTGTATGCGGTGTATCTCGGTTCGGTGAGCCCCGAGGTGACGGCCGCCGCACGCACCGCCGACCCGGTGGTGGTGACGATCTTGGGCGGCGTCGGTACTTTGTTTGGACCGCTGGTGGGCACCATTGCGTATACGGCCCTGCGCGACGTGCTGAGCAAGTTCATCGGCAACTGGGAGCTCTTCGTCGGCTTTATTCTGGTTTTCATTATGCTGGCCGGTGAAAAAGGCCTCTGGGGTTCGGCTGCACCCTGGCTCGAACGGTTGTTTTCTCGCGGCAAAGCCGCTGATGGTAAAGCGGAGGGGCAGCGCTGATGGATAGCCAACTGCTTCTTTCCGGCGTCATTTTTGGCCTTAGCATGGCCAGCGTATATTTTTTGATGTCGATCGGCCTGTCGTTGTGTTTCGGTTTGATGCGCATCATCAGCCTTGATCAATTGCTGTATTACGCGGTGGGCGCCTATCTGACCTATACCGTCAGCACGGCCAGCGGCAATGTGTGGCTGGGCGTGCTCGCCGGGGTGGCGATTAGCGGCACACTGGCCTTGCTGGTCGAACGTTTTGTCTTCCGCCGCATTTACGAACGCGAACTGACATTTAGCATGATCACCTCGTTCGGTATCCTGATCGGCGGGGTTGGTGTGATCAAGGCGATTTGGGGCGTAGTGCCGCGTCCGGTGCGCATGCCGACCTCCGACCTCATCAACATTCTCGGCACCGAAGTGCCGCTCTATCGATTGATGGTGGTGGCGATCGCCGGACTGGTGTATCTCGGTATCTGGGTGTTCCTCAACAAGACCATTATCGGCAAGGCAATCCGCGCCGGCATTGAAGATGTTGAACACGTCGAGGGGCTCGGTATTAATGTCTCGCGTCTGTTTACGATCACCTTTGTAATTGCCGGGGCGATGTCGGGTCTGGCCGGTGGTCTGCATGCGCCGCTGATCATGGTTGATCCGAATATGGGGCTTGAGGTGCTGGCTTTCGTCTTCATGGTGGTGATCATCGGCGGTCTGGGCAGCATTAAGGGCACGCTGATTTCATCGCTGATCGTCGGGCAGGTGGTGTCCATCGGCTCGTTGATTTACGCGCCGCTGGCGATGATGGCGCCGTTTGCCATCATGCTGCTGATCCTGCTGGTTAAGCCGACCGGGCTCTACGGAAGCACCATGGTCAAGAAGTAGGCGGTATGGCGACCGACCATGACCGTCGCGCTGTTGTTGGCACGGCAGCGGCCTGCGCAGTGGCTGCTGCCACCGGTGTTTTCGGCGATGCTGCCCACGCGCAGAGTGCCGCGCCTCGCGTGAAGGGCCCACGGGTTTACCTCGATTACGACCAGTCAGCACTCGATGACGCCTATGATCAGGCGGTCTATGCGGCGAACATACGCGATGTGCAGGGTCGCATGCGACGCCTTAGCGCGGAGGCGCGCAAGCGTTTGGGTGAGCCGCAGCGTTTTGCTTATGGCCCGACGGACATCGAAAAACTCGATGTCTATCCGGCAAAAAAATCCGCTGCGCCAATCCAGATATTTATCCACGGCGGGGCCTGGCGCAGCGGCACGGCCGCTGAACATGCTGACGCCGCTGAACTCCTGCATTACGCCGGCGCCGTCTACGTAGTGCCCGATTTCACGCTGGTGCAGGACGCGGCTGACAGCCTGCGTAGCATGGCGCAGCAGGTGCGCCGTTCGATTGCCTGGGTTTATAAGAATGCTGGAAAGATTGGCGGTGACGTCAATCGTATTTATATCTCGGGCCATTCTTCGGGCGCGCATCTTGCCGGCACCGCACTGATTACCGACTGGCGGCGCGAATACGATATCCCCGACGATTTCATCAAAGGTGCGCTGCTATGCAGCGGCATGTACGATCTCAAGGGGCCGCGTTTGTCGGCGCGCAGTAATTACGTCAAGTTCGACGACGCCATGGAA
>CAIWNB010000296.1 GCA_903913965.1 uncultured beta proteobacterium
CGAGCAACCGGAGATTTTTCATCCGCTCTATACCGGCATCGTGCGCGCCGCCGAAGGTACCAGCGATCTGCCGCGCGCGTTGTCGCGGTTTATTGATTATCAGCAGCGCATCGACTCGGTGCGCAGCAAAATCATCAGCGCAGCGATTTATCCAACGATCCTGATGTTGGTGGGCGGTGGGGTGAGTATTTTCCTGATCGCCTATGTCGTGCCCCATTTCTCCGAGGTCTACCGCGGGGCCGGGCGCGATCTTCCCTGGATGTCGCAAATGCTGTTGGGATGGGGGCAGTTTGCCGGCAAGCACTCCTTGACCCTGCTTGCCGCGGTCATCGGAGGCATGCTCGCACTGGTCGTGCTGGCGCGCAGCGTGATGCGTAGCCACGGTATCGCGCCGCTGATCGCGCGCATTCCCGGCATCGGCGAGCGCATCCATATTCATGAGTTGTCGCGCCTTTATCTCACGCTGGGGATGCTGGTGGAGGGCGGTATACCGATCGTTTCCGCCATGCGCATGGTGGAGGGCATGGTGTCGGTATCGATCCGCCAGAGTTTGAGCGCGACGCGCGCGCAGGTTGAAGCGGGGGTGCCGCTGTCCACTGCGTTCGAGTCGAATAATCTGGGCACACCGATTTCTCTGCGCTTGCTGCGGGTTGGCGAGCGTACCGGAGAAATGGGCACCATGCTGTCGCAATCGGCGGCCTTCTACGATGGCGAAATCAGCCGCTGGATCGACCGCTTCGTGCGCAGTTTCGAGCCCTTGCTGATGGCGGCGATCGGTGTGGTGGTTGGTGTGATCGTGGTCTCGCTTTACATGCCGATCTTTGATCTCGCGGGGAGCTTGTCTTGAACGCGCCCGGCGCTGGCTTGACGCCTGCAACCTTGAACCTGGACACGGAAACGCTTGCGCGTGCGCAGGCGCTGGCCCGCCGCTCCCAGCGTACCGTGGTGGCCGAGCTCGAGGCTCTCACCGGGATTGAACCACGGCAGTTTGTCCGCGAGGTGGCGTCCTTGTTCGGCATGGAGGTGGCGGAGACCGCCGACATGCTGGTGTATGCCGCGGCCTTTGATCTGCTGCCGCTCGCACGCGCCTTGCAACGCCATTGTGTGCTGTTGCGGGATGACGTCGGGGCGCTCATCGCGGTGATTGCGGACCCCTTCGACCCGGATCTGCAGACATGGCTGGAGATCCGCGCCAGGCAACCGTTGCGGTATTGCCTGGCGCTGGAGTCCGACATCCAGGCCTATCTGTCCAAACAAGAGGAATCGGCGCGGGCGCTCGATGATCTGGGCCCGGTCGCCAAGGAAACGCGGCGTGACGACAAGAACCTTGCGGTGCTCTCGTTCGCCTCGGTGAGCGAGGCGGCGAGTCCGGCGGTCAAGCTCGTCAATTCAACTTTATATGATGCGCTAAAGGCGGGGGCATCCGATATCCATTTCGAAAGTACCGCCGTTGGCATGACTATCAAATACCGCGTCGACGGCGTGCTTGATCATGCCACTTCGACTACGGGCGTGGAGGCCGCCGAGCAGTCGATCTCCCGACTGAAAGTACTGGCGGAACTCGATATTGCCGAGCGCCGTGTGCCGCAGGACGGCAGTTTTCGCGTCGAGGCCGGCGGCCGTGAAATTGATCTGCGCGTTTCCATCATGCCGAGCATACATGGCGAAGATGCCGTCATCCGCATACTCGACAAGCGGGCGATGATCGAAGCCTACGGCGCCTTGACCATGGAAGCGCTCGGCTTCGATGCGCCGTCGCTGGTCGCATTGCGATTACTCGTCGAAGAACCCTACGGTATGTTGCTGGTGACGGGGCCGACCGGTTCGGGCAAGACCACGACCCTCTATGCCGCGCTCACTGAAATCAACAACGGGCGCGACAAGATCATCACCATCGAGGACCCGGTCGAATACCAGGTCGCCGGCATCCTGCAAATTCCGGTCAATGAAAAAAAGGGGCTGACCTTTGCGAAGGGTCTGCGCTCGATCTTGCGTCACGATCCGGACAAGATCATGGTCGGTGAAATTCGCGACCGCGAGACCGCCGAAATCGCGGTGCAGTCAGCCTTGACCGGCCACCTTGTGTTGAGCACGGTGCACGCCAACAACGCGCTCGACGTGTTCGGGCGATTTACTCACATGGGGATCGATCCCTATGCTTTCGTCTCTGCCTTGAACGGGATCTGGGCGCAGCGTCTGGTGCGAACCAACTGTCCGCATTGCTCCACGCGATACGAGCCCGATGCGCACGAATTGGCGAAAGCGCGGTTGACGGTAGACGCACTGGCGGGGTTTGAGTTGCGACGCGGGGCCGGTTGTGGCGATTGTCGGGGCACCGGGTTTCGCGGCCGCCGTTCGGTGGCAGAGATTCTGATTCTGAACGACGAAATTCGCGAACTGATCATCGAGAAGCGGTCGATTCGAACGATCAAGGAGGCAGCGCGACGTAACGGCACACGCAGCCTGCGCGAGGCGGCACTGGCGCTGGCGATGCGTGGCGAAACCACCATCGCCGAGATTACGCGGGTGACGCTGCATGAGTGACATCTCGGGTGGTACGGTGGGCAGCGCAATGGGTAGCGCAATCGATGGCGCAATGAGTAACGCAATGAGTAACGTATTGCGCATTGGATTGTCGCGGCGGGCCGTCACGGTGGTCAGGACCAGCGGATGGTTGCGTACGCGCACCGAACTGATTGCGGATCACCACTTTCCGGCGCACGCCGACCCCCTCGATCAGCTCACGACAGAACTGGGCGGCGTGCTGGCCGATCCGCGCTGTGCGGGGGCGCGACTGCGCATCGTGTTGGCGGATGAATGGATGCGCAGCTGGCTCGTCACACCGCCGCAGAATGTGCTGCGTCTCGAGGATTGCGTCGTTGCCGCACAGGCGCGATTTCAAGCCCTGTTCGGCGAGGCGGTCGCGGAATGGCAGATGCAGGCCGACTGGGATTGTGTGTATCCGTTTCTGGTCTGCGCCGTACAGCAGCGGTTGTTGCAGGGGTTGCAGGATGTCGCACGCCTGCACAAGCAGGTGCTGGTCGAAGTGGCGCCGCAGTTTGTCGTTGCATGGAATCGCTGGTCTGCGCAGCTGGGTGCGGATGCCTGGTTCGGTGTCATGCATGAGGGGGCGCTGACCATCGGCGCATTGGCGCCCCACGGTTTGCAGGCGTTACGCGAGATCCAATTATCCGAACCGGCGATCCGGGACCAGCGGCAGTTGCAGCTGCTGCTCAAACGCGAAGCGGTGCGCCTGAACGTGGCTGCCCCCACGGCGATTCGCCTGTGCGGCGAGATTCCGCTGCACTGGGTCATGCAAACCATCGACGGCCTGGCATTTTCGCGCCTCGATCGGGAGCGGCCTGCGCCGAACCTGCCGCGTTCGGCCGGGCTGTCGCTCGCCCTCACAGGACTGCGCTGATGAGGGCCTTGCAGATTGATTTTGCCCCGCGGGGCGTAAAGCGCATGCTTTATTCCGCACGCCCCTTAACGGCAGCCATGGCGCTAGCGGGCCTGCTGTTATGCGTGTGCGGCCTGTTGACCATGCCCTGGCTGGGACAGCCGGCGACGGACGGCGGTGCTGCCGAGACCCCGATGGTAGTGGCCAAACCGCTGCCGACCGACGGGCCCAAGGTGGCGGCGCAGAAGGTCAGCGTTTCGGCGGAGCAGGCCGAGGCGATCAACGCAACGATCCGCCGACTCAACCTGCCGTGGAGCGCGCTGCTCGATGCGATGGAAAAGGCCACACCGGCGAGCGTTGCTCTGATTTCACTGGAGCCGGATGCGAAACGAAATGTAGTCAAGGGGGTGGCGGAAACCCGTACCCCCGAACAGATGGCGAGCTACATCGGCCGACTCAAGCAGCAGCCGTTTTTCGGCCACGTTGTGCTGACCCACCATGAAGCCGCAAGCGATGAAGTGCGCCCAAATGCAAAGGGTGGCGAACCGATCAAACCATTGCGCTTTGAATTCGAAGTGCAGTGGCGGGAGGCGGCGCCATGACCTTGAAAAACTTCGCACGTCGATTACTGCAATGGCGGCTGGGCATGATGCGCACAGGGCTGCTGCCCTGCCTTGCCGCTGCGTTGTTGCTGGCAGGCGCGGCGACGTGGATCGATATTGCGCTGCGTGCGGGGGCAGACGCGGCGGCGGGCACGCCGCCGGAAGGACGCGCTGGCGCGCGCGAGACGGCGCTTGCACCCGAGACGGCCCCGGCGTTGCCGCAGACGGACAATTTACAAACTTATTCCTCGGCGCTGGGCGATGCCGGGCAGGCAGAGCAGTATGTGCGAACCCTGTTTGTTCTCGCGCGCAAGGCGGGCATCGAACTTGTGCAGGGCGACTATAAGTGGGAGCTCGACAGCGGCAGCAACACTTACCGCTACCAAATCCTGCTGCCGGTGAAGGGCGGATATGGAGCGATACGCTATTTTTCCGAACAGGCGCTGCTCGCAATGCCGTTTGCCGCGCTGGATGAACTGACCTTTAAGCGGGAATCGATCGCTGACGAGGATCTCGATTCCAGTGTGCGCTTTACGCTCTTTCTCGCCGGACGCGCGGACGCTGCGCTCGACACCAAAGGGGCCGGCAAATGAAATCCCGGCATATTTTGATGGCTGCTGGTCTGATCGCTTCGGCGGGCCTCGTGTTGTTTGGCGATGCGCCGACGGCGGAGGTGGCGAAACCGCTGGCACGCAGTGAGCAGGGGCGGCCGTCGGCGGCCTCTGTGAGGTCTGCGGCGCCCTCGGGGACAGCGCGTTCTACGAGCAGGTCTGCCGCGGAAGCGTCGCAAATTCTCCCGCTGTTGCCGCGGCAAGATTTGATTGCGGGCGAGCGCACTGGCGGGGACACGGAGCGCCTGTTTGCGGCCAAGACGTGGCAACCACCACCGGCGCCACCCAAGGTTGAAGCGCCGCCGCCGCCACCCAGCGCACCGCCACTGCCTTACACCTATGTGGGAAAACAACTCGCCAACGGTGTACTCGAAATTTATCTGGCGCGCGGCGACCGTGTCTTCACGGTGCGTAACCAGAGTGTCATCGAAGGTCTCTATCGTGTTGAGTCGATCGAGGCGCAGACACTGTCGCTGCTCTACCTGCCGCTTAACCAAAAACAAACCCTTTCAATTGGAGTGCAGAACTGATGTCACGCAGGTGCGGCAACATTTCTCTACGGCGACTTTCGGCGATCACGCTGGCAGTGCTCGTGACGATGGTCTCTGGATGTGCCGGGCAACTGGCATTGCGCGACGGCGCGAATTTGGTTGCGGCCGATCAGGTCGAAGCGGGCCTTGCGGTGTATCAAAATGCGCTGCTGCAGGATGCCTCCAATACCCGGTTACGTATGGCCTACGTGCAGACCCTCGAACGCGCAATACAGAGTTATCTCGAACGCGCGGAAAAGCTTTATCAGGAGGGGCGCTGGATTGATGCGGAAATGCTGTTTCAGCGGGCGCTTGGTCTGAGCCCGCGCAATGAACGCGCGCGGGCGGGGCTGGCGGCGATTGAACGCGATGGGCGCCACGCGGCACTCGTCGCCGAGGGCGCAGCCGAACTGCGTAAAGGCAATCTCGAGTCGGCGCGGATGAAACTCTCGAACGTGCTCTCGGAAGATCCGAAAAACCCGGAAGCGCGCGCATTGCTGGCGACACTCGAGAGCAAAGACGAGGCGTCGGCAAAAGAGTCGTTGCTGGCCGCCAACTTTCGTAAACCGATCAGCATTGACTTCAAGGATGCCCAGTTGAAGCAGGTGTTCGAGGCGGTCGCTTCGTCATCGGGCATGAATTTTTTGTTTGACAAGGATATCAAGCTCGACCAGAAAACCTCGATCATGCTGAAGAACAGCACGATCGAAGCCGCGCTGTATTACATACTGATGACCAACCAGCTTGATCATCAGGTCATGGATACGAACACGCTGCTGATCTATCCGAACAATGCGGGCAAGCAGAAGGAATACCAGCAACTTGTGGTCAAAAAGTTCCCGCTGCTCAACGCCAATGCGAAAGCGATCGCGGAAACCCTCAAGACCCTGATGAAACCGCGCGATCTTGTGATCGACGAGAAACTCAATATGCTGATCATGCGCGACAGCCCCGATGCGATCCGGCTGGCGGGCAAGCTGATCGCGCTGCAAGATGTCGCCCAACCGGAAGTCATGCTCGAACTCGAGGTGCTTGAAGTATCGCGCACCCGATTGCAGGAGCTCGGCATCGCGTTTCCAGGCAGCCTTACGCTGGTGCCGCTGGCGACGTCGACCGGCGGCACGTTAAAGCTGTCGGACTTGCGCAATCTGAACAGTGACAATATCGGCGCGACCGTTGACCCGCTCAAGCTCAATGCGCGTGCAGTCGATTCCGATACGGGTCTGTTGGCCAATCCGCGCATCCGTGTGCTCGATCGTGAAAAGGCACGTGTGGTGATCGGCAACCGGGTGCCGACGATCACCACGGCGATTACCGCCACCGGTATCATTTCCGAGTCGGTGAGCTATATCGACGTCGGGCTGAAGCTTGATGTCGAGCCGACGATATTTCTCGACAACGATGTAGCGATCCGCGTTGGTCTCGAGGTCAGTAATGTGGTCGATCAGCAGAAAACAACCAATGGCACCACCACCTATACGATCGGCACGCGATCCGCGACAACGGTCTTGAGACTCAAAGACGGTGAAAACCAGGTATTGGCAGGCCTCATCAACGATGAAGACCGGCGCGCGGCAAACAAGCTGCCGGGGCTTGGAGATCTGCCGCTGATCGGGCGTTTGTTCGGCAGTAATTTGACCAATGCCAACAAAACTGAAATCGTCTTG
Source organism: uncultured beta proteobacterium (assembly GCA_903913965.1). Classification (GTDB taxonomy): domain Bacteria; phylum Pseudomonadota; class Gammaproteobacteria; order Burkholderiales; family SG8-41; genus PALSA-1004. The sequence goes on from CAIWNB010000296.1 coordinate 6,811, forward strand.
TCGATCACCCCGCGCTTGATTCGAAATAATCGCCGGCAGGATGCGGCGCTGGTCGAGTTTTTGAGTGGAACAGAAACGAGTGCGCGGCGGCGGCCGGAGACGGCGGTGCAGCCGGTGGCGGCGCCTGAAGTCAAAGGCAAGCCGGTGGTCGATGGAGCGGGGGCGGCGAGTCCGGTGGCGAACCCGTCTACTGGATTGCCAGTCAGCCCGGCTGCGCAGAATACGCAGGGCGGTGCGGCAACAGTGCTGCCGCCTGTTCCGCAGCCGCTCACGCAGGGTGGCGTGCAAAGTAACGCCGGCGGTGGGAAGGCCGCCTTCCAGTGATGGACTGGCAGGCGCGAACGCGCCTTGTTCCGCGCTCCGGCTTTATGCTGATTGAGCTGTTGATGTCATTGGCAATCCTCGGCGTGCTGGCGATCTTGGCCGCCCCCGTCGCCCAGGTCGAAATCCAGCGCGCCCGCGAACAGGATCTGCGCCGCGCCTTGCGTGAGATTCGGGTTGCACTCGATGAATACAAGCGCGCTGCGGATGAGGGCAGGATCGCGAAGCGCCCCGGCGACTCTGGTTATCCACGCGACCTCGACTTACTGGTGAAAGGGATCGAAGACCAGCGCGACGCCAAGCGTGCAAAAATCTACTTTCTGCGCCGTATTCCGCGGGACCCCATGCACACCGAGACCGCGCTCGCCGACGACAGGACATGGGGCAGGCGCAGTTATGCCAGCGACGCTACAGACCCGCAGGAGGGGGCGGATATCTACGATGTGTATTCGCTCTCGAACAAAGTCGGCTTGAACGGCGTGCCGTATTCCAAATGGTAATGTTCAGTGCAGACGGGCATCACAGAAACAGCGGCGTTTCGTCAGCGCTGAAGTCTTCGTGGGCATTTACCCTGATCGAATTACTGGTGGTGCTGGCCATTATCTCGACGCTGCTGACACTGTCTGTGCCACGTTATTTTCGGAGTGTTGACAACGCCAAGGAAACGACACTCGCCGAAAACATACGTATTTGCCGCGAGACCATCGACAAATACTATGCGGACACCGGTCAGTATCCGGATACGTTGGAGCAGCTCGTCGAGAAGAACTATCTGCGTGCGGTGCCGATCGATCCGATCACGGACAGTGCTCAGACCTGGATCATTATCCCGCCCCCCGGGGGCGCTAAAAACAAGGTCTTTAATATTCGCAGTGGCGCACCGGGGACCAACCGGCGAGGCTTGCCTTTCGCGGAGATGTAGTGTGAAAAAACGTGACGCCTTGCTCGCCCAGCCGTGCCGGTGCGGCGCGGGTCCAGGCCTTAAATTTCTCTAAAGCGATGAAATACAAACGCGGTTTCACTTATCTGGGGCTGCTGGTTTTGCTGGCGATACTCGGTATCGTTAGTGCGGCCGGATTACGTGTCGGCAAGGTGGTGCACCGCCGCGTTGCGGAGGAGGCATTGCTGGATGTCGGCAAGGAATTCAGCCAGGCCCTGGAACGTTACCGGCGCATGACACCCGTGGGGCAAGCTGAGGCGCCGCTGGAACTCGCAGAATTGCTGAAAGACCCGCGCTTTCCAGTCGTGGTCCGTCACCTGCGAAAAATCTATGCCGATCCGGTGACGGGGCGGGCTGAATGGGGCGTCGTGCGCGAGGAAGACACGCGCCGGATTGTCGGTATTCACAGTCTGTCCGCATTGCCACCGGTCAAAGTGGCAAATTTTGCGCGTGGTTTAGGCGATTTGGGGGGCAAGCTTGCCTATTCGGAGTGGATCTTCCGGGCCAATCCGGATGCGCTGCCGCAGGTCATCGCGGCGGGGCAGCGCGGTGTAACACCGTCGCGTCCATTCATTAGTCCCGGCGCCATGGTGGATACGACAGCAGCTGCGCCTTCTGTCGGCGCGGGAGCCGGTCAGGCCGGGGTTTCGAAACCCAATTCGATTTACATCGATCCGATCGAAATTGCGGAATGACCTGCGATTCCGGTCACCTTTCCCAACGGGTTGTCGCCCCTTTGTAAGCCTGGTCCAAGGTCGGGCGATTCTTCATTTAGTCACGGTACTTTCACATTCAATCTATAGAATTCTCTGGCTGTTTGTAGGCGCGCCAAGCGGATCGGCGGAGCGACACTGGCGCACTCTGTTTTTTCGGCATAAATCACCCCATGAACCCACTGTTTCATCATTTTCAGACACGCCGAAACGCTGGCCAACGGGCTTGCTGTGCGTTCATCGCGCTCTTGTTGGCCCTGTCTTCGGTTCCGGTATACGCACAGGCGTCGCGTCCATCGCAGACGCCACCGTTGACGGATGGTGTCAAAGGCTTGGTGATCAACCAAACCCTGACCGGAGGCGGGTATGAGTTCTATCGCGTATTTTCTGAACTCTGGATGCTTAAACCGGACTCGGACAATTACTCACTCAGTGTTGTCGAACGTCCCCAGCGCTACGGCAATAATTTCATCTTGATATTTCTTGGCCAGACTCGAATCTACGGCGGCAATGTGCCGCGAAAGTACGAGCAGATCCGGTCGCTCTGTGAACAGGCGGTCGACACAGCCCTCGCCAATATTATTGCCATCGCACTTGAGGGGGCTGAAGGGGCGCAGTTCGATGTCGGTAAAGCAGAATTGTAATGACGCAGCTGCGGCAGCGGCAGCGGCAGCGCTTTAAATCAACAGGAGAGTTTTTTATGCGCACTCATCTTCGGCAGCTTTGGCAAGCCGGTTTATGCTCCGTCGCGATGGCGGCGGTGCCGTGCAGCGCCACTGAAATGGTTTATGTACCGATCAATCCGTCGTTTGGAGGTAACCCTAACAATGCAGCTGGTTTACTGGCCACCGCGCAGGCGCAGAACGGATTCAAGGCGCCGGTGCTGTCACCCGTCGAGCAATTCAACAAAAACCTGCAGCAGGCTATCCTCGCCCGCCTGCAAGGGCAGATCCTGACCAGTATGTTCGGCGGGTCTACAACGGTGCAGCCGGGCACATTTGAGACGTCCGGATTTAAAGTTACAGTGACCGATCTCGGCAACGGTACCTTGCTGGTTTCGACCTATGACAAGAACAGCGGTGGCACCGCTCAGTTCACGGTCGATACTTCACAGTAACGTCGATTAAAGCGGGATCAGGCGACATGGAACGATTGATCGTGCTTTACGCGCGATGGGTGCTCGTGCTTGCACTGGGCGCTTGCTCGTCGGTGCCGCCATCGAATGTCAAGAGCAATGCACGGGTCACGCCGTCTACGGCGATAACCCGTGACCTCACCCAATTGCCTGAACCGAAGCAAAAGATCGCTGTGGCGGTTTATGGTTTTCGTGATCAAACCGGCCAATACAAGGCGTCGCCGGATAGCTTGAATAGCACGCTGGTCACGCAAGGTGCGGCAACCATACTGGTGAAAGCGCTGCGGGATTCAGGTTGGTATATACCGGTTGAACGCGAAGGCCTCAACAATCTGCTGACGGAACGGCGGATTATCCGTGCGATCGAGGTGCCAAACGAAAAGGGCAAACCGTTGATCGATCTGCCTAATCTGACGCCGGCGAGCATGATCATCGAGGGCGGGGTGATCGGCTATGAATCGAATGTGCGCACGGGCGGCAAAGGTGCCAATTATCTGGGCATCGGTATCAGTACACAGTATCGTGTGGATCAGGTCACGGTGGGGCTGCGGAGTATTGATATCCGCACCGGTCAGGTCATCAACACGGCGTCTGTGACAAAAACGATTTTTTCGTATCAGTTCGATACCAACATCTACAAGTTTGTTGATTTTCAGAAACTGCTCCAAACTGAAACCGGCTTCACGACCAACGAGCCGGCGCAGCTCGCGGTGCGCGAGGCGATTGAGGCGGCGGTTATTCATCTGACCGTGCAGGCGGTGCGCGAACGGGTGCTTGAACTCAAGAACGAACGCGACTGGACGCATCCGGTGATACAGGCGTATCTGGCCGAAAACGTGGCGAACCTGCAGGAGAGCGGAACGGTTGAAACGGATGAGCCGATACCGATGAACCGTGTGACCCGTGAAAGTCAGGCGGCGGCAATCAAACCCATTTTGCTGGAATCTGATAGCGCACCGGTCGCTACCCGTCCTGCGCCGGCTGCCCGTACCGGAGCGGCGCCGCCCACGGTTTCTGCACCCCCAGGGGCTGCGCGTCCTCCGGCTGTTCCCTCGCCGTCAGCTGCGCCTGTAGCAGCGCCACCAGTTGCACCGGCGCCACCGCTGGTGCCGGCTGCCGCGGCGGCAGCAGCACCAGGCGCGGCCGCTAAAACGGCAGTTCCTGAGGC
>CAIWNB010000297.1 GCA_903913965.1 uncultured beta proteobacterium
GATGTTCTGAAAATGCACCAGTGAGTCGGCCCGCCCCTCAACCATAATCGGGTCGCCGTTGGTGGCGTCGATGCCGTATTTTTTATAGAAGGCGCAATGCACGTAACGCGAACGCAAGAGGTTGCCGAGATCAACCTCCCCGGCGGCCGTCGCCGGCTTGAACATCACCGCAGTCAATAAAAGCAGAAGCGGCGGACAGAGGTCACGCAGTTTCATCACCGGAAAAGCCGTCGCCACGGTTATGTGTCGGAAGGCGCAAAGTGTGCCCGTTTGATTGCACGCTGTCCATTTGCGCAAGCACTGCACCGCGCCGTTTTGTCGTCTGCGAACGCCCCCCCTACGCTTGACACACCCGCAGCCCGCAGCTAGGCTCGGGCGCCCTTCGATTCAGTCACTTAGAGCAAAACCATGGGAATGACGGCGGTTGAAAAAGTACTCGCGCGCACCGCCGGACGTGCGCAGGTGCAGGCCGGCGATGTCGTCTATCCCGATCCGGACTTCATCATGATTCACGACGGCCTGGTACGCGGCGTGCGGCGCGAACTCGACGCCCTCGGCATCGACCGCCTCGCCGCCCCGGACAAGGTGATGATGGTGACCGACCACGAGGTCATCTACGGTAGCGCGCGTGCCGCCGAATTCGGCGTGATCAATCGGGCGGCGGCCCAAGCCTGGGGCATCAAGAACTTCTACGATGTTGGCCGCGGCGGCCACGGCCATATCTTTCCGATGGAAAGCGGGCTGCTGCTACCGGGCATGTTTTATTTCGACAATGACCGCCACGCCACCAACGCCGGCGCGATTGGCGCCTTCGGCTTTCGGGTCGGCGCTGAAATCAGCCGCGTACTGGCCACCGGCACCAACTGGGTGATGGTGCCTAAAACCGTCAGACTAACCTTGCGCGGCACACTCAAAGACGGCGTGCATGCCCGCGACATCGGCTTTCGTATCGCCCGCATGCTCAACGACGGCGCGCTCGCTTTCGACCTTGATTACCGTGTGCTGGAGTTCGCCGGCGATCTCGAGCAGTTCGACCTCGCCGCGCGCACCGCGCTATGCAACTCACCCACCGAGATGCGTGCCTATGGCGTGTTCTTCCCGCCCTCGCAACCCATCCTCGAGCGCGCGCAGGCCAACGCCAAACGCACATTCACACCGGTCTATGCCGACGCCGATGCCGTCTACGAAGACAGCGCCACGCTCGACATCAGCACGCTCGAACCGCAGATCGCTCCACCCGGTGGCATCCACAAATCGTTTGATATCAGCGCTGCCATCGGTCAAAAAATCGACCACGCCTTCATCGGCGCCTGCGGCTCGGGCATGTACGAGGATTTTGCAGCGGCCGCTGCGATCTTGCGCGGTCGTCAACTCGCCCCCGGTGTGCGTATGTTTATCGCGCCGGGCTCGCAGCAATCGAGCCGCCGGTTGCTCGCCGACGGCCTGATGCAGATTTTTATGGAAGCCGGTGTCGTTGCCCTGCCGGCCGGTTGCGGCCCCTGCAATGACGCGGTAGTGGGCCCGCTACATGGCGGCGAAGTCTCGATCTCCACCGCGTCCAACAGCAATGCCGGCCGCTTCGGCGCGAAGGATGCGTCGCTGTTTCTCGGCAGCCCCGCCACCGTCGCCGCTTCAGCGGTCACCGGCATCATCACCGACCCGCGCACGCTGGTCTGAGCACAGGATATTCCCGTCATGGCCGGCGAAATCGAACAAACCAACTGGTATTACAAAGGCCGCTGCTACAAACTTGGCCACGACGTATCGCACCCCGGCGGTGTTATTCCGCTTCAACTGATCACGGCACGCGAATTCGATCCGCAGAAACTGATACCGCAGCTGTTTGCTGAAACCGATCCAGGCTTTCACGAACGCGTGCAAGCCGGCGACCTGATCGTCACTGGCCGCAATTTCGGCATGGGCCCGAAGATGAACGGCTATATCGCCATGCAGGCCTTGGGGCTCGGCCTGATATGTGAATCGATGCCCTTTCTCGCTTATCGCGCCGCCATTGGTTGCGGCCTGCCGGTCATGACGGATTGCTTCAATGTCACCGAACTTTGCGAAAGCGGCGACGAACTCGAAGTCGATTTCCGCTCCGGCCTGTTTTTTAACCGCACACGCGATATCCGCAAGGAATACCCGCCGCTCCCCGAAGCGTTGCAGGACATTATCGCCGTCGGCGGCAACACCGGCTGGCTCAAACGCTGGTGGCAGGAACAACAGGACACGCCACGCTGACGCTGCGATGAAAAAACAACGTGCACGCCGCATCCAACTGGTGACCCTGGGCACGGTCATTCTCGGCGCCTGCTCGAACGCCGATGTCCCCAAGGATCGCTACGCCTATAAATCACGTCCCGAATGTGTGCAGGATTGGGGCGAAACGCATTGCGAAAATCCGCCGCCGGGTCGCACCGGCAGTGCTGGCGCCGCCTATTTTCTCGGGCCGCGCTTTAATTCAATCGTTGAAACGCCGTCTGGCAAACACATCTGGAGCGGCAGCGCCGAGATTCCAGCCATCAATCCCGATACGGGACAATCGATGCGTGGCGCCGTCAATATCGCACGCGGCGGCTTTGGCAACAGCGCCAACGCCTATCATTCAAGTGGCGGCTGAGCATGCAGCGCCTGCCCTGCACGCCGCGCCCGGACTGGCGGGAAAAATTCGAGGCGCTGGGCTTTTCTTTTCATTCTGATGATGGCGGCTATTGGGACGAATCGGCGTGTTACCAATTCGGTGCCGCGCAGATCGATGAAATCGAAGCTGCTGCGGAAGAGCTGCATCGCCTCGCGCTGGCCGCGGTCCAACATGTCATCGTAGAACGTCGCGGTGCGGAACTCGGTATCACACCGCCGCAGATGGCCGTGATCGAAACGTCCTGGCGCACGAATGCGCCATCGCTCCATGGCCGCTTCGATCTTGCCTATGACGGGCACCAGCCACCGAAACTCCTTGAATACAACGCCGACACCCCGACCTCGCTGCTCGAAGCGGCGGTCGCGCAGTGGCATTGGCTCGAAGAAAGCGGACGCGCCGATCAATTTAACTCGCTGCATGAACGATTGATCGTACGCTGGGAGTCTCTCTTCAAAACGCTGCCGCCCGGCACGCCCGTGCATTTTTCCTGCGTTAAAGATAACGAGGAAGACCGCGTCACCCTCGAGTATCTGCGCGACACCGCGACACAGGCCGGCGTCGCCACGCGTTTCGTTTATATCGAAGACATCGGCTGGAACGGCAAGGCATTGGTCGATCTCGACGGCGCGGCAATCAATGCGTGGTTCAAACTCTATCCGTGGGAATGGCTGATGCGCGACGCCTTCGGCACGCATCTCGCCGCGACCTCGATACACATCATCGAGCCGGCGTGGAAGGCTCTGCTCTCCAACAAAGGCATGCTGGCTATCCTGTGGGAGCTGTTTCCCGACCATCCAAATTTGCTGCCGGCCTATTTCACGCCCGATTACCTGGGTGCGAGCTTTGTCGTCAAACCGTTTTTCTCGCGCGAGGGAGCGAATATTTCCATCGTCGATCGCACACAGCCGCTGACGACACCGGGCCCGTATGGCAACGAACCGAAGGTCTATCAGGCCCGCGCCACCATCCCCGTCTTCGACGGCCGCTACCCGGTGATCGGCGCGTGGATCGTCGGTGACGACGCTGCCGGCATGGGCATCCGCGAGGACGTCACGCCGGTCACCACCAACAGCAGCCGCTTCATTCCACATTTCTTCGCCTAAACGGAGTTACATATGGCATCCTGGGTCAACGAATTCGGCGGCGGCATCAGCGCCCATCTACTCTACTTTGCATTGTCGATCGCACTGATCAGCGTCTTCATCGTGCTCTACACTGCGATCACGCCTTATCGCGAAATCGCCTTGATCCGCGCCGGCAACCAGGCGGCAGCGGTTTCATTGGGCGGCGCGGTGCTCGGCTTTGCCCTGCCGCTGGCGCAAGCGGTGGCACAAAGCGGTGACATTGATGACATGCTGACCTGGAGTGCGGTGGCGCTCGCCGCCCAACTCGCCGCCTACGGAGTAACGCGCCTGCTGCTGCCGCAACTGCCGCTCGACGTCAAAGAGGGTAAACTCGCGCCTGCGATATTTCTCGCGGCCCTCTCCATCGCCATTGGCGTGCTCAATGCAGCCGCCATGACCGAGTGAAGCACTCCGGAAGCAGCACACCCCATGTCCTCCGTCACACCGAAACCGATCAACAGTTACCGCAAGTTCTGGGCGCACCGCTTTGGCATAGCGCCTTTCCTGCCGACCACACAGGCCGACATGGAGGCACGCGGCTGGGACAGTTGCGATGTGATCATCGTCACCGGCGACGCCTATATCGATCATCCGAGTTTCGGTATGGCCCTGGTGGGACGGCTGCTGGAGGCACAAGGCTTTCGCGTCGGCATTATCAGCCAGCCTGACTGGCGCTCGGCCGAAGATTTCAAACGTCTGGGCAAGCCCAATCTGTATTTCGGCGTCACCGCCGGCAATATGGATTCGATGGTGAATCGTTATACGGCCGACCGCAAACTGCGCTCCGACGACGCCTACACACCGGACGCGCAACCGAACAAACGCCCCGACCGCGCGGTGACCGTCTATAGCCATCGTTGCCGCGAAGCCTTTCCCGAAGCGAACGTGGTGATTGGCAGCATCGAGGCCAGCCTGCGCCGCATCGCGCATTTCGATTACTGGTCAGAGACCGTGCGCCGCTCGGTGCTGCCCGACTCGAAAGCTGATCTGCTGTTATTCGGTAATGCCGAACGCGCGCTCATCGAACTGACGCACCGCCTCGCCAAAGGCGAGGCCATCAGCACGATCCGCGATCTGCGCGGCACGGCATTTATGGCGCCGTCTGGCTGGCGTCCCGAAGGCTGGCGCGAAGTCGATTCAACCACCGTCGACACACCGGGAGCCATCCAGCCGCATACCGATCCGTACGAGATGAAGGAAAAAAACCCGGTGATGCCGCCACGGGATGCGGCCCCGGCCAGCAATGTGCAGACGATCCAATTCGTCGACCGCGCGGCAAAGCTTGCGGCAAAAATGCAGGAGCGCGCGCAGACCGTGATCCGCCTGCCGTCGTACGAACAGGTCAAAAGCGATCTGGTGTTGTATGCGCACGCCTCGCGCACCTTCCATCTCGAATCCAATCCGGGCAATGCACGCGCGCTGGTGCAGGCGCATGGCGAACGCGACGTGTGGCTCAATCCGCCGCCGTTGCCGCTGTCGATGGCAGAAATGGATTTTGTCTACGGCCTGCCCTATGCCCGCGCGCCGCATCCGGCTTATGGCAACGCTAAGATTCCGGCCTGGGAAATGATCCGCTTCTCGGTCAATATCATGCGCGGCTGCTTCGGCGGCTGCACGTTTTGCTCGATCACCGAACACGAAGGTCGCATCATCCAGAGCCGCTCCGAGCAATCGATCCTGCGCGAAATCGAAGAGATCCGCGACAAGACTCCCGGTTTCACTGGCGTGATCTCGGACGTCGGTGGCCCCACCGCCAATATGTACCGCATGGCCTGCAAAGACCCAAAGATCGAAAAAGCCTGCCGGCGGCCTTCCTGCGTCTTCCCCGATGTCTGTGAAAACCTCAACACCGATCATGCGCCGCTGATCAGCCTTTATCGCAAGGCGCGCGCCCTGCCCGGCATCAAGAA
>CAIWNB010000298.1 GCA_903913965.1 uncultured beta proteobacterium
CCATCTGGAACGTGCCGGCACGCCCATCGGCAACAATGATTTGTGGATCGCTGCCCATGCACTGAGCCTTGGTGTGACCCTGGTCAGCAACAACACCCGCGAATTCGAGCGTGTGCCGAAGCTGAAGCTGGATAACTGGGTCGATTGAATCGCTGCGCATTGTCGCTCAACCCTCTTTTGGCTTGCGTGCCCGCTTTGGCGTGGCAGGTTTGGTCGCGGTGGGTGTAGCGGGTTGTGTGGCAAATATATTGCCGAGATTGCCCATCGAGAACAGCTGGGCGTAGGCCAGGCCGAGGGCGTCGGCCTCCATGAGTTTTTTCAGCGCGTCGGCAGACAAGGCTTTTAGCTTTTGCTCGCTGACGACCATGAAGCCGCCGATCTGCTGCGCTTCACCGCCGTTGTTCGGCTGCAAGTTCAGGCTGCCTTCTTCGAGTACGTCAGCGGCTTTGAGGGCTTGGGTCATCACGGCGGTACGCTCGGCCAGTTGGCGGTATTCGGCCTGGAAGGCGGCGATGCCTTTGAGTTGCTCGGTGGGTTGGCCGTCGGCACCGAGCAATGGCTTCCCGCCACGGGTTTTGAAGTCAGCCGCAGAGGGGTCGAAGGCGAGCACGGGGTCGGCCTTTTCGCTTGGCCGCAGGGCGATAAACGGGTAGCCACGCACATAGGCGGGGATGTAGACGCCGGGCGTCCATTCGTCTTGGGCGTCGATAAAGCGGTTGCCCTGGCCGGGCAAGCCGGTAAGGGCGACGAGCGCGAAGGTCTCGCCTTCTGCGATGAACACCAGCGGGTAATGTTTGAGCGCGAGGCCGACTTCGGCGAAGGTGAGCGGCAGCAGGTGGGTGCCTCTGGCAAAGCCGAAATGCTTGCGCTCGGCGGGCAGCGCAAGGCGGCGATGTTGCTCGGTATCGAGGGCAACGAGGTCGTTGAAGAAGAGCGGGCGAGGTGTGTTCATGAAGGTTTGGGCAAAAGTCGACGCTGGTGGGACGGCACAGGCAATCAGCAGGGCAATCAGCAGGGTGAGTCGCGTGAAAAAGCGCGTACGTTTTTTCATCAAAAGAAGAAGGTGCCGGTAAGCCACATCCGGGTTTTGTCGTCGCTGCCGTCGCTGTCTTTGCCGAAGCTGGCGCCGGTAGTGGTGGTGCGGAAGGGGTTGCTGCCCAACCGGTTGGCGAGCGTGCCGCGCAGTGAGAACTGGCCGGGCTTGCTCCAGCTCACACCGACACCAAGGCCTTTAAGCGTGCCGCTGGCCGGTGTTTGCGCACCGGTGTAGTCACTGTTGTGGTCGCGGCGGATGCTGCCGTGATCGTAAAACGCCGTGAGTTGCAGATCAGGCAACAGGTTGTAGCGGCCTTCGAGGGTGGCCAGCCAGCCGTCATCGCCAGTGCCTTCCATGACGGGATAAGCGCGCACGCCGGAAGGGCCGCCGAGGGCGAATTTTTCCGAGGAATCGAGGTTCTTGCCGGCGTATTGCCCGCTTAGCGAGGCCCACAGGGTGGCGTTGTCGCTCAGACGTTGCAGGCGGGCGATATTGGCACCGATCTTGTGATAACTGCCGGCAGTGCGCGGGCCGCCACCGTCGGTGGTTTGGTTGGTGGCGTTGCGCGAGAGATCGACATCGCCAAAGGTGATATTGCCGCCCCAGAGTGTCATGCCGCCATTGCCGAGGCCGTCGAGCAGGTCGCCGGTGACGGAGACGATCAGGGCATGCACTTCCTTTTCGGAGGTGGCAAGCTGGTTGGCTTCGTTGTAGTAGGTTTTGCGGTCCAGCGCGCCGGCCAGGGCGATGTTTTGGGTGCTGCTGCGTAACAGCGGGTAGCTGGCATTCACGCCGATGGTTTGCGCGTCGCCTTTGGATTTGAGTGAGGCGAAGTCGTCACCGACCAAACGGTACTTGAGGTCAGAGACATTGACGCCGACGCGCAGGCCATCGCTGCCAACAGGAATGGAGTAACTGATTTTGAGGTAGGTGCTGCCTTCACTGTCGTTGGCGCTGGCGGCGATCTGGTCGCCCTTGCCGGAGGGGTTGTCGATGCTCAGGCTGAGCGATAGCTTGAGCTCGCCGGTGGAGCGGCTGCCGGTGTTGTCGAGCTGGGCGGTGCCGGCAATCAGCGATTTGTCTTGCACCTTGACGATGGCGTCGGATTCGCCGGCTTCCTTGCCCGGCGCGAGGATGGTGGCGACAGCCACACCGGGGGTGTCGTTAAGGATGTTGCTGCTGCGTTCAAGGTCGTCGAGATTGAGCGGGTCGCCGGGTTTCTGGCGGGCGGTCATGGTGTCGCTGACCATGCCGAGGTTGGTGCGCAGTTCCTTGCCGCCGTCGTCGATGCGGACTGCGCCAAGTTTGCCTTCGATAATATTGATGCTGATGATGCCGCTGCTGACATCCTGTGCCGGCAGTTGCGGGCGGGCAAACCAGCCGCGCTTGCGATAGGCTTCGGCCACGGCATTGGCGGCCTGCTGCAACTCGGTGAAGGCAAGTTCGCGACCAACCCAGGGTGCCAGTACGGCTTGCAGTTCGGGTTCGGAGATCAGGGTGTTGCCGCTGATGCGGAAGGCTTTGACGCTGACGCGCACCCCATCGGTGGCGGCAGGGGCCGGCGCTTGCGGCACGGCCTGCGGACCGGGCTTGGGCAACTGGCGCGTCTGGCGTTCGGTTTCGCGCAGCAGCGAACCGGCGTCGGGTGGGGTTTGCGCTGTCGCGCCTGCCGCCATGAGGGCGAGCGCAAGACCGGTGACAGCAGATCGGTCAGGGGCAAAGTAGTTCATTGCGAAGGCCCGGAAATGTTGTGTTGTGAAGGTAGCAAAAGAAAAATCAGAATCCCTACCGATACCTTTCAATGCCTACGTTTGCCTACACGTACATTGAGGCAGGGTGGTTCTGACGATGAGCGGAACGCAAAGCTGGTAGCCCGTGCCGCGGATGGCCTTGATGGTGGGATCTGCCGCGCCGGCCTGCTCGAGCTTCTTGCGCAGGCGCACGAGTTGCACTTCGAGCGTGCTCTTGCTCAATTCATCGGCCGCCTTGCCCGACAGCGTCATCATCTGCAGGGTTTCCAGGCGATGGTCGGGGGCATCGGCGAAGGCGATCAGCAGCAGGGATTCCTGGCCGGAGACATTCACCACCGCCCGCGGGCCCTGCAATTGCAGGGTGACCGGATTCAGCGTGAGTTGCGCCGCGGCAGCGGCTTGCGGACGTATCCGCCGCGACAGCGCCTGGATCGCGGCACCGAGTTCTTCCGCCGAGGTGGGCTTGGTGAGATAGATGTCGGCGCCGCTGCCGTAGCCGGCGAGCCGGTCATCCAGCCGCCCCCGTGCGGTGACCATGATGATGCCGATGTCCGGCCCGGCGGCGCGCATGCGGCGCGCCAGGCTGAGGCCGTCTTCGCCGGGGAGGTTGAGGTCGAGCACCAGGAGTTCGGCATGAAAGTCTGCCAGTGCGTCGTCCAGCGCCTCGGCGCAATTCACACCGCGCGCGGCATGGCCCATGCGGCACAGCGCGGCCACGGTGACTTCGCGCAGCTCGTCGTGATCTTCGACGACGATGATGTTGTGCGCGATGGCCGGCGCGCTGCCCGACGCCGGCGTAATCGACGGGATGCGGCGGCCGGAGGTGGCTGTGTCAGGTGTCAAGGTCGGGGCAGGCTTCAAGTTTGCCGCGAAGTTAGCAAACCCGAAAACAGAATCCCTACGGACCCCGTGCTACCCCTACGAATGCCTACATCCGGCCTTCCGTGCCGGCGGCGCTCCTGACTACGAGGGGCACACAAAGCTGGTAGCCGCGACCGCGGATGGCCTTGATGGTCGGCGCCGCGGCGCCGGCTTCTTCCAGCTTCTTGCGCAGGCGGACGATCTGCACTTCGAGCGTGCTCTTGCTGACTTCGTCGGCGCCCTTGCCGGACAGCTCCATCATCTGCCAACTTTCCAGGCGATGCTCGGCGGCCTTGGCGAAGGCACTCAGCAGCGCACATTCCTGATCGGATACATCAAGCACGGCCCGCGGCCCATGCAATTGCAGCGTGACCGGATTCAGCGTGAGCTGACCCGCCAGCGGTGCGTCGGGACGTATCCGCCGCGACAGGGCCTGGATCGCCGCACCGAGCTCTTCAACCGAGGTCGGCTTGGTGAGATAGATGTCGGCGCCGCTGCCGTAGCCTGTCATTTTGTCGCGCACCGCTTCGCGCGCCGTGACCATGATGATGCCGATATCCGGCCCGGCGGCACGCATGCGACGCGCGACGCTGATGCCGTCCTCGCCTGGCAGGTTGAGGTCGAGCACCAGGATGTCGGCACGAAAGGCGCCGAGTTCGTCGTCCAGCGCCTCGGCGCAATCGACGCCGCGAACCACATGGCCCATGCCGCACAGCGCCGCCACCGTGACTTCGCGCAGTTCGTCGTGATCCTCGACAACGATGATGTTCAGAGCGGAATCCATAGCTCGAACTTTACCTCGTCCGCCGCCGGTTGATAGCGCAAACGGCCGCCGATCTTCGCGGCGAGACCGGCCGCGATGTAGAGACCGAGGCCGGAGCCGGACTTGCCGCGGGCGCCGGCCGCACGGTAGAACTTTCGGAAAACCTTTTTGGCATCGGGCATGCCTGCGGCTCCGGCTGCATTCGTGACCTCGATCCGGATGCCGGGCTTGCCCTTGTGCTGAGCGCTTGTGGCCACGACAGTCACCTTGCCGTCGCGAGCGCCGTACTTGATCGCGTTGTCGAACAGGTTGCCGAGGATGATGCCCACCAGCTGGGAATCCGTGGTGCAGGCGGGCAGATTCCCGGCATGGACAGCCAGCCGCTGCGGCGCGGCGCTTGCGACCAGAAGCTGATCGAGTATTTCCTCGATGCGGCAGGAGACCGGCACCGGATTGACCCGTCCGTGTCGCAGGCGGTCGGACTGGAGGCAGCGTTCGAGAATCGCGTTCATGTCGCTCACGGAGCGGACCACGCGTTCCTTGATGGCGGCGGGGATGCCTTCGATGCCCAGCGTCATGCGGATGACCGACATGGGAGTCTTCAGTTCATGGCTCAGCATGGACATGAAGCGGTCCTGATCGTCGCGACGCCGGATCTCGATGGTCAGCAGCGCAGCCAGGACGAAGGCGGCCCCGAGCACGGTGATCACTACCGCCGCCAGCCAGACCATGCGTTCGCGGACGCTTTGCGTCACGTCTTCTTCCGAAAATCCGGTGACCATTACCAGCGGCAGTTGGCCCACCTTGCGGTATGCGCTTATGCGGCGGATTCCGTCGACGGGACTGGCACTTTCATAAAGGCCCGAAGGCGACTTTTCCAGTGCGTCCCAGATCGGAGATTCGAGCGGCATTTTCCAGCGATCGAAGGGCGGTTCCGGCACGCGGGCCCTC
>CAIWNB010000299.1 GCA_903913965.1 uncultured beta proteobacterium
ACAACGCCGCGGCTTTACCATGATCGAGGTGCTGGTGACCTTGGTCATCCTGCTCTTCGGCCTGCTCGGCATCGCCGGCATGATGGCCAAGGGGCAACGCGCGGCTTACGAGGCCTTACAACGCCAGCAGGCACTGGCGATGGTGGCCGACATGGCCGAGCGCATCCTCGGTAACCGTACCCAGGCGGCGGCTTACGCCACGGCGGCGCCCTTGAGCCAACCAGCGGGCGCCAGCTACGGCCTCTATTACGCTGATCTGCTGAAGAGCAACATTACAAATTGCGCCGGTGCAAACTGCACGGCCGCCGACCTGCAACGCTACGATATCGCCATGTGGGAAGGCCTCATGCTCGGTTACTCCGAACGCATGGTCGCCGGCACTACCAGCGTAGGCGGCATCCTCAACGCCAACGGCTGCATCGTCGAGCTGGCCAACACCTCGGCGAACTGCCCCGCCGCGCCCGCCGCGGTCGGCAACCTGTTCACCCGAACCATGCGTATCAGCGTGGCCTGGCAGGGCAGCGAAGACTCGGTCGACCCGAGCACGATCTCCGGCAACACCAACATGACCTGTGGTAACGGCAGTGGCTACCGATCCACCACCAGTCGCCGCATCGTTGCCACCGATATCAACGTAATGCAAAACTGCCCATGACCAAGACACCATCATCCCGCGCAAGACAACGCGGCCTGTCGCTGGTCGAACTCATGATCGGCCTCACCATCGGCCTCGCCTTGACCCTCGGCATGTTCACGCTGATCAGCAATACATCGAACGTCTTCAAGGTGCAGGACGACTTCGCGCGCATGCAGGAAAACGCCAGCTCGGCGATGCGTTACATCAGCACTTCGCTGCGCTCGGCGGGTTTTTATGGCTACGCCTCGGATTTCAGTCTCATCAACACCACGACTGGCGATATCAACACCGTCAACGACTGCGGTTCGGCAACCAACACCCCGGCGTCAAACTGGGCCATCAATTTGCAATTCCCGGTATTTGGCCTGGCGGGCCTCACACAAACAGACATTAATACCAGCGTGCCTTGCATCACCGCCACGAATTATCTTGAAATCACTGGCGGCCAGCAGATCCTGGTGACGCGAGGCGCGCTGGGTACCCGCGTACCCGACCCCAACGGCGATGGCAATCTTAGCGATGGCATTGCCAGCTTGCGCAATTACCAGACTACGATTTTTGTGCAATCTGACCCCAGTCAGGGTTTGATTTTTTACGGGAATAATTTCGCTGCTTACAAGGCCTCAGGCCTGACCCGCACGCTTGCCAACGGCAGCGACATTGATATCTTCGAATATGCTGCCCACGTTTATTACCTGCGACCATGCAGCCGTTTTGCCGCAGCGGCTACAACCTGCACGGCGGCGGCGGACGATGGCCGGCCGATCCCTACGCTGACACGGCAGGAACTGTCCGGCAGCACGATGACAGAGATGGCGCTGGCTGAAGGCATCGAACGCATGGCGCTGCTCTATGGCATCGACAACGCCCCGGCTGGCGCGCTCGACGGCGTGGCCGACACCTACACCACAACGCCGGGCGCGGCCGACTGGGGTAATGTGGTTGCAGTGCGTGTCACGCTGCTGGTGCGCTCGACCGTATTAAACCCGCAATACGACGACAGCGCCAAAACCTACGATCTCAACGGCGACAACGTGGTCGATTATCAGTGCACCCTGGACCTCGCCACACCGGCCGCCTGCAACTACAAACGCAAAGTATTTTCGCAACTGGTGCAGCTGCGAAATATCGCACAACGCCGAGGCATGTGATGTCCGTCAAACCCAAACCCCGTCAACGCGGCGCCGTGCTCATCGTCAGCCTGATCATGCTGGCCGTGATGTCGCTGTTCGTCGTTTCGATGCTTAGAACCTCGATCATTGAACTCAAGATTGGCGGTGCCAGCCATGTCTTTCAGGTCAATTTTTCAAATGCCGAATTCGCCGTCAATAAATGGATCAATGACAACAACGGACGCCTCGCCCCCGGCTTTCTGACTATCTCACCGGCACTGACCGCGGGCTGCAACGTCAACACGGTGGGCGCCGCTCAATGCAACGATCCGCCAACCGTCTACGGCGGCACCGTGACCGTTACACCTACGCAAATACACTGCGGCTCATGGGCCCAGTTCGGCAGCATGATGGGGGCCACACAATTGAATGCCGTGCAGTTTGACATCCGCGCCACCGCCACCGGCACGCTGGGCGGTACCACGGTCATACATCAGGGCGCGCAGTCGCTGGCGCCAGCCGGCACCTGTTAATCAAGCCTGCGGCCGCAAACACAACTATATCCACAGCCATCTCATCACCACTCCAGATAATAAACGAGGTCTTCCGTGCGCAAACCTGACTTTTTCTCCAAAGCCCTGGCCTGGCTGCTGATTGTTTGCATGGTCAATCCGGCGATGATGACACCGGCCTTTGCCCGCGACACGGACATTTTCCTGACCACCACCTCGGGGACTGCCACCGCAGAACCCAACATCCTGCTGCTGCTCGACACCTCCGACTCGATGAATATCCCCGAGGCGTGGACCGAATACCCGGGCGCCTATGATTCTCACGTCGAATATCTGTGGAACGACATCAACCTCATCAGCGACACCGAAGTCACCGCCGAATCGACGAGTGCCATTTCAACCGCCACAGCCGGCGCCGTCCCCCTCGGCGCCTGGGGTTACTGGGCGGGTGCCGATCTCACCGCACGGCGCGCCCTGTGGAATGCCGCCAGGATCTACGCGAACGCCACCCAGTCCGGCGACCCGGGCGCGCGCTCAACCTACCGCAACTATCAAGACGCCTCCTGGGTGTATTGGCTCAAAGCCGGCACCGGCACCGACAACGCGGCGCTGCGCTCAACCACCTTCAACCGCTTTCAGGCGATGTCCAACAGCACGCCCACCACAGTAGACGCACCAGTGCGTGGCAACGTACCCTACCCGCCGGCCGGGCCGACCACCCCCTACAACTATTCAATCCAGACCGATGCCACCAATTACAACGCCTGCAACACCTCGCTCTCGCTGCTCACCCCCAGTACAGTACTGGCGCCTTCAAGCTATCCACGTAATGCCGGCGTCATGCTTAATCAGCAATGGGCGCGGCATGAACCGTGGCTCGGACTCGATGGTGTCAACACCAGCGGTTACCCGGGCTCATCGACAAACAACACCGCCAGCAGTGGTACTGTCTACAGGAAGGGCTTTTTAAATCTGGTGGCGCCATCGATGCCAGCCTCATGGCCTGATGCGATCGCCGGCCCCTTTCGTGATGCCAATAACGCCACCCTGTCGACCAGTGCGATCTATCGGCCGATCCGCATCAGGAACGAAACCAACAGTTATGCCGGTTGGACCGATCCAAAACCCGACCTCGGCGGCTATATCTTCGGCAAGCTGGTGCCTGACACCAGTGCAAACCTTTATCCCACCACAGTGTTACAAAATACCCTGGCGGTGTACGGCGTGACAACCCAAATCGCCAGCAGCTGGGTCGCCACCGCCCTGCTCGGCAACCGCGACAGTGAAAGTAATTTCGAACGCAAGACCGGTCTCGGCGCCTATTTCGACAACACCCAAAAATCGCTGACTGCGGGCTCTATCTGCGACCCGGTCAGTGGTACGCGTGTACCACCGGCCGTCGGCACCAACGCGACCAGCGCCTATTGCATCAACAGCACCACGACGTCAGCCGGATCTCCGGGCACCAGCTACACGTCCACCGCCACGCAGAATTGCCTCTTTACGGCCAATCCCAAGATTGAAACCGATGTGGCCTCCACCCCCCTGACGCTGCAGGCCGGCGGCAGCTGTACTAATAACGGCTTACCCGCTTGTAGCGATCCAAGCGGCGGCGCACTCGGTTGCAACACACCGCCCTCCTGCGCCCTGACCGCCGGCGCCCAGCAAAACTTCACCAACACGACATACAACAGCTGCGCCTGGGGAGCGGGCCGGGTGCAAACCACCATCACCCCGACCTGCACCTGGAAAAGCCGCACTGCGGTTACCGTGCCGGCGTGCACGCTGGCCGGGCGCACCTCCGCCACCGTCGCCGCCTGCGCCTGGACAACGCGCACCGCGGTCACGGTCAATAGCTGCGTCAAAGCCGGTCGACAAACCGTGACGCTGCCGTCTTGCACCAAGTCAGGCCGCCTCACCAAGACCGTCAGCGCCTGCGCATGGAGCGGACGCAGTTCTTACTTCAAGGAGGGTACCGGCTATTACTATTACGGTGGTAGCTGTCAGGATGCCAGCGGCAACACCGGCGCCTGCGCGATCAGCGGAACAACCTCCTTGACCCTCGGTGGCGTGGCGCAAAGCAATGTCACTGGCGCCTACGGCAGCCTCAGCACGGCCAATGCCGCTGTCGGCTGCACACAGGCAACGGCGGTCGGCACCTATTATTACGGTGGCAGCTGCGGCGGATCATCGACGGGCTGCAGCGCGCTCGGCGGTGCAACGATCGCCGGCGTCGGCAGCAATGCAACCCTCGGCAGTGACAGCGCCAGCTGCACCAACACCGGTGCGGTCGGCCAATACTGGTATGGCGGCACCTGCACTTCAAGTTCGGGCGGTGCTTGCAGTTTTAGCGGCAGCACTGTCGCCGGCGTCGGCAGCAACGCGACCGCTGGCGCAAGCGACACCTCGACTTGCACGAATAGCCCGGCGGCCGGCACTTATTACACCGGTGGCGCCTGCACCGCCGGTGGTGTGGTGGGCAGCGCAACGGCGAACTGTTCAACCTCAGGTATCACCGCATCCACCTCGCTGAATGGCAGCAGTTATACCAACGTCAGTGCGGCCGGCGCATCCGCTACGGCCGGCTGTGGTAACTCAACCGCTGCCGGCACCTATTATTACGGCGGCACTTGTACCACCCCTGTCGGCGGAGCGGCTAATTGTGATTTCACCGGCTCCACCATCAATGTGAACGGCACCAACCGCGCCAATGCGGTCCTCGGTGCCACTGATGGCGTCAGTTGCACCAATACGGCCGCCGCTGCAGTCGGCACCTATATGACGGGCGGCACTTGCTCTGACAG
>CAIWNB010000300.1 GCA_903913965.1 uncultured beta proteobacterium
ATGTTTGATATTTCAAAATTGTGACTACCGATAGACCAACATACCGATTGATTCAAAGACAGAGAAATCGACTACAATAGTTAGGAGTGAAACAAAAAATGGATCTTCTTCAATTACCCAATACCTCAATGTTTGATCAGCAAGACGTGGAAGCGCGCTATCTTAGCGTTCCAATTGCTTTTGCCGCTCTGAGTTTTGTGATACTTATTTACTCCGTTTTGGTATACGTCATACCAACGCTATCAGGCCAAGATACTACTGGGGCATTTGATGCGTTTAATTATTCAAGGTTCCTCGCTGTATACCCTCAGTATATTGTTGAACGTCAACCCTTTTTGGCCGCATATCCAAGCGGTCTATCACCCATTTTATTGCCAATTTATGCTACAGGTTTGCATCTTGCGTTATTATCATTGCCATTATATCTACTAAACACATTAATTGGATCAAAAAATATTCTAATTATATTTGCGGCATTGGCTATTCCAGAGTCTGCTTTATTCCTTGGGGCCGTATCAAAGGAGGGTTTGTCAATAGTAGCGGTTATTGGAGTTTTTACCGGCTATTTTTATTACTTTTCAAAAAGAGCAAGATCAGCCTTTATGTTATGGACGTATGCAATAATTATTGCAGATTATAGTCGTCCCGGGCTTGGTCTGCTATATGGATTGGCTATATTTTCTGGGCTATATCCAAGTTTCGACAAGGAAAATAAACGACGTATTCTATTGCTTACAGGCTTATTAGTTATTGTATGTATTTGGATCATCTTATATGGCCCTATGAAGGAGCAAGCTATTGAGGCTTACGTAACGGGGAAGGAATTTCTCATTTGGTTTGAAGAAAATATGGGAAACCAAGACTCTAAAATAAAGTCCGGAATACGCAGTTTATTTTCATTAGTATTTTTTTATGATACACCAACACTCGCGTTTATTATTTTAGCAACAATATGCGGGTTCTTAAAAGCAGCCATTTACTTTATAGCATTACCAGTGATTTCTTTACCTGCAGTGTCTGCTATGCCTTCCATGACATGGGCTCTAACTTGGCAATTCGCAGTATCTGGATCATCATTGGTCATGATTTACAATACGTACTATATTTTTAAGCAGCGCAAATTTCTCACAGTTATTCAGCGTTGCCTGCTTCAATTCTCTTTTACTTTGTTTTTAATATTCTCAGCATCAACATTCATTTTCCATGTTCGCTATCGCGCCCCGGGCGTAGTTGCTATTTTAATCGCAACTTGGCTGAGTAGAGGAAAAGGTGCGAGCATGGTATTTCCTTTGACTTTACCTGCAGTGTGCGCTGCGATTTATGCAATAGTCATAACAGCTTGATGATGCTAAATATCGGACCAAAATGGTATGTGGAATTTTAGCATTCAAGATTTGGTTATTACATGACTCCTTTTTCAGCATCACTATTGCATGTAATCATTTTGGATGTCCTAAATAATTAGTAACCAAATGGCCTATCGAGGCATTTTTCAAATTGATGGAACTTCACGCGAAAACATTCGAATCGACGTAGTGCGTATTCCGGTCATCGTGACCACTGATTCCGGTCGATCGTGACCAGTTGCGCAGCGTGCAAGAGTTGCGCTGCGCAGATTGTATGGGCGGCTTTGCGCACGGCTCCAAATCAACCTGGTTTGGGTGGTTTGCCCCTCGACTTTTAGTGTCAATCCGTTGATTGCGCGTTGGGTCGCAGCGACTCGCCTGTGAGGTTGAACCGGTGGTTTTTCTGCATGATCCGGTCCAGGATTGCATCGGCAATGGTGGCGTCACCGATCCATGTGTGCCAGTGTTCAATGGGCAATTGGCTGGTGATGATGGTGGCCTTGCTTGCTGCCCGGTCGTCGATGATTTCCATGAGGTCGGCCCTTGTTTGGCTATCGATGCCAGCCATGCCCCAATCGTCAAGCAGCAGCACGTCTGTCTTGGCCAGAGCAATCAGCCATTTGCCAAACGTCCCATTGCCGTGACGAATTCGTAGGTCCTCGCCCAAGCGTGGAACCCGTTGGTACAGCGCTGTGTGCCCGCGCCTGCAGGCGTACTGTGCCAAGGCACAGCCCAGCCAGGTCTTGCCCGTGCCAGTCTTCCCGGTGATGAGCACGCTGTGGCCACTCTTGATCCAGTTGCCCAGGGCCAGGCTCATCACGGCGCTGCGCTCCACGCCGCGCCCGGCTCGGGTGTCAATATCTTCAATGCACGCCTGGGAAAACTTCAGGTTGGCCTCCTTGAGCAGGCGTGCCCGACGCTTGTCGCTGCGCCAGTGGACCTCCCGGTCCACCAGCAGGCCAAACCTCTCCTCAAAGCTCATGGCGGTCATGCCCGCCTGGGTGAGTTGCTCCTGCAAGCCGGTGGCCATGCCGGCCAGTTTGAGTTCGCGCAGTTGCTCCAGTGTCGTGTTCATCATCATGGTGTATTCCTTGGTATGTGGGTTTGAGTTGTGGTTGTTTGGGGGCGCGCGCACGGTGGCACCATCGTCATCGGTAGTAGCCTGCGCCGCGCACATTGGCGTGTGCCGGACTGACCCATGGCAGCGTGGTGCTGGGCTTCACCAGGTCACGCCCATTGGCCAGGATCTCGCGCACGTGGCTGGCCTTGGTGGGGCCCAGCTCCAAGGCGATCAGGCATGCAGCCTCCAGCCTGGGCTTGCTATAGCGCTTGGCCAGTGACAGCAAGGCCAGGCAGGCCCGGTAGCCGTGCTCCGGATGTTGGCGCGCCTCCAGCATCCGTCTGACCAGGCTGCCCGTGGCCGCGCCAATGTCCTGACCCCAATGGATCAGGCGCTCAGGGCTCCATTGCAGGTGTGCCCGGTAGCCTTCGGGCAGGTGCTCGGGCACCGTGGTGAACTTGCCCTTGTGGGCACTGCGTGCGTGACTGGCCACACGCTGGCCGCGGTGCAGAACTTCTACGCAACGCTGTGTGGCGCGCACCTCCATCTGCTGCCCGATCAGTGGGTGGGGCACGCTGTAGTAGTGCTCATCGAACTCGACGTGCGAGTCGATGTGCGCCTTGACCGTCTTGAACACGGCGTGCTCCCAAGCCTGCATGGGCAGGGCCCGCAGGGCGGGTACATCAATCTCGGCAAAGACACTGGCGCGGCTTCCCGGGAGCTTCTGAAACGGCTTGTTGTTGAGTTGATGCAGAAGCGGCTCAATGGCCTCATTGACCTCGTCTACCGTCTCAAACCGGTGGTGACGAAGACGCATCAGGATCCAGCGCTCAACGACTTGCACGGCCGATTCCGCCTTGGCTTTGTCCTGCGGCCGACGAGGACGTGCGGGCAGCACCGAGGTGTTGTAGTGCCGTGCGAACTCCAGCACCGTGTCGTTGGCTCTGGGCTCGTACCGGTCAGGGTTGGCGATCAGGGCCTTGGGGGTGTCGGGCACGATGAGCTCGGTGCAGCCGCCATAGAAGCGCAGTGCCTGTGCTGTCGCGCCCAGCCAGTCGGCCATGGTCTCGCGGGGTGTGGCGTAGGCGAATGTGTAGCCCGATGCCCCCAGAGCGGCGACAAAGATGTGGGCCCGATTACCGTCCACCAGAGCCACCGTGGGGCCGGCGTAGTCGATGAAGAGCTTCTCACCGGCGCGGTGGACCTGGCGCATGGAGCGCTTGAGGGTTTTAGCGTATCGGCGGTAGTTCTCGCAGAACTGCGAATAGCTGTGGATGGTGGCATCCGGGTGGCGCTCGCTGTGTTCCTGCCACAACAGCATCAGCGTCATGCCCTTGCGGTGTAGCTCCTGGTGCATCCGGGCAAAGTCGGGGGCGACAAAGCCACTGGCGCGCGCAACCGTTCCCAGCAAACGGTGATGCAGTTCGGTCTCGCTCATGACCTCGATCTGGGGCCAGTGCAGGCCCGCGTCGCTGGCAAGTTTGATGTACTTGGCAACCACCCCCTTGGAGAGGCCAAGCGAGGCGGCGATGTGCCGTTGGGAGTGGTGGAGTTCGAGTGTGAGACGCAGGACGTCTTTGATCTGACGCATAGTGATCCTTCGAATGTCGGGCAAGTCAGCTCCAGCAAAAGCTGGTGAGACTAGCCCGATCGGGTTGGGACAAATATGCGCAGCTCCTCACGCTGCTTATCGATTCGGATGGAACCGCGACCGGTGCCACCGGTGGCGACGTGACAGGGCAACATTGGCCGCCACCAGCCGGTCACGGTAAACCGGAATCGGTGGTCACGACAAACCAGAATGCCCGGTCACGGTCGGCCGGAATGGGTGGTCACGATAAACCAGAATCGCTGGTCACGACAAACCGGAAAGGGTGGTCACGGTCGACCGGAATACCCAAC
>CAIWNB010000301.1 GCA_903913965.1 uncultured beta proteobacterium
GCCTCGACTTCGACGCCGCCGAGAGTTGGGGGATGGCGCAGCCCGTGAAAATGGATGAACGCGTGCGCCCGGCGGACCTACGTGTCCCCCGTCCGTAAGCTGGTGTGGGGATAGCGGATGCGCTCCCGCAGTTGGGCGGGCAACTTGACGGACTTTAATGCGGGCAGCGGTGGGGTGCCGGTTTTCATGGTCGTTTAGGACCGAATAAAAATAAAGTATAGTGGACGTAAATCTATGTCGCAACTGGGGTTTATGACCTGTTTCGTTGCTGATCTCGGGAGACCGGCGGCGAAGTTATGCAGCAAAACTGTCTCCCCATATCAAAGTTGGGCCTCATGAACTTCACAATCTATAGCTTGCCATTTAGATCAATTTTGAATGAAATGTCATCGACGTTTCCAAGACGACTCCTTGCTCTGCTGATGGCTACTTTTCTGACTGCGTGCTCAATCAGCGATGGAGGGCGGACGCTTGTATTAATTCCAAATCCAATTAGTGCTGCGCTCTATCAGGTGGAAAAGCAACGCATTCGAGGTTCTAATGAACCTTGGACGTTATTTCTCGACGAAAGGGCGGCAAAGGAATCCATTGCTTCAGAGAAATTCTGGGGCATGTGTCGTGATCTCTCTTATAACAAGAGTGCAATTCTTCCAATTTCCGGTTTTCGAATATTGGATATGAAAGCATCGGCGTTGCTTCCAGCCAGAGGCTATTTGTCACCAATCGATTTTTATGCCGCGTTTGAGGAAAGGCGTGCAAGTGCGCATTCGGTCGTGGAGGCAATTGAGCGAGAAATCGAAATGGAAAAGCTACCGATGTTTCTTGAATTTAAGGGAAATGATGGCGTATGGAGAAAATCATCGCTTGATAACAGTAATGGGAAGCTAGTTACAGTAGAGACCAATGAAGCGGTTGCATCACACGGATTATTGTTTGAGCAGATTTCTACGGGATACGAAAAGGAATACACACTTTATGGTGTGTCGATTTCAGTTATAGACCTTGCAACTAAACAAGTTGTTGCTGAAAACATTGGCTTCAGGCGCGACGTGTACTGGGGAGCGCACAATCACTATCGCTTAATCCCCTACGGAATTCGTTGCGGCTATCCGGAAGAAGACAACTATGTAGGAGCATGGCTTTCCTCGTTAATACGAAAGCCAGCTCCAGAAACAATAAATCCGTACGACGGGTTCACGCGCAGGAAAATTGTGATCGATGAAGATAGGCACTGGTCCGACAAGTGCTCTTCGCCCACTGTTAGGGAACAGTGGCCAAACTCTGAAGGCAATTTGATTGGCAAGATCGTGTCAAGAGATCAAGACGTGCTCAATATCAGACGATTCAATACCCGTGAAATAGTGTCGATTCGAATTTCAAGTGACAGTCGCGTCTACGCCTATTCTGGTAGATCGATAAGTCTTTCCGATTTACTGGTTGGTGAAGAAGTTAAAGTTTGGTTTACCGATTGTGGCCGTAGCGGCGGACTTCCACCTGAAGCAGCGCACATTGGAATCTACACAACGCTTGCTAGTTCCCGAGTCAAAGACCCGGCCAAAGAGTCCGAATCCAAGAAACCCTAGTGATTTCCGTGATGCCCAACCCATCATTCCATCGGACCTGCGCAAAAAGCTGCGCAGGCCGGTGAATTCAAACGTTGGGCATCACGATTGGCTAGTGGAAAAAGCGTATCGATCGACTTATCCTTACGGAGGTTTGGACATCATGGGCACCGTCATCTCCCTGCTCATCAGTTACGGGCTGCTGATTCTTTTGCCGCCCGTCGCCGTATGGCGCTCTGTCTCGCGGCAAGCCTCTGGGCGGGTGGCATGGTTCCAGCCCGCGCTGGCGTTGATCGGCCCCTTCATTGCCGCGTTTGTCTTCAGCGTCCTGGTGTGGCTCCCGGCCTATTCCGGTCGATGCGGAGGCTGGCTCGGTGAGACTACCCCATGTCGTTTCGGACAATATGCGACTGAAACCATGTACTGGGCCGCAATCAGCATGGCCATGCCTGCGCTTCTTGGAATGCTGCTTGGTGTCGTTGTGCTTATCGTTGGCTTGATCAGGCGCGACAAGTCCCGCTCTGCCTCGTGAACAGCCTGCAAAAAAACTTACTGCCGCGCCATTGTTGCGCTGCAGGGTTGTTCGCAGCGTTGCTCGGCGTCTCGGTGGCGGAGGCCTAAAGGGGTCAGAATCCATTGATTCTCAACGAATGGAACAAAACCCGCACAACGTCATTTGAGCGTTACGGAAACCCTGGAATCAATCGAATCAACGATTGCCTCGAATGCGGAAACCACGTTTACCATGTGTTCGAGGCTGATAGGGTAGGGGGAAATGCCGGCGACTGCATCGGCAAAGACTTCAAACTCCTCCTTCATCGAATCCACTGGCTCATAGTTAAAGGTTACAGGTTCGCTACCCTTGCGGCGGATAACAATCGAATTCTCGCCAATGGCCTCGACAGATCCGTCCTTGCCGAAGACGTGGATGCGCCAGTAGAAGGGGGTAGCCCTGACCGCCCCCAAATAGGCACTCGTATGGTTGGCGAATTCAAACATCACACCGAGCGTATCGGTAGGATCTGGAGCCGGCTTGCGCGTAATGACTTGAGCGGTCACGCGGGAGACTGGTCCCAGCAGGTTAACCAGTGCGTCGAGCACATGTATCCCGGAACCCGTCATCCCCGCGCCGGGCGCCTCGGCAGGTGATTCCCGCCAGGATGCGCGTTCGCTCCCATCGTTCGTTCGTGCCGCGTCTTGCGTCGCGCCCAGCCTTTTTGAAAACTCACCTCGTTCTGAAGAGTTGTTATTGCTGTAGTGACCCTCAACATGAAGAATCTCGCCCAGCACTCCACTCGCGACCACGCGGCGCAATTCACGCATCGATGACCAAAATCTTTTGTTGGTGCCGATACCGAGCACCACGCCCGCATCTGCGCATGCGGTTGTTGAGGCAATGGCATCGGCGCGCTTTAACGCTAACGGCTTTTCGCAAAAAACGGCACGCCCTGAACGTGCCACTTCGATAATCTGACCGGTATGCAATGAGTGTGGTGTTGCGAGAACCACGGCCTCTATGCGTGGATCGGCCAAGACGTCCGCCAATTCGGTTGACAACTCGATTTGGTGCTTTGCTGCAAAGTCGCGCACAACCTGCGGCTCTTTGCTGACCCCGCGAATAAAACGCATGCGATCGCTTTTGCCCTGGACTGCCGTCACTATCCGACTGCCCCAACGACCCAGGCCGACGATGGCTGCTTGTATCATGTGTCACCTATTCTTATAGTCTTCGTTGTTTGTCGAAATCACAACGTTCGGCTAATTCAATTACTCCGGTTTAATTCCGGCGCTTTTCGCAACACGCTGCCACTTTTCAACCTCTCTGCGAATAGCAGGAGGGGTCCGTATTGCCTGGTAGGCTGCGGTCACCCCTCTATCGGCGTTGCTTCGTCGCCCGACCAGAAATGCAAAAGGCCACCCCGAAGAGTGGCCTTTTACTGGTATTTGGCTCCCCGACCTGGGCTCGAACCAGGGACAAAACGATTAACAGTCGTTTGCTCTACCAACTGAGCTATCGGGGAATAGTTTGCTACTGCAAACGCGGCATATTCTAACCGTTTGCCTGCCGCACGGTCAATTCAAGATCGTTGATCCCTAAGCCAGAACTTTGGCGATGGCCTCAGCGACGACCCGCACGTTTTTGGAATTCAGGGCGGCAATACAGATACGACCGCTGTCGATCGCATAAATCGAGCAATCGGTACGCAATTTGGCCACCTGGTCCTTGGTCAGCCCTGAGTAAGAAAACATGCCGCGTTGCTGGACGACGAAGCTGAAATCAAAGTCGGCTCTGGCGATGCGTATCTGCTCGACGAGTGCGCCACGCATCTGCTTGATGCGGTCGCGCATTTGCCCCAGTTCGGTTTCCCACTGGGCGCGCAGCTCCGGCGTCGTTAGCACCAGCGTCACCGCCTGGGCGCCATGCGTCGACGGGTTTGAATAATTGGTGCGCACGACGCGCTTGACCTGCGAGAGGGTGCGCGCGGCTTCTTCTTTGCTGGTGGTGACAACCGTCAGCGCGCCCACGCGTTCGCCATACAGCGAAAGGGACTTGGAAAACGAGGTTGAGACAAACACGACCGGGCAAGCCTCGGCAAAACGCCGCACCGCAAACGCATCAGCATCGATGCCATCGGCAAACCCCTGATACGCCATATCGAGGAAGGGCATGATGCCGCGTTTGTTGACCACTTCGATGACTTTTTCCCATTGCGCTGGCGTCAAATCAGCCCCGGTAGGGTTGTGGCAGCAGGCATGCAGCACGGCCACCGCACCGGCCGGCAGCGTGTTCAGTGAGGCCAGCATGGCGTCGAAATCGACGCCGCGCGTAGGCGCATGATAGTAGGCGTACTCGTTGACCTTGAAGCCGGCGTATTCAAAGATGGCGCGATGATTTTCCCAGCTTGGGTTGCTGATCCAGAGTTCGGTCTTCGGATCCAGGCGACGCAGGAAATCAGCACCGACTTTCAGTGCGCCAGTGCCGCCCAGGGTCTGCACGGTGAGGGCACGGCCGCTCTTGACGACTTCGCTATCGGCGCCAAAGACGAGGCTTTGCACCGCCTTGTTGTAGGCCGCCATGCCGTCGATCGGCAGATAATTGCGCGGCGTTACCGCCTCGGCCATTTTCTTTTCGGCCAAACGGACACACTCGAGTACCGGCACCTTGCCGTTGTCGTCGTAGTAAACACCGACGCCGAGATTGACTTTATTCGGATTGGTGTCGGCAACAAATGCTTCGGTCACGCCCAAAATCGGGTCGCGGGGGGCCATCTCAACAGCGGCTAGCGGGGAAGAACTCATGAATTTGGCGGATTATCAGTTGAATTAATTGAAATGTTCTCGGCGGTGCTGTGTGCATTCAGCGCCGTATTTTACCCGTTTGAGGCTGGCGACTAAAGCGTCGCATGTTAATCCCGGTTTTGCCCCGGCGATGTGGGAAAATACATGGTTATTTTGAACAGGCAAAACGCCGCCATGACCACAGCCGTTCCCCGCGTCGTTGCGACTCCCAAGACACCACAGGTGGTCACGTTCGAGGGCAGCCCGTTCCGCCTGCATCAGACCTACGAACCGGCTGGCGATCAGCCGCAGGCGATCGAGCGCCTGACGGAAGGCATCCGCGACGGCCTGTCGTTTCAGACGCTGCTTGGGGTGACCGGGTCGGGTAAAACCTATACCGTGGCCAATGTGATTGCGCGTATCGGCGCGCCGGCCATTGTCCTGGCGCCCAACAAAACCCTGGCGGCGCAGCTGTATTCGGAGATGCGCGAGTTTTTCCCCGAAAACTCGGTTGAATACTTCGTTTCCTATTACGACTATTACCAGCCCGAGGCCTATGTACCCTCGCGCGATTTATTTATCGAAAAAGATTCGAGTATCAACGAACATATCGAGCAGATGCGGCTGTCGGCAACCAAGGCGCTACTCGAGCGTCGCGACTCCATCATCGTCGCGACGGTGTCGGCGATTTACGGTATCGGCGACCCCTCCGATTATCATCAGATGATTTTGCATCTGACCGAGAAAGAAAAAATCTCCCAGCGCGACGCCATCGCCAGACTCGTCAACATGCAATACGAGCGCAACGACATCGAGTTCAAACGTGGCGTGTTTCGTGTGCGCGGTGACGTCATCGATATTTTTCCGGCCGAGAGCTCTGAAGCTGCGCTGCGCGTCACCCTGTTTGACGATGAGATCGAAACATTGTCGATGTTTGATCCGCTGACCGGCCAGATTCTGCAGCGTGTGCCGCGCTTTACCGTATATCCGTCGAGCCACTATGTGACACCGCGTTCGACCACACTGCGTGCCATCGAAGCGATCAAAGAAGAGTTGCGCGAACGCATTGAGTTCTACCAGCAGGAGAACCGCTTGGTGGAGTGCCAGCGTATCGAACAGCGCACGCGCTTTGATCTGGAAATGATGAACGAGATGGGATTCTGCAAAGGTATTGAAAATTACTCGCGCCATCTCTCTGGACGCAAGGCCGGTGATCCGCCACCGACGCTGATTGATTACCTGCCCAAGGACGCCTTGATGTTCATTGACGAGAGTCACGTCACGATTCCGCAGATCGGCGGCATGTATAAGGGGGATCGCGCCCGTAAGGAAAATCTGGTGGGATACGGATTTCGTCTGCCGTCTGCGCTCGATAACCGTCCGCTGCGTTTTGATGAGTTCGAGGGCATGATGCGTCGCGCGGTGTTTGTCTCCGCCACCCCCTCGGAATACGAGCGCACGCATCAGGCCCAGGTGGTCGAGCAGGTGGTGCGTCCGACCGGCTTGGTGGATCCGCAAATCGAGGTGCGTCCGGCCACCACCCAGGTCGATGATCTGCTGTCGGAAATCAACAAGCGGGTGGCGGTCAAAGAGCGTGTGTTGGTCACCACGCTGACCAAGCGCATGGCGGAGGATTTGACTGATTATCTCGGCGAACACGGCGTCAAGGTGCGCTATCTGCATTCGGACATTGATACCGTCGAACGCGTTGAGATTATTCGCGATCTGCGTCTGGGCGAATTCGACGTGCTGGTCGGAATCAACCTGTTGCGCGAAGGCCTCGACATGCCGGAGGTGTCACTGGTGGCGATTCTGGATGCCGACAAAGAGGGTTTCCTGCGCTCCGAGCGTTCATTGATCCAGACCATAGGTCGCGCAGCGCGCCACCTCAACGGCCGTGCCATTTTGTATGCGGATCGCGTCACCGACTCGATGAAACGTGCGATGGGGGAGACTGACCGTCGTCGGAACAAGCAGCTGGCCCACAATCTGGAACATGGCATCACGCCGCAGGGCATCGTCAAGACGATACGCGACATGATCGACGGTGTGTATGACGCCGATGAAGCCCACGCCCAACTCAAGGCCGCGCAAACGGAGGCCTCCTACGAGGCCATGGGCAGCAAGGAACTCACACGAGAAATCAAGCGGGTTGAACGAGAAATGCTGGAAGCTGCGCGCAATCTCGACTTTGAACGTGCGGCACGGATGCGCGACGATCTGAAGAAGCTCAAGCAGCGCTTGTTTATCGATCTGGAAATCGTGCAAAGCGGGGCGCGCCAGGCATAACCCCTCTATCGTCGGCCAATCAGGGATTACGCGGATCCTTGGCAGTGGAAGACCGCAGGATGTCCCAGAGGTAAGGGGCTGACGGTTTACCGTTCGCCGCTGCATCTGCCGCAGCCGCTGGAGCAGGCGCGTTTACATTGGCGCCTGCAGCACCCACAGTAGCCGCTCCTGCCGCAGCGCTCGGTTTTGCGGTGGGTGTCACCGCCGTCGGACTCGTCGCACCAGCGGGTGAATATTTGAAATCGCTCAGCAATCCTGCCGCATCAAAATAAAACGTCACCGTTTCACTGCTCGCCGATAGCGCGCCGATCACGGGCGTGGCGTCAGCGGGCTTTTGCGTATGAATATAGAAGGCGGTCTGGGTACCGTCCATGTTGCGCGAGAGAAAATCAGGCCGGCCGAACTGTTGATAGACCGTAGCCGCAGTGGTTTGCCCCTTACGAAGCTCCTGGAGTTTCTGTGGCTCTATTTTCGTGCTGGTGGTCGCACACCCGTGCAAGACCAGCACGATCACTGCAAGCAATATGGTTTTCATCACGTCGGATCCACTGGGTTCATTGCTGTTGCGGCATGAGGCAACTGCGGGTTGGTAAATAGCGCTGACACTACTGCTACAGCGCGAGACAAGCACGGACGTTTTCCGCGTCCATATTGACACCTTCGCCGCGCTTGATGATTTCGCCACGCGACATCACGATGTAATGGTCAGCGAGTTCCTTGGCGAAATCGTAATACTGTTCAACCAACAAGATGCCCATCTCGCCGCTTTTCGCCAGCTGCGAGATGACGCTGCCGATATGTTTAATGATCGACGGCTGGATGCCTTCGGTGGGTTCGTCAAGAATGAGGATTTTCGGCCCGGAGGCCAGTGCACGTCCGATCGCCAGTTGCTGCTGCTGGCCACCCGAGAGATCACCGCCGCGACGATGCAGCATTTCTTTAAGCACCGGAAATAACTCGAAGATGCGAGCGGGCAGTTTGGCACTGCTGGAACGGGTGGCAAGCCCCATTAACAAATTCTCTTCTACCGTCAGCCGCGGAAAAATCTCCCGCCCTTGTGGCACATAGCCAATGCCGAGACGTGCGCGTGCATAGGGGGGCAGAGTGGTGATATCGGTGCCGTTGAAACTGACCGCACCACTACGTGTCGGCACCAGGCCAACGAGACATTTAAGGAGCGTGGTTTTGCCGACACCGTTACGCCCCAACAGAGTGGTGCAGGCCCCCATCGGGATCTCGAATTCAAGGTCGCGCAGGATATGGCTGCCGCCGTAATACTGGTTGAGTCCGGTAATTTTCAACATATCAGCGCCCCAGATACACTTCGACGACACGCTGGTCGTTCTGCACGGTTTCCATATTGCCTTCGGCCAGCACGCTGCCTTCATGCAATACCGTGACTTTGCGCGCGATGCGATTGACGAAATCCATGTCGTGCTCCACCACCACCAGCGAGTGTTTGCCGGCGAGTTTGTTGCACAGTTCTGCCGTGCGCTCGGTTTCGTCATCGGTCATGCCGGCAACCGGCTCGTCAAGCAGCAGCAATTGCGGCTCCTGCATCAACAACATGCCGATTTCGAGCCACTGTTTCTGGCCATGTGAAAGCAGGCCCGCCAGGCGTTCTGACTGCGTGGAGAGATGAATCAGCTCGAGGGTTGCAGCGATGCGGTCCAGTTGTGCCGAATCGAGGCGGGCGCGCAAGCTGGCCCAGACGCGCTTGTCGGTCTTCATCGCCAGTTCGAGATTTTCAAACACGGTGTGCTGTTCGAACACCGTCGGCTTCTGGAATTTGCGGCCAATGCCGGCATGCGCGATCTCGGCCTCCGACAACTTTGTGAGGTCTATGGACTGGCCGAAAAATGCAGTGCCCAGATCAGGGCGGGTCTTGCCGGTGATGACATCCATCATGGTGGTTTTGCCAGCGCCGTTGGGGCCGATAATGCAGCGCAGCTCGCCTACATCGATGGAGAGACTGAGTTTGTTGAGCGCGCGAAAGCCATCGAAGCTCACCGTAATGTCTTCGAGGTAGAGTATCGCGCCGTGCGTGACGTCAACGCCGTCTTGCGTGATACGGCCGTGAGCAGCGAGGATCTGATCGCTGCCGGCGCGTTGAATTTTCAACGACGTTTCTTTGACCGCCCGTGCCGTCATGATTTTTGCTCCATCGCGCCCTTGCCTCGCAGACGGGCCCGCAAGCGGCTCATGAGGCCGACCACGCCTTCGGGCAGAAACAGGGTGACGCCGATGAACAGCAGTCCGAGGAAAAATAGCCAGTATTCGGGGAAAGCCATGGTGAACCAGCTTTTCGCCCCGTTGACGATGCCCGCGCCAAGGATGGGGCCGATCAGTGTGCCGCGTCCACCGACCGCCACCCAGATTGCAATTTCAATCGAGTTGGCGGGCGACATCTCGCTCGGGTTAATGATGCCGACTTGCGGCACATAGAGCGCGCCGGCAATTCCACACAATACCGCCGACAGGGTCCAGATGAAAAGTTTATACCAGAGGGGGTTGTAACCCGAGAACATGACGCGGCTTTCAGCATCACGTATGGCCGTCAACACCCGTCCCAGCTTGGAAGTCACAATGGTTCGCGCCAACAGCAGCATGGCGATCAACACGGTGCCAGTGATAAGGAACAACGCCATGCGCGTCTGTGGGGTGGTAATCGGGAAATCCAGTATGCGCTTGAAATCGGTGAAACCATTGTTGCCGCCAAAACCTGTGTTGTTGCGAAAGAACAGCAACATGGCCGCATAGGTCAGGGCTTGCGTGATGATTGAAAAATACACGCCTTTGACGCGCGAACGGAAGGCAAAGAAACCGAATATAAATGCGACCAGGCCGGGCACCACAACGACCAACATCGCACACCACCAGAAAGAATCACTGCTCCACCACTGCCAGGGAAATTCCTTCCAGTCGAGGAAGACCATGAAGTCCGGCATGTTCGCCCGGTATTGGCCATCCGCACCGATCTGGCGCATGAGATACATGCCGAAGGAATAGCCGCCCAGTGCGAAGAACAAACCGTGGCCCAGCGAAAGAATGCCGGTATAGCCCCAGATCAAATCCATCGCCAGCGCCACCATTGCGTAGCACATGATTTTGCCGATCAGCGTGATCCAGTAGGCAGAGAGGTGAAAGGGGCTGTCTGGTGGCACCACGAGATTGAGCAGCGGAAAGAGACCAAACAGCACCAGCGCGAAGACGCCGATCGCAGTCCAGCCGCGCGGCCCGTAGAGTCGGCCGAAAAGGGGGGGGGATAAATGATTCATCAGTTTTCCACCGCCCGGCCCTTGAGCGCGAACAGGCCCTGCGGACGCTTCTGGATAAAGATAATGATGAAGACAAGCACACCGATCTTGGCCAATACCGCACCTTGCCAGCCCTCGAGCAGCTTGCTGGCAAAGCCGAGGCCGAGTGCTGCGTAGACGGTGCCGGCGAGCTGGCCGACACCACCCAATACCACCACCATAAACGAGTCGACGATATACGATTGCCCCAAATCAGGACCGACGTTGCCGATTTGCGAGAGCGCACAACCGGCGAGTCCGGCGATGCCTGAACCCAGACCGAAGGCAAGCATATCGACCTTTGGTGTTGGCACGCCGACGCAGCTGGCCATCGCGCGGTTTTGGGTCACCCCACGCACGAACAAACCGAGTCGGCTACGCGTCAGCAGCAGCCAGACCAAGATCACCACCGCGGCAGCGAAGAGAATAATGACGACCCGGCTCCACGGCAGCACAACACCGCTGAGCATTTCAATTCCCCCCGACATGAACGCGGGATTTTCCACCTGCACGTTTTGTGCACCGAACAAGGTACGCACACCCTGAATCAGGAAAAGGCTGATGCCCCAGGTCGCCAGTAGCGTTTCGAGCGGACGGCCGTAGAGGAAACGAATGACGCTGCGCTCCAATGCGATGCCGACCAGGGCGGAAGCAAGGAAAGAGGCGGGCACTGCAGCGGCCAGGTACCAGTCAAAGGCTGCCGGCAGATGGGCGCGAAAGAGGTTTTGCACGACGAAGGTGGCGTAAGCACCGATCATGATGAGCTCGCCGTGCGCCATATTGATGACGCCCATCAGGCCGTAGGTGATGGCGAGACCAAGGGCAGCCAGCAACAGAATTGAACCCAGACTAATGCCCGAGAAAAACTGGCCGGCCCGCTCGCCCCAAATCAAGCGTCCCTCAACCGCACGCAGGCTTTTTTGCGCGGCAATGCGGATATCCTCGTCGGGTTCGGCGTAGCCTCCATCTTTGCTTGCGAGCAGCGACAACAGCAACGTCTTGGTACTCGAATGGTTAGAATTCTCCAGTTTGCCGAGGGCGGTCAGACGCAATTGCTTGTCCTCGCTCTTGAGTTGGAGGGTGGCCTGGATCAACTCCAATAGCGGCCTAATGGTCGGATCGGTTTCACTGCTCACCGCTTTGGACACCAAAGGCAGCATCGCCGGTTCGGAGCTCTCTACCAGAGCCTTGGCGGCGGCGAGACGGACCACACGATCAGGGGAAATTAGTTTGAGCGCGGCGATGGCGGAGGCGATTTCGCGGCGCAGCCGGTTATTGACACTAATGTCGTCATGTTCGGCGGGCATCTCGGTTTTGTCGCCGGTCAACGCGTCTACCGCGCTACCGCGTCGAATAACGTAGATACGTTTTGCCGAGGTCTGCAATTCACCTTCGGCGAGCGCCTGCAACAGATCAAGCGCCTGCGCGTCTCCTTTGGCGACCAGCGCGGCAATGGCGGCAACCTGCGTATCGCTGTCGCCAAAAGCCAGCTTCTCCACCGTGGCCCTGTCTAGCGCGAACGCCGGACACAGCGCGGCAGACAACAAAAAAACCAGCGCGGCTTTCAATAAGTGCATCATATTTACAGTTTACAAACCCCAAAAACGGCGACGGCGCTTACGCGCCGCCGCCTACCCACGCCGTTATTTCTTGGCGGCGACTTCGGGTTCGTCTTTCTTCTTGTCGTTACCCGCAATAAACGGGCTCCATGGCATGGCTTTCACCGGGCCAGGGGTTTTCCAGACCACGTTGAATTGGCCGTCTGCTTTCACTTCACCGATAAACACCGCCTTGTGCAGATGATGGTTCTTCTCATCCATCTTCGACGTAATGCCCGAGGGTGCCGTGTAGGTTTGGCCGGCCATCGCAGCGATCACCTTATCGGTGTCCGTTGACTTGGCTTTTTCAACCGCCTGCTTCCACATGTGAATACCGATCCAGGCCGCTTCCATCGGATCATTGGTGAGCGGTTTGTCGGCGTTCGGCAGCTTCATCTTCTTGGCGTAATCAGCCCATTGTTTCTTCCAGGCATCATTCGCCGGGTTCTTCTGCGACATGAAGTAGTTCCATGCAGCGAGGTGACCGACCAGCGGTTTGGTATCCACGCCACGCAGTTCTTCTTCACCCACCGAGAACGCCACCACCGGAACATCGGTCGCCTTCAGACCCTGATTACCCAGTTCTTTGTAGAAGGGCACGTTGGAGTCACCGTTGATGGTCGACACCACGGCGGTCTTGCCACCGGCCGCGAACTTCTTGATGTCGGCAACGATGGTTTGATAGTCGCTATGACCAAACGGGGTGTACTTCTCGTCGATATCCTTGTCGGCAACGCCTTTGGATTTCAAGAAGGCACGCAGGATCTTGTTGGTTGTGCGCGGATAAACATAGTCCGTGCCGAGCAACACCCAGCGCTTGGCAGCACCACCTTCTTTGCTCATCAGGTATTCGACGGCCGGGATTGCCTGCTGATTCGGCGCGGCACCGGTGTAGAAGACGTTCTTCGAGAGCTCTTCACCTTCGTATTGCACCGGGTAGAAGAGCAGATTGTTGAGCTCTTCAAAAACCGGCAGCACCGATTTACGCGACACCGAGGTCCAGCAACCAAACACCACAGAAACCTTGTCCTGCGTGATCAGCTGACGGGCTTTTTCCGCAAACAACGGCCAGTTCGAGGCCGGGTCAACCACGACCGCCTCCAGCTTTTTGCCGAGAACACCGCCCTTGGCATTGATCTCATCGATCGCCATCAGCGTAACGTCCTTGAGTACGGTTTCACTGATCGCCATCGTTCCGGACAACGAATGCAGCACGCCGACCTTGATCGTATCGGCGGCTAATGCCGAAACGCTGGAAAGGCCTAGCGTTGCCGAAAGGGCAACACCACTGGCGACCGTCGCCAGGCGTTTGATGAAAGTTCTACGTTGCGTCATATAGGAGCACTCCCAAAGAGAAGTTGAAATTCACACGATCAAGACGATGCACACACCAGTTGATGTTGCTGGCGCAGTCGGTATCGCAGGTTCCATGCCATGTAGCCTGCCCAAGCCAAAAAAATAAAAAATACGGTTCTTGATTAGGTGCTTAACGCACAAAATAAGGGGCAGATAGCGATGGGATTTTCTTTTGGGAAAAATTTGGTTTGTTTCAAAAGTGTGCGGGACATCGATTTTTTGCACATTTGCAGTGCAACAACACCGTCGTGCCCGCGCTCGTGGTGCGACGTATCGCCGGGTTCGCCTGGCACCAGAGCGCGACTTCCAGCGAATAGTTTTCATCACAAAAAATCACGGTGTATGCGAGGGCAGCGATCACCACGCTTCGCAATCCAAAATGTATGGGCACATTGTAGGGATGAAAAAATTATTACGGAATGGCACACAAAATGCTTTTGGCCAACGTGCACCGTAATAGAACATATGTGCATATCGAAAAAACATTTTTACTTGCGAAGGAATAGAGATGCGATCAACTGTTGGAAATGTCGGCTCAAATAGTGCACGCCCGCAATCTGGGTTTCGGCGTCGAATCGGCATCGGCGCTTTTGTTTCGGCTGCCATCATTGCGGCTTCGGCACAAACCGCGTTGGCCGGTGCCGAATTTAAGCTCAGCGACGATGCGACCTTGAACCTCGGGCTAGGGCTGCGCACCAGCTTTACCTCGCTTGAGAAGGGCGCAGCCAATGGAAGCTCTACTTCCAATGACTTTTCGGCGGAAAGCACCCGCGTATACATGAGCGGAGCATTCGGTAGCTACATCAAGGCGACGATGAACTTCGACCGCCAGGGTGGTGCTTCGGCAACGGCAACCACGCAGATGATCGACGGGATTGCGCAATTCGAAGTGTCCGAGGGCTTCAATGTCTGGATGGGCCGTATGCTGCCGCCTAGCGACCGTGCGAATCTCTACGGTCCCTATTACACCAGTGCTTGGGCGTATCCGGGTATCGCATCCAATGGGCCTTCCGTTGCGGCAGGTCGAGATGATGGTGGCATGATCTGGGGCAGCTTGATGGATAGCAAGCTCGCTTACTCGGTCGGCTTGTTCAACGGTCACAACCGCGGCACCACCAATTCCAACAACAGTAATAAGCTGATGACTGCGGCTCGCTTGCAATACAGCTTCTGGGACGCTGAGAAAGGCTATTACAGGAACGCCACCTACCTGGGCGGCAAGGATGTTCTGTCGATCGGCGGCTCCATTCAGCAGCAGGCCAACGGGACGGGAACCGCAGCATCGCCTGGCGAGCTGAAGATTTCCAACGTCGATTTCCTCTTGGAGAAAAAGCTTAGTAGCGGCATGGTGCCGACCCTCGAAGGTGGTTACTATGTTTACAGCCTGGAGAAACTGGACGCAGGTGTCGGTACGAACGCAGGCGGTCTGGATGCCGGAAAGTCGAAGCTTGTAACTGCTGCCGTACTCTTTCCGCAAAAGGTGGGTTGGGGGCAGTTCCAGCCGTTCGTACGCTACCAAAAGTTTGATCGTACGGCGATGTCGGCTAGTCCGAATACCAGCAATACTGGTACCGATTATGGTGTCAACTACATTATTAAGGGCTTTAACGCCAAGGTCAGCGCGGTGTACACGCAACTGGAAGACACCAGCCGTCCTGCGGCATCACAAAAGCGCGATCAGTTCGTGCTGGGCGTGCAGTTGCAGTACTAAGCTCTCAGCTTGACCTGTGTGGGTGCCGGCAGCCCTGGATTGCTAATCAATCACGTGTATTCCGTGGTTGCCGGTATTCATCAAAATTCTCCTTTTCGCTGTCGCGCTTACCCTGCAAGGGTAGCGCGACAGCGTTTTTCGTTGGGTGTTCTACAACGCAACGGTGATCGTCGGCGTGCGGGTTACGACATCGGCGGAAGAATGTGCTGCCCCTTGAGTCGCGGCGTATTTCATCGTGTGATGGCCTCTCCAAAAAACGTATTTGCGAGTGTCCGTACACGCACCGATCCGTGCATAATTCAGAGCGATATGTTGAACGCCTGCGAAACAAAACCTCCCACCGATTCCGTTCACGGAATGGCGCCTTTGGAAAATCATCCGGGTCAAGGGTGGCGGGCGCGCCTGCATCTCGAATATGCTGCAGTGGATGGGCACACTCGCCTGGTTAAACGCGAGCATGACGGCCCCTTGATGGTGCAGAAGGCGCTCTATCCCGAAGGGCCATCGGTCTGCCACTCGCTGATTCTGCATCCGCCCAGCGGGATTGTGGGTGGCGATCGCCTGGCCATCACAG
Organism: uncultured beta proteobacterium; assembly: GCA_903913965.1. Taxonomy (GTDB): domain Bacteria; phylum Pseudomonadota; class Gammaproteobacteria; order Burkholderiales; family SG8-41; genus PALSA-1004. Next base: position 15,666 of record CAIWNB010000301.1, read on the forward strand.
CAGTTGTCAACGCCGACGCCCATGCCCTCATTACCATGCCCGGCGCCACACGCTGGTATCGATCATTGGGTGAGCCTGCAGTGCAAACCATCGATATCCGGGTGGGTCGCGGTGGCGTGTTTGAATGGTTGCCGCCTGAAACCATTATTTTCGATCAGGCGCATGCGCAGTTAACCAATCGCGTACTGCTGGAGGCGGGAGCACGCTATACCGGTTGGGAAATCATCTGTCTGGGGCGCACCGCCTCTGGCGAACAATTTAAAACGGGACGCCTGCGTCAACGCACCGAAATCCGCCTTGATGGCAAGGCACTGTGGGACGAACGCGCCAATGTGATTGGCGGCTCCCCTCTAATGCATTCGCCCGCCGGACTGGCCGCTGCGCCGGTGACGGCGACCTTGTTGGCGGCGGGTATACCGATATCCGCCGAGGTGGTGGCACGTTGCCGCGAAATTGCTGTCGGCGGCAACGCGCGCGCAGGCGTGAGCACCATGGAATCATTATTGGTTGCGCGTTATCTTGGTGCCTCGAGTGAAGAGGCGCGTAATTATTTTGTGGCGTTGTGGCGGATTTTGCGGCCGTTGCTGGCCGGTCGTGCCGCCGTCACGCCGAGAATCTGGACGACCTGAACAGGGAACCGCTATGGAACTGACACCCCGCGAAAAAGACAAGCTGTTAATTTTTACTGCTGGCTTGCTAGCCGAACGCCGTCGCGCACGTGGACTCAAACTGAATTATCCCGAGGCGGTGGCTTTTATTTCAGCCGCCATCATGGAAGGCGCGCGCGACGGAAAAACCGTCGCTGAACTGATGAGCTACGGCACCACTTTATTAACGCGCACAGATGTAATGGATGGCATCGCCGAGATGATCCCTGACATACAGGTCGAGGCGACGTTTCCGGATGGCACCAAGCTGGTCACCGTACATCAACCGATCATTTAGTCTTTTTGCAGGAGCGCAGGGTATGAATCCGGGAGAAATCATCACCGCTGAAGGCGACATCGAGCTAAATGTCGGACGCCGCACGATGACGTTGAAGGTCGCCAATCAGGGCGACCGGCCGATTCAGGTTGGCTCGCATTATCATTTTTTTGAAACCAATGAGGCGCTGGCATTTGATCGCGCCGCCACCCGCGGGTTTCGTCTCAACATTACTGCAGGTACTGCAGTGCGCTTCGAGCCGGGCCAGGAACGGACGGTTGAACTGGTGGAGCTCGCCGGTGACCGGGTGGTGTACGGTTTTGTGGGGGCGATCATGGGTAAGCTTGATCGCGTCAAGGCCAGGCCCAAAAAGGTGGCGACACCGGCGAAGGGGAAAAAATGAGTCTGAAAATTGGCCGGCAGGCTTATGCAGAAATGTTCGGACCAACCACCGGAGACCGGGTGCGGTTGGCGGACACCGAGCTCTTCATCGAAGTCGAGATGGATCACACCATCTACGGCGAGGAAGTGAAGTTCGGCGGTGGCAAAGTGATCCGCGATGGCATGGGGCAAAGCCAGCGCAATGCCAAAGACTGCGCGGATACCGTTATTACGAACGCACTGATTGTTGATTATTGGGGCATCGTCAAGGCTGACATCGCAATCAAGGATGGCCGCATCGCCGGCATCGGCAAGGCCGGGAATCCCGACATTCAACCCGGCGTCAATATCGTCATTGGGGCGGCCACCGAGATCATTGCCGGCGAGGGCATGATCGTCACCCCCGGCGGCATCGACAGCCACATTCATTTCATCTGTCCGCAACAGATTGAAGAGGCCTTGATGTCGGGCGTCACCACCATGATCGGCGGTGGCACTGGCCCGGCGACCGGCACCTTTGCTACGACCTGCACGCCGGGCCCCTGGCATATGTTGCGCATGCTTGAAGCAGCCGACGCGTTTCCGATGAACCTGGGCTTTCTCGGCAAAGGCAACGCGAGCCTGCACGAACCGCTGCGTGAGCAAGTCCGCCACGGCGCGATCGGCCTCAAGCTGCACGAGGATTGGGGTACGACGCCCGCTGCGATTGATGCCTCTTTGAGTGTTGCCGACGAGATGGATGTACAGGTGGCGATCCACACCGACACCCTGAATGAATCTGGCTTTGTTGAGACGACTATCAAAGCCTTCAAGGGCCGCACCATCCACACCTTCCATACCGAAGGGGCGGGCGGTGGACACGCGCCGGATATTCTGAAGGTATGCGGCGAGGCGAATGTATTACCTTCGTCGACGAATCCGACACGGCCCTACACCATCAACACGCTCGACGAACATCTCGACATGTTGATGGTATGCCACCATCTGGATTCAAAAATCGCCGAAGACGTGGCGTTCGCCGAATCACGCATCCGGCGCGAAACGATTGCCGCGGAGGATATTCTGCATGACCTTGGCGCGATATCGATGTTTTCGAGCGACTCGCAAGCCATGGGACGCGTCGGCGAGGTCATCATTCGTACCTGGCAAACCGCGCACAAGATGAAAATCCAGCGTGGCGCGCTTACAGGCGATCCGTCGTGGCATGACAACGCACGGGTGAAACGCTATATCGCCAAGTATGCAATCAACCCCGCCATCGCCCACGGTATCTCACATGAGGTCGGCTCCATCGAGAAGGGCAAACTAGCCGATTTGGTGATCTGGAAACCGGCCTTTTTTGGCGTGAAACCGTCGTTGATACTGAAGGGCGGCATGATCGCCGCGGCGGCCATGGGCGACCCGAACGCCTCAATACCGACGCCACAGCCGGTGCATTACAGACCGATGTTCGGCGCCTACGGCAAAGCGCTCAAGCGTTCAGTCACCTTCGTCTCCAAGGCCGCGTTGAAAAACCCCGCCGTGCGCAGGCTGGATTTGCAGAAGACCCTGGTGGCGGTAAAAAATACGCGCACCATCGGCAAGAAGGACATGAAGCTTAACCACTATGTGCCGAATATCAATGTCGACGCCGAAACCTATCAGGTGATTGCCGACGGCCAGTTACTCGAATGCGAACCGGCCGCATCCTTGCCAATGACACAACGCTATTTTCTGTTTTAGGGAAGACCATGCTACTGATTGAATCACGCGCAGAGGCCACGTCCAGCCCGGATGCGGAGTTGAAATTACCGTTTGAGTTGCGCCAGAAAAGCCGGCTGCGCACACGCCTGGTATCTGGCGAGGAGGTCGGTTTGTTTCTGGAGCACGGCTCCATCCTGCGCGGCGGTGATTGTTTATTGGCGGCAGACGGGCGCGTGGTCAAGGTGCTCTCTGCCGACGAAGAACTGATGAATGCCGCGTGCGCCAATCCAACCGCACTGGCGCGTGCGGCCTATCATCTCGGTAATCGGCATGTGCCGGTGCAAATCGGCGACGGCTGGCTGCGGTTTCAGTCCGACAAAGTGCTCGGACAAATGCTGGTGGGGTTGGGCGTTGAGGTCAGCACGCTTACCGCGCCGTTTGAACCTGAGGCCGGCGCCTATGCCGGCGGACACCATCATCACTCGATGGATGCGAAACATAGCGGCATCATTCACGATTTTCGTCATTTCAAAAAGCCGTGATTGCACACGCATGATTGCACTTGACGCATTGGGACTGGCGCGCCTGCTGCAATTGGCGAGCCCGGCTTTGCCGGTTGGCGCGTACAGTTATTCTGGAGGGCTGGAGTCTGCGATCGATGACGGTATCGTCACCGAGGCCGCCAGCGCCGAGCGCTGGATTGGTGACGTTCTGGATTTCAGTCTGGCGGTTTATGAGGCGCCAGTGTTGTGGCGTTTATCGACTGCGCTGCGTGACGATAACCGCGTTGCCTTCCTTGATTGGAACGCCACTTTCCGGGCTGGACGCGAAACCGCCGAGTTGCGTACTGAAACCTTGCAGATGGGCCGTGCTTTAAAAACGCTGCTCTCAGACCTCTCGTTTTGCGACGCGCAGGCGCTGTCGCTACTGGATGAAGCGGGGATGCTGACGTTTCCGGCCGCCTATGCATACGCCGCCCATCACATGCAGATCGAGGCCCAGGCGGCGGTGCTGGCTTATCTGTGGGGATGGCTCGAGAACCAGGTCATGGCGGCGCTGAAGGCCGCTCCTGTTGGTCAAACCGCCGGGCAGAACATGCTGGCCCGTCTTGCCGCCCGTCTGCCGGATATTGCCGCAACCGCAACCACGCTTGCCGATGATGACCTGAGCAACTTTGCACCGGGACTGGCGATTGCCAGCTGCCGGCATGAAACCCAATACAGCCGTTTGTTCCGATCGTGAAAGGTATTTCGATATGAGTTCGCCACAGTCTTCCACCAACAACCCGCTGCGCGTCGGCATCGGCGGGCCCGTCGGATCGGGCAAAACCGCCTTGACCCTCGCCTTGTGTTGCGCACTGCGTGACCGCTATCAGCTGGCCGTTGTCACCAATGACATTTATACAGAAGAAGATGCGCGGTTTCTGGTTACGCACAACGCACTGACACCCGACCGTATCATCGGCGTTGAAACCGGTGGCTGCCCGCATACCGCCATCCGCGAAGACGCCTCCATCAATCTGGAAGCGATCTCCCGATTGACCACCTTGTTTACCGATCTTGATATCGTCTTTGTGGAAAGCGGTGGTGACAATCTCGCCGCGACTTTCAGCCCCGAGTTGTCGGACTTGACGATCTACGTCATTGACGTGGCCGCCGGTGAAAAAATTCCGCGCAAAGGCGGCCCCGGCATCACCAAATCGGATCTGCTGGTAATCAACAAAATCGATCTGGCCCCCATGGTCGGTGCGTCGCTGGAGGTGATGGACCGCGACGCAAAAAAAATGCGCGGTGAACGGCCCTTTGTGTTCAGTAATTTGAAAACCGGCAAAGGTCTCGATGAAATCATTGCCTTCATTGAACATCAGGGCCTCGTGACCGCATGACCGCCTTGCCGGCCGACTGGCTGGGTTTGCTCATTGTGGTGTATCTGTTCGGCATGCGCCACGGGCTCGACCCTGATCATCTCGCCACTATCGATGGCTTGACGCGCGCCAATCAAGCGAGGCGGCCGCGGCTGGCGCGCTGGGCCGGGGTTTTATTTTCCGGCGGACACGGCTTGATGGTGATCGGCGTTTGTGTGCTTGTCGCGCTCGCCGCGGGCGAATGGCAGACACCGCGTTGGCTAGAAATGACGGGCACCTGGATATCGGTTTTGTTCTTACTGATGCTGGGAGCGTTTAACATTTTTTGTGTATTTAGGGCAGCGCCAACTGCCGTGATCCGGCCGTCGGGGCCGATGTCTGATTGGATAGGTCGAGCGGGCGTGGCCGGCCATCCTGTATTGATTGCTGCGACCGGTGCGTTATTCGCGCTGTCGTTTGACACCGTGAGTCAGGTGGCTTTATTCGCATTTGCCGCCAAGTCCGTGGCAGGCGTCTACTTTTGCAGCGCACTCGGTGTGGTCTTCATGCTCGGAATGATGACCTCAGACGGTATCAATGGACTTTGGATTGCCAAACTCCTGCAGCGCGCCGACCACCGCGCTCGCATTGGGTCCCGCGCCATGGGCCTGGCAATTGGCTGTACTAGCTTGCTGGTGGGGTGCTATGTGATAGCGCGGGAAACCATGCCTCCATTCGCTGAGTTCTCGGCGGGTCGCGAGCTTGAAGGTGGCTTCCTCATCATTGCCGTTGTCCTGGCGAGTTACATGGTGGCGCAGCGTCTGGCGACTGCAGAACCGCTAAAGAGCCAGGCCTAACAATCCCGCATACGCTGCAGCAAGTCGCAACGTATTCCTCCTTCTGGCGCACATGCGGCGCGTTAGCCTGTTCCGGTTGCGATCTGCTTTTCACCTGCCGACCTCCGCCCCTGCGTGCTTAGGGTGTTGGACGCTGGCCTATTCATGCTTACCTACGCGATAAAAAAATCGCATAATCCGTAGCGCGACAAATTATTAAAAAAATTATGCCGTCGAATTGAACGGTAGTGGCATACGCCAGGCTGCAAACATTTCTGCGGTTGGAGGATGAAATGAAGAATACAAATATGCTGATTGGAGTGTGTGCCTTGCTGGCCGGCCTCTCGGGCCAAGCGCTGGCGCAAGCAGCTTACCCGAATCAATCGATCCGTTTCGTGGTGACCACCGCCGCCGGCGGTGGACTTGATAATTTCGGACGGCTGGTTGCCAAAGAGTTGACGCCGCGCGCGGGGCAACAAGTGATCGTCGACAATCGTCCGGGGGCTGGCACGACGATCGGCAGTACGGCCGTGGCACGCGCCAGGCCCGACGGCTATACCGTCCTGGTCAATACGTCTGCGCTCGCGATCAGTCCCGCGATGTATGCAAAGCTGCCCTATGACACCATCGCCGATCTGATGCCCATCACCCTGGGGGCCGCTGCGCCCAATATGTTGGTTGTGCATCCATCCTTGCCGGTGAAGTCCATACGTGAATTGATTGCACTGGCCAAGGCGCGCAGTGCGAAAGGCGATGCACTAATGTACGCTTCCGGAGGCACCGGCACCAACGGACACCTGGCCACCGCACTGTTTCTCAGCATGGCGCAGATACAGATGACCCATGTCGCCTATAAGTCTGGGGCACCTGCGGTGATAGATGTGATCGCGGGGCAGGTATTGTTGATGCTCGACACGGTTTCCAGCGTGATGCCACAGGTCAATGCAGGTAAGTTACGCGCGATCGGCGTTTCGGGAGCTAGCCGGTCACTGGCGGCTCCGTCGATACCGACGATCGCGGAATCCGGTGTGCCAGGGTATGCCTCCGGCCAATGGTATGGTTTGCTGGTGCCCACGGGTACCCCTCAGGAAATCATCGCTTGGCTGCATCGGGAAACCACGACGCTCCTGCGTTCGCCGGGCGTCAAAGAGCGCCTTACCGCAGAGGGCCTCGAGGTCGTCGCAAGCAGCCCTGAAGAATTTTCCGCCCTGATCAAAGCGGATATCGCGAAGTGGACAAAGTTGGTCAAGACCATCGATCTGCCACTGCTCTGAGGGCTGCAGACGCAGAGCGTGATTCGGTCGAATACCTGTTGGGCACGCTGTTAGCATCAATACAAAGGGCCGCACTAAGCGGCCCTTTGTATTTGTTTCACACCGGTCTAACGACCTGTTTCGACCTGCACCAGAGGTTCATCGCTGATGACTGGCAAAACAGGCCGCACACGGGGAGGACGGGGTGCGGCCGGCGGTGCCACCTTGCTCGCCGCGCTACGCAATTTCTCAACATCAGTCTCGACCTGATCGAGCCCGTCAGGCAATACCAGGGGCTGTGGTGCCACCGGCGCTACCGAAGCCGCAACCTGCGGCGGCGGGGTGAACTCAACCACGCGTTCTTCGCTTGCAACCGACGTATACGGCGTCGCCACGACCGGCGTCTCCGTAATCACCGGCGCGGCCAACACGACCGCTTCAGCTTGAGGTTGAGGTTGAACCTGAGCCTGAACTTCAGCTTGGATCTGAGCTGCCACTACAACCGGCGCCGCTTCACCCCTGACCTCAGCCTCGACTGGCGCTGCTGCCGTAACGTGCGCAACGGGTTCTACCGACCGCATTTCGCCGCCCGGGACCTCGGCGTGAATGTTTTCAGTAGCGGCCGCCACCGGTGACTCCATCAGAGGCATCGTTGTGGCAACCACTTCACCCGATGCCTCGTTGGCATTGGTGTCCGCATTGTCAGATTGCCCGGTGCGCTCCGTACGGTCACGACCTCCGCGACCGCGACGACGACGGCCACGACCGCCGCCTTCACGGCCTTCGCGCGCTTCGGCTGCACCATTGCTACGCTGTGACTGCTGATCCTGCTCAGGCTGCTGTGTCTCAGTGGTCGAGACGTCGGCGCTCGCCGGAACCTGCTCGTTACGCGGTGCGCGTTGCGCCTGGCCGTCACGGCGGGCGCCGTTGCGACCACCCTCACGTGGCGGGCGGGCTTCACGCGGTTCGCGCGGCTCGCGCGGCTCACGTGCATCGCGTGGCTCTGTGCTACGCGAACGGTCATTGCGATCCGAACGGCTGCGCTCAGTGCCATCACCTTCGGCGCGGGGTTGGTTACGGTCACGGCCCTCATCACGACGGCCATCGCGGCGCGACGAATCCGAGCGACCACGACGCGGGCCACGATCGGAGCGACCGCCACGCTCACTACGCTGTCCGCTCTCTCGCGTCGTCGAAGTTTCAGCTGTCGCCGGTGCAGCAGTGGCGGGCGAGCGTTTAAACCAGCCAAAAATCTTGCTAATAATGCCCGGTTCCTCGTTGGCCGCCGGAGTTTCTACCGTTGCTTTCTGCTTGGGCTCAATAATCGGAGCCGGCTGGGACGGCAGCGAGGCCTTGACCACTGCAGTCGGACGCGGCGCGGCTGCCTCGGTTTGCGCCGATGGCAACAGATTTTCCGTTTTCTCGGGCGCAGCCATCATCTGATAACTGGGCGGTGGCAGATCGGCGTGGTTGAGTTCTTCGTGTTTCAGGCGCGTCACTGTGTAGTTCGGCGTTTCAAGATGAATGTTGGGGATCAAGACCACATTGACTTTGAGGCGCGACTCAATGGCATGGAACTCGGCGCGCTTTTCGTTCAGCAGATAGGTGGCAACATCAACCGGCACCTGGGCGTGGACGGCGCCCGTATTTTCTTTCATCGCCTCTTCCTGCAGGATGCGCAGGATATGAAGGGCGGTGGATTCAATGCCACGGATATGACCGATGCCATGGCAGCGCGGGCAGGGGATATGGCTGCCTTCAGCGAGTGCCGGGCGCAGACGCTGGCGCGACAACTCCATCAGGCCGAAACGCGATATTTTGCCGATCTGTACCCGTGCACGGTCGGGGCGCAGAGAGTCGCGCAAAGTGTTTTCCACCTCGCGCTGATTGCGCGCGCTTTCCATATCGATAAAGTCGATGACGATCAGGCCACCGAGGTCGCGCAAACGCAACTGCCGGGCGGTTTCTTCCGCAGCTTCCAGATTGGTGCGGAAGGCGGTCTCTTCAATGTCGGCACCGCGCGTGGCGCGGGCCGAGTTGACGTCAACCGAAACCAACGCCTCTGTGTGATCGATAACGATCGCGCCGCCCGAGGGCAATGTCACCTGACGCGAATAAGCCGATTCGATCTGGTGTTCGATCTGAAAGCGCGAGAACAGTGGCACATCGTCGCTGTAGAGCTTCACCCTGCCGACATACTGCGGCATGATGTTGTTCATATAGATACGAGCCTGTTCGTAGACTTCGTCGGTATCGACGAGAATTTCGCCAATATCCTGATGGAAGTGGTCGCGGATCACGCGCGAAACCAAGTCGTTTTCAGAGTAGAGCAGGCGGGTGCCGTAGACTTTCAGCACGTCTTTCGAGCCGGCCTCGTCGATGGCATTCCAAAGATCGACGAGACGGGTCAGATCCCACTTGAGCTCTTCGGCATCCCGACCGATACCGGCGGTGCGCGCGATCACGCTCATGCCCTGCGGCACTTCGAGCTGATCGACAGCCTCACGCAATTCGGCACGATCCTCGCCTTCAACGCGGCGCGACACACCGCCACCGCGCGGATTGTTCGGCATGAGGACGATATAGCGACCGGCGAGGCTGATGAAGGTGGTGAGTGCAGCGCCTTTGTTGCCGCGCTCATCCTTGTCAACCTGAACGAGAACTTCCTGGCCTTCTTTCAGCGCATCCTGAATACGCGCCTTGTTGACGTCGACTCCCGCCTTGAAATAGGCGCGGTTGACTTCTTTGAATGGCAGGAAACCACTGCGTTCTGCACCGTAGTCAACGAAACAGGCTTCAAGACTGGGGGCAATGCTATTAATAACGCCCTTGTAAATGTTGCTCTTGCGCTGCTCTTTGTTGGCTGATTCGATATCGAGGTCGAGTAGCTTCTGACCATCTACTATGGCGACGCGCAGCTCTTCGGCCTGCGTCGCGTTAAACAACATGCGTTTCATTATTTTCTTCTCCCGCGCTCAGACACGGGATGGGCAAACTGCCGGCGCGACATCATTGCGCAGACGCAGCATCATTCTTTTACCAGATCGTTTTGTGAGACGTGATGACCCGTATTTAAATGGCTTTTGCTATTTGCCGTTAGAATTCGTCATGCTGCAGCGTCATGTAGCGGAGCGATTGTCGCCACCGCCGGTACCGCTGCTGCAATAAAACTATCGTGTATCTTGAGCGCGCAATTCAACTACCATCGCTACTTTCATTGGTGAGCAATGTTAACCATTGTGCTGCCGCAACCGAGAACTGGGACCAACGGCACGTTTATCCGGAGGTCTATCGATCGCCTTCGATGAACAGAAACTTGGCGCTGGGCCATCTTGCCGGGCGTCGCAGCGTTAAAATTGCGCGCCATTTCCGGCTCGGGACGGCATACTTGGAACCGTCCGATCAACTGTCAACCGGCTTTTAGTATAAGCAAAATGAAGGATTTAGGCAAAAATGTCGTCTCCCGACATCAAGTTGGGGAGGAAGACGCTGGTCAGCGGATCGATAACTACCTGCTTAAGATACTTAAAGGTGTGCCGAAAAGCCACGTCTATCGTGTCCTGCGTAGCGGCGAGGTAAGGGTCAACAAAGGGCGCGCAAAGCCAGAATACAGGCTGGAAGCGGGTGACGAACTGCGCCTGCCGCCGCTGCGACTGGCCGAACGCAAGCAGTACGAGCCGCCGCCGGACCCCAAGCTCGAGGAAGCCATCCTGTTTGAAGACGACGCCATCATCGCGCTGAACAAGCCCTCCGGTATGGCAGTTCACGGTGGCAGCGGTGTGAGCTTCGGGGTGATCGAGCAACTGCGGGCGCAGCGCCCGCTGCTGCGTTTTCTGGAATTGGTGCACAGGCTGGACCGGGATACTTCCGGGGTGCTGCTGCTGGCCAAGAAACGCAGCGCATTGGTCGCCCTGCACGAA
>CAIWNB010000302.1 GCA_903913965.1 uncultured beta proteobacterium
ATCAAATAACGCGCATAGCCAGCGCGCAAATCGGCCACTACGTTGTCGCCGACCAGCACGCCGAGGCGAGCCTGCGCGGCTTTCTCGCCCTTGCGGCTGTAGCGTAGCAATTTCATGTATTTTTCCTTCGCCCCGTCCAGGGTCAAAAATTCAGCTGTTTCGGCCCTTAAACGTTTAGGCGTTTAAGCGTTTAAGCGTTCAACTGTTCGATGATCGCGCGCGTCATGCCGCGGGTGCCGGTCGCCCCGCCAAGATCGCGGGTGACCTGCCGGCCATCACGCAAGACGGCAGCCAACGCGGCATCGATGCGATCGGCCGCAGCGCCCTCGCCGATATAGCGCAGCATCATGACGACCGACAGGATCATCGCCATTGGATTGGCAAGGTCCTGTCCTGCGATATCGGGCGCACTGCCGTGGACCGCTTCAAACATCGCGCAATCAGTGCCGATGTTGGCCCCCGGCGCCACACCGAGTCCGCCGACCAGTCCGGCGGCGAGATCAGAAATGATGTCGCCATAGAGATTCGGTAGCACCAGACTATCGAAGGTTTCCGGCTTGATCACCAGTTCCATACTCAGTGCATCGATCACGCGCGAATCAAATTCGAAGGCCGGATATTCCTTCGCCACTTTTTCGGCGGATTTCAAAAACAGCCCGTCAGTCAGCTTCAACACATTCGCTTTGTGCACGGCGGTGAGTTTTTTGCGCCCGATGCGCTGCATGTAATCAAAGGCGAAACGCGTCACCCGCTCGCTCGCACCGCGCGTGATGATCTTCACCGCCTCGGCGGTGTCGGCGTCTATCATGCGTTCGCGGCCGATATACAAATCTTCGCTGTTTTCGCGAAAGATCATGATGTCGACGTTTTCAAAGCGCGACTTGATGCCCGGATAATTACGCGCCGGCCGCACGTTGACGAAGAGCTTGAGTTCCTTGCGCAGCGCAATCGCCACACTCGGATAAATCTGCTCGCCAACCTGCACCGGATAGGCGTCGCCAAACGGCGTCTGCGTCGGCCCTTTGACCGCAATCTTGTTGCGGGCGATGGATTCAAATACCGCGGGCGGCAGCGGATGACCACCTTCGTTACCGGCACGCATACCGGCCTCGACCACTTCCCAGCGCAGATCAATACCGGTCGCCGCGACGATGTCACGCGCTGACCGGGTGACTTCAGGGCCGATGCCGTCGCCGGGAATCAGTGTTACGCAATGCATGGGAACCGTACCTTCCTAGTCTGGTTTGTCATCAGCCTTCATCGCCTTGATTTTGGGCATGATGAAGGGCAATGAAATTGAAATCACCGACAAGGCGATCAGCGTCATCGAGATCCCGCTCTTGACGAAGATCGCGGGGTCGGCGCCGGAGATCGTCATCGCCTGGCGGAACGATTGTTCCATGATGCCACCCAGCACCAAGGACAACACCAGCGGCGCGACCGGTATATCAACCTTGTCGAAGACATAACCGACGATCCCGAAGCCCAGGATCATGTAAAGGTCGAGCATGCTGCCGTTAATGGCGTAGGTGCCAATCACCGAAATCGCGACGATCAAGGGATACAGAATCGCACTCGGGATATACAGCAGGCGCACAAACAGACCGATCAGCGGCAGGTTCAGGATCAGCAGCATGATGTTGCCGATGTACATGCTGTCAACCAGCCCCCACACCAGATCAGGGCGCTTCTCAAACAGCAACGGGCCGGGCTGTATGCCGTACATAATGAAGGCGCCCATCAGCACCGCTGTCGCACCGCCACCAGGCACGCCCAGCGTTAGCAGTGGCACCAGTGCACCGGCGGTATCGGAATTGTTCGCTGCCTCCGGACCGGCAACGCCTTCGATGGCCCCCTTGCCGAATTCCTCAGGGTGCTTGGAGAGGCGTTTTTCCGTCGTATACGACATGATGGAGGCGATCGTGCCGCCCGCACCCGGCAACACACCGATCACAAAGCCGATAATGCCGCCACGCCAGATCGGCCCGATCGAACGCTGCCACTCTTCCTTGGTCAGCCAGAGTTTGCCGGAAATTTTGATCATCTCCGGCGCAGTACCCTTGTGCACTTCTTCCAGTCCGCGGAACACTTCGGCCATCGCAAACAAACCGACCACCACGACGATGAAGCCCACGCCGTCCTGGAACTCCGGGATGCCCATGGTGTAGCGCGGCTGCCCGCTTTGCAGATCAATGCCGATAGTGGCAATCATCAAGCCGAGGATGGTAGCCAGCATGCCCTTGGCCGGCGATTTTCCGGTCAGTGAGGACACCGCGGTCATCGCAAACAGCATCAAACAAAAATATTCGGCCGGACCGAACTTCAGCGCCATTGAGGCGAGCGGCAACGCGAACAGGGTTAGCGCCACCACGCCGATGGTGCCGGCGATAAACGACCCGATCGCCGAGACCGCCAGCGCCGCCCCGGCACGCCCCTTCTGTGCCATCGCATAACCATCGAGCGAGGTCATCACCGAGGCCGCCTCGCCCGGCGTGCGGATCAAAATCGCGGTGGTCGAACCGCCGTACTTGGTGCCGTAATAAATGCCGCACATCATGATCAGAGCGGAAGTCGGGTCCATCCCGTAAGTCACCGGAATCAGCAGCGCAATACCCGCCGATGGCCCGATGCCCGGCAGCACGCCGATGATGGTGCCGATAAAAACACCGACGAAGGTGTACCAGAGGTTGATCGGCTGCAGGCAGACCGTAAAACCGTTGAGGATATGAGTCAGGGTTTCCATGGCATCCCCTTAGAACGG
>CAIWNB010000303.1 GCA_903913965.1 uncultured beta proteobacterium
GCCTTTAACATTGGTCGTCAGCATCGACGCCGATGCTTTACAAATCGCACAGGACTCGCCTTCGAAGGCGATCGCACCGACCTTGCCGTCGTCGAGCCGCAGCGCCATCGTGATCTGGTCGCCGCACAGCGGATTGTGGCCGTTGGCATGATGACTCGCATCCGCCAGCGTGCCGTAATTGCGCGGCTTGCGGTTGTGGTCGAGAATGACCTCCTGATAAAGCGCTTTCGGGTCGGCCGCTCTCGGACTCGTGTTCCTGGAGTCATTCATGATGCGAAAACTTTCTGCACATTGCGGATACCCTCGACCAGCGCGTCGACTTCCGCCATCGTGTTGTAAAAGGCAAATGAGGCGCGCGAGGTCGCCGGCACCTTGAAACGCTGCATCACCGGCTGCGCGCAATGGTGGCCGGTACGCACCGCAACGCCATCCTGATTGAGCAGCGTCCCCACGTCATGCGGATGCACGCCAGCAACGATAAATGACAGCACCGCCGCCTTGTGTTCCGACGTGCCAAGTATGCGCACGCCGTCCAGCGTATTCACCTGTGTTGTCGCGTAATCGAGTAGTTCAAGCTCGTGTGCGGCAATCGCGTCCATGCCGATGTTGGAGAGGTAATCGATCGCCGCACCCAGCCCGATCGCCGCAGCGATCGGCGGCGTGCCCGCTTCGAACTTGTGCGGGATGGTGTTGTAAGTGGTTTTTTCAAAGCTGACGCTGAGTATCATGTCGCCGCCGCCCTTGAAGGGCTGCATGCGTTCGAGTTGCGCCGCCTTGCCATAGAGCATGCCAATGCCGGTCGGGCCGCAGAGCTTGTGGCCGGAGAACGCATAAAAATCGCAATCGAGATCCTGCACATCGATCGCCAGATGCGGTGCGGCCTGCGCGCCGTCGAGCAGCACCGGCACGCCACGCGCGTGCGCAAAGGCAATCATGGCCTTGACCGGATTGATCGTACCCAGTGCATTGGACACATGCGAAAGACCAACGAACTTGGTGTGCTCGTTAAAGAGTTTTTCGTATTCGTCGACCTGCAGATTGCCGGCGTCATCAATCGGCACAACGCGGATCTTCGCGCCCTTTTCTTCGGCCAGCATCTGCCAGGGCACAATGTTCGAATGATGTTCGAGCGTGGTGAGAATGATCTCATCGCCGGCGCCGATGAACTTGCGGCCGTAGCCGTGCATCACCAGATTGATTGCGTCGGTGGTGCCGCTGGTGAAGATGACCTCGCGCTCTTCGCCTGCGTTGACGAAGCGCGCAAGTTTGCCGCGTGCCGCCTCGAATTCGGCAGTCGCGGTTTCCGACAAATAATGCACGCCGCGATGAATATTGGCGTGCTGGGCCTGCTGATAGTGCACCAGGCGATCAATCACTGGCTGTGGCATCTGGCTCGAGGCTGCGTTATCGAGATAAACCAGCGGTTTGCCCGCAACCTGGATACCGAGTATGGGGAAATCGGCGCGTATCGCGGCGACATCCAGAGTTGATACAGCCTTGTTCATGCTTGCTCCGTTTGCGCCAATACGCGCCGCTCGAGCTGCGTGCGCAGCGACGCGAGCCGAATACCGCGCAGGATTTCCGCGCCAAAAGCAAAAGTCAGCAGACTGCGCGCGCTGGCTTCCGAGAGACCTCGGCTTTTCAGATAAAACACCTCGTCGGCGTCAAGCTGACCGACGGTGGCGCCGTGCGCACACTTCACATCGTCGGCAAAGATTTCGAGCTGCGGCTTGGTATCGACACGCGCGCGGTCGGACAACAAGAGGTTGCGATTCGATTGCGACGAGTTGGTCAGTTGCGCCCCCTGCCGCACGATAATGCGGCCATTGAAAACCGCCCGCGCACTGCCGCCAACGATGCATTTGTGCTGCTGCCGGCTGTTGCCGTGCGGCTTGGTGTGATCAATCGAAGTATGCGTATCGGCCAGCTGGTTGCCATCGACCATCGTCAAGCCACCGAGCTCGCACTCACCGCCCTCGGCGGTCTGCACGATATCGACGTTGTGGCGCGACAGACGGGCGCCAAAGCCGATGTTGATGCCGTGATAACGGCTGCCGTGTGCAATCGACACGGCGGTGTGACCGACATGAAAACCGGCGTTGCTTTCGCGCTGCACACGCACGTGATTGATGTGCGCATCGTCGGCGAGCATGAACTCCCCCACCGCATTGGTCAGATAGGCTTCCGGCGTGAGGGCTACGTAATCCTCGATCACCGTGGCGCTGCTGCCGGCCGCCGCGACAACGAGGCAGCGCGGATGACTCGCCACTTGTTTTTGCGTGGCGACAAACAACAGATGCACCGGCCGGTCTGCGACCGCACCGCGCGACAATACGATCAGGGCACCGTCGTTGACGAAAGCCGTATTCAACGCGGTAAACGCGTTCTGCTCATAGGCGGCAATGCGCGCAAGCTCGGTCTCGATCAACGCCGCCTGCGCCGGCAGCGCCGCCGCCAGCGAGGAGACGATGACCGCGCCGTTCTCCGGCGTCGACAATTGCGGCGCGTAAATGCCATCGACGAACACCAGACGCAGCGGTGCATCGGCAAGCACGAAGGGCGCGATATCCGCAGTCGTCAATGCCGTCGCGCTGCGCACCGGCTGGTAAGACAGATGGGTGAGCGGCGCGAGATCGGTAAAGCGCCAGTCTTCATCGCGCGTGGTCGGTACCGTCAACGTGCCGACGCGCTCAACCGCACGCGCGCGCACACGCCCGAGCGCATCGCCCTGCTCGACGAGGTGGCGTCCCGCCAGGAGATCGGCCAGAAACCGCTGATTTGCCACCGCCATCATGCCCCGGCACCCGCCCCGTTTTCGGCGCCGGGTTTTGTGCTCAGCCAGTCATACCCGCGCGATTCGAGTTCGAGCGCCAGCGCTTTCGGTCCGGTCTTGATAATGCGACCCGCTTCTGTGACGTGCACGTAATCAGGCTCGATGTAATTGAGCAGGCGCTGATAATGCGTCACCAGGATCACCGCGTTATCCTTGTTGGCGAGCTGGTTTACGCCGCCGGCGACGATGCGCAGTGCGTCGATATCGAGACCCGAGTCGGTTTCGTCGAGAATCGCCACGCGCGGCTCCAGCAGGGCCATTTGCAGAATCTCGTTACGTTTCTTCTCGCCGCCGGAGAATCCCTCGTTGACGCTGCGATCCAGGAAATCCGGATTCATTTCGAGCAGCTTCATTTTCTCGCGCACGAAATCGTCAAACTCCAGCGGATCGAGTTCATCACGGCCACGACCGGTTTGCACGGTGTTATAGGCCAGGCGCAAAAACTGGCTGTTAGCCACACCCGGAATTTCAATCGGATATTGAAAACCCAGAAATAGACCGGCGCGCGCGCGCTCTTCCGGTGCCAGCGCGAAGAGGTCACGGCCTTCGAACAACACCGTGCCGCCGGTGACGACATACGCCGGGTGGCCGGCCAGCACTTTCGCAAAGGTGCTCTTGCCCGAACCGTTCGGCCCCATGATGGCGTGCACCTCACCGCTCTTTACGGTGAGATCCATGCCCTTCAAAATTTCCACGCCGTTGACGGTGGCACGCAGGCCACACACTTCGAGCAACGTTTTGCTGTCCTGGCAAATCATCCGACACTTCCTTCGAGCTTGACGCCGAGGAGCTTGGTCGCTTCGACCGCGAACTCCATCGGCAATTGTTGAAACACGTCCTTGCAAAACCCGTTGATGATCATCGACACGGCTTCCTCGCCGCCGATGCCGCGCTGGGCAAAATAGAACAACTGGTCTTCACCGATCTTCGAGGTCGAGGCTTCATGCTCGACCTTCGCGCCCGGGTTGCTGACCTGGATATACGGAAAGGTGTTGGCGCTGCACTGGTCGCCGATCAGCATCGAATCGCATTGCGAATAATTGCGCGCACCGGTCGCGGTCGGCGCAATGCGCACCAGCCCGCGATAACTGTTGCTGGAATGCCCGGCCGAAATACCCTTCGAAACAATTTTGCTGCGGGTATTTTTACCGATATGAATCATCTTGGTGCCGGTGTCGGCCTGCTGATAGTGATTGGTCAGCGCCACGGAATAAAATTCGCCGACCGAATTTTCGCCGCGCAAAATGCAGCTCGGATACTTCCAGGTGATTGCCGAACCGGTCTCGACCTGCGTCCATGAGATGCGGGAGTTCACGCCCTTGCACAGGCCGCGCTTGGTAACAAAGTTGTAAATACCCCCAACGCCGTTTTCATCCCCCGCATACCAATTTTGCACGGTGGAATACTTGATGTCCGCGTTATCAAGCGCAACCAGTTCGACCACTGCGGCGTGCAACTGGTTGGTGTCAAACTTGGGCGCCGTGCAGCCCTCGAGATAAGACACCGAAGCACCGTCTTCGGCGATGATGAGGGTGCGTTCAAACTGGCCTGACTCTTCCGTGTTGATGCGGAAGTAGGTCGACAGATCCATCGGGCATTTGACACCCTTCGGAATAAAACAGAACGAACCGTCGGTAAACACCGCGGAATTCAGCGCGGCGTAATAGTTGTCACCGACCGGCACCACGCTGCCCATATATTTGCGGATCAACTCGGGGTGATCGTGCACCGCCTCGGAAATCGAACAGAAAATAATGCCGACCTCGGCGAGCTTCGCCTTGTAGGTGGTGGCCACCGATACCGAGTCAAAAATCACATCAACGGCCACACCGGCGAGCTTGGCACGCTCGTTCATTGGCACGCCGAGTTTTTCAAACGTCTTCAACAACTCGGGGTCGACCTCGTCCATGCTGGCGAGCTTTTTCTTCGCCTTCGGCGCCGAGTAATAACTGATCGCCTGAAAATCGACCGGCGGATATTTGACATTGGCCCACTGCGGCGGCGTCATCGTCAACCAGTGCTGATAAGCTTTCAAGCGAAAATCCAGCAACCACTGCGGCTCTTTCTTCTTCGCCGAAATCATGCGGATGGTGTCTTCGCTCAAACCCTTGGCGGCGGTATCGGATTCAATTGCCGTAACAAAGCCGTGCTCATAGGGCTTGTTGACGAGGTTTTGCAGGACACTACTCATGGTCATTCCATCATTTCGGTTAATCGTTGGGTGCGGGCGCTCAGGACTTTGCCGCCGTTGCCGCGCCCTTGAAGCTGAAACTCTCGCCACAGCCGCAGGTTGCCTCGACATTCGGGTTGTCGAACTTGAATGTCTGCTTCAGACCGTCGCGCACATAATCGAGTTTTGCGCCGTCAAGAAAACCAAGGCTTTCCGCGTCGACCACCAGCTTCGCGCCGTTGTATTCACTGACCTGATCGTTGTCACCAAGTTGGTCGGCATAATCAAAGGTATAGGCGAAACCCGAGCAGCCGACTTTTTTCACGCCGACGCGCAAACCCACGCCGTGTCCGCGTTTGGCGAGCTGGGTTTGGATCTGTTTCGCCGCGCTCTCTGTGAGGGATATCGTCATCTTGAGTGCTCCGTTACTGTTCTAAACCGCCATGGCGGTCAATTGTCTCAGGCGCCCTGCGGTCTTCGCCAGCGCCTGCAAAAATGCATCGATCTCTTCGGACGTAGTCGCGGCCCCCACGCTAAGGCGTACAGCGCCGCGCGCACGATCTGGCGCCACGCCCATCGCCAGCAGCGTTGCGCTCGGCTCGGTGCTCGCACTCGAACAAGCCGCACCGCTGGCCACCGCGAAGCCTGCCTTGTCGAGTTCCACCACCAGCGTCTCGCCATCAATACCGTCGAGCGCAAAATAACTGGTGTTGGGGATGCGCGGCGCGGCCGCGCCGAATACCGTCGCATCGAGCGAATCAAGGCCGCGCTCAAAACGCTCACGCAGCGCGGCAAGACGTGGCGCCAGTTCGTGCTGACGCGACGCCGCGATCTCGCAGGCCACACCAAAGCCGACGATGCCGGCGACATTCTCGGTGCCAGAACGCATGCCCTGCTCGTGGCCGCCACCGCTTAAGAGCGGTCTTAACTCGATGCGTTTGTCGAGCACGAGGGCACCCACGCCCTTGGGTCCGTAGATCTTGTGTGCGGAGAGGGTCATGGCGTGCACATTCAATTCCGTGAAATCAATCGCGATCTTGCCCAACGCCTGTACCGCATCGGTATGCATCCACGCCCCCGCAGCGCGCGCCTGCTCGCCCAGCACAGCAACGTCCTGGATGACACCCGTTTCGTTATTGGCGAGCATCACCGAAACCACGCCGGCAGGCCCGGCCAGCGCAGCAGCAGCGTCAGCCGCATTGACACGTCCATCGCCATCCGTGGCGAACTTGCGCAGTTTCCAGCCCGCACGCACCAACTCCGCCGCAGGTTTCGCCACGCACGGGTGTTCAAGCGCGCTGATGACCATCTGCGCCGGCTGCAACATGCCCGCAGCGCCTTTGATAAAGGCATTATTCGCTTCAGTCCCGCCGCTGGTGAATACCACTTGCGCGGGAACCGCACCGACCAGCGCGGCCACTTGTTCTCGCGCCACCTCGACCGCACGCCGTGCCTGCGTGCCAAACTCGTGACGGCTAGACGCGTTACCGTAATGCTCGCGCAAAAACGGCAGCATCGCAGACAGCACGCGCTCGTCGAGCGGCGTGGTTGCGTTATGGTCGAGATAGACGTGGCTCATGAACACGGATGGCTGGTTTGATAAAGCGGGGCTTCTAGAAAGTCGCTTAGAGCGAGAGCGGCGCGCGCGGCGTACGACTGATGTCCCGCATATCGTGAATTTGTGTCAGCCCACCCTGCTTGGCTTTCTGGTCGTCCACCAGCTGCTTGAGCGTGACGCCGCCGAGATAATCAAAAATGCGCTTATTGAGTTGCGCCCACAAGTCGTGGGTGATGCACTTTTGATCGTCGCGGCAATTTTCCTTGCCACCACATTGGGTGGCGTCGATCGGTTCATCCACCGCCAAAATGATATCGGACACCACAATCTCCGACATATCCCTGGCGATGCAATAACCCCCACCGGGACCGCGCACGCTGTCCACCAGCGCGCGCCGGCGCAATTTGCCGAACAGCTGTTCGAGGTAGGAGAGCGAGATTTTCTGTCGCTGGCTGATTTCCGCCAATGCCACCGGACCACCGCCATGGCGCATACCCAAATCCACCATCGCCGTCACTGCAAAACGTCCCTTGGTCGTTAGCCTCACGATAAACCCCTTTTAAAACATTGATCTGCTAGAAAACTCATACCAGAGTGTTATAGTCAAGTATAGAATAACCCAGCGCGATGGTCAAGTTTAATCAACAATCTTGTTGAGGTATCCGGGGTCAAAATGATCGCGCGATGCGGAGTCGGCGCAATCAACACCCAGCCGCTGCAGATGGGCCAATATTTGTTCAAGGCGTTTATCTGTAGCGACCCCGTGATCGATCAGTTCATGAATGGCGCGTGAAACCGGATCGTTCATATCGTTGCCGACGGCGTACGCCGAAAAACCCGCGCGCTCGCCCTGCTCTTTTTCCAGAATACGTGCGGGTATGCCTACCGCCGTCGCGCCTGCCGGCACCGGCTTGACGACCACCGCATTGGAGCCGATTTGCGCGCCGTCGCCAATCACGATCGGGCCGAGTATTTTTGCACCGGCGCCGACCACCACCCCCCGGCCGAGGGTGGGATGCCGCTTGCCGCGGTTCCATGAGGTACCACCGAGC
>CAIWNB010000304.1 GCA_903913965.1 uncultured beta proteobacterium
ACACCTATGTCATCAACGATAGCAACGCGGCGGTGCAGGCACTGCGCATCACCGGGCAGACCTTGAGCGAGAGCTTCACGTATACGGTGCGTGACGCGGGCGGCTTGACGGACACGGCGCAACTGACGATCACGATCGACGGCCGCAATGACGCGCCGGTGGGTGTGGATGACACGGGGAGCGCAGTCGAAGCCGGTGGCACGGCGAACGGCACAGCGGGCAGCAACGCGACGGGCAATGTGCTGACGAACGACACGGATGTGGATGTCACGGGCGAGACGAAGGCGGTTTCGGCGATTCGCACGGGCACTGAAGCGGCGGGCACTGGAACCAGTGGCACGGTGGGTGCTGCGTTAACCGGGACCTATGGCAGCCTGACGCTGAATGCCGACGGCAGCTACACCTATGTTGTGACTGAATCGAACCCGACCGTCGAAGCATTGCGCGCAGGCCAAAGTCTCAACGAAGTCTTTACCTATACGGTTCAGGATGCGGGTGGGCTGACCGATACAGCGCAATTGACGATTACCATCAATGGCGCGAATGATTTTCCGGTTGCCCGCGCCGATACCCATTTTGTGATCGATGGAGTCAGTGACGCCGTCGGCAATGTGCTGGTCAGCGCAAACCACGGTGGTGTGTTCGCCGATCAGGCCGATACCGATGTTGAAGCGGATACGCTCACGGTGGTCAAAGTCAACGGCAGTGCCGGCAATGTGGGTGTTGCCAGAGCGGTGACATACGGCACCATCACGCTGGCGGCGGATGGTTCTTATCGCTATGTGCTGGATGTGAATAATGCGACGGTGCAGGCCCTGCCGCCTGACCACACGCTGGTCGAGACGGTTTCTTATCAGGTCAGCGACGGGCAGGGCGGCACCGCTGACACCACCTTGTCGATCACGATCTACGGACGCAATAACGAACCGACCGGTGCCAATCACACGATTGTTGCCACCGAAGACACGCCGCTGGTGGTGCATACCGCAGACTTTGGTTTTGCCGATGTGGATTCCACCACGCCGGCCAACGAGTTTGCCGGCGTACGCATCGACACGCTGCCGGCGACCGGTACGCTGTCGCTGAATGGTGTGGCGGTTACCGCTGGGCAGTTGATTAGCAAGGCCGATCTCGATGCCGGCAAGTTGAGTTATCTCGCACCGCATAATCTGGCGAGTCTGCCCGGGCAGTCATTGTCGAGTTTCACATTCTCCGTGCGTGATGGTCTGGGGGCGTACGATCTCACCTCGCGCACGATGAGCGTTGAGGTGAACCAGGTCTCGGATGCGCCGGATCTGGTGACGGCCACCGCCGACGGCAGCAACAATCAACCGAATCAGCCGATTCCGCTTTCCATCACCATCGCGCTCACCGATACCAACGGACCGGCACCCGAGACACTCGGTCCGGTGACGATCTCCGGGTTGCCCGGTGGCGTGACGCTGAGTAATAACGCCGGTGATGTGCTGACCATCGTCAACGGCAGCATCACGCTGACAGTAGCGCAATTGGCGGGACTGAAAATCCTGCCTGGTGTCGCGCAGCAAACCGACTTCACCCTGCAGGTCACTGCCACCAGTATCGACGGCGCGGCAGCACCCGCTGCTTCGTTTGCACCGCTCTTGGTGAAAGTGCCGCTGCCGCCGCGCATCCCGTTGTCTCCGGTCGAGGAAAAGAAAAGCGGCGGCTATTACGGCGAGCGCCACGACCAGGTCGTCTACGCGACGTATCCGCCGGTGCTCGGGCAACTCATGTCGCCCGATTTACACGTGCAGCTTGCGGTTCGAGAGTCTGCCAAAGCTATCCAGCAAGAGGCCGCGGTGACCGATGGCGCACTGGATATGCCCGGTAGTGAGGTGGGCAGTGAGAGTCTGCAGATTGGCCGGGGCATGCCGCATAGCGAGCATGTCGGCCGGGATGGGGTGGAGTATTCGAAGTTGTTGTTGGGTGACAGCCAACGACGCACGCGCGGCATCGGTAACAGCCTGGTGGTGGGGGCAGCAACCTTGTTCAATGATTTTGCAGCGACCGGTGGAGCTGATTTAACGGCCCTGTTCACCGCGGCAACCGACGCCGGCACCGTGCCGGCTGAGAAAGTGGCGGCTGTGCCCGCGGCGCAAGCGGATGCGGATGCCGCAACGGTCGCGGTTTCGCGCGTGGCTGCAACGAGTGCAGTGCCGCGCGGCGCCCCTGCCTTCACCGCTGCACTGGCGCAGGCGGCGGCCGGGCGGCAGTTGGTGCATGAAGGGCGGACTGCGGTGCCCATGTTAAAACCCCTGCGGACCGAACGTGCCGCAGTAATTCGTGTTTAAGAGGTTTAGTGAAATGGCGAAAATGAA
>CAIWNB010000305.1 GCA_903913965.1 uncultured beta proteobacterium
GGCAATCTCTTTCGACGCCGTGTTGATCGATTCCGTCGACTCGCGGATCTGGCTGACGATCTCGGTCAGCTTCTCCACCGTCAGGTTCGAATCGTTCTTCAGCTGGCCGAACGTGCCCTCGTATTCATTCGTGATCTTCTCGGTCAGGTCGCCTTTCGCCAGCGCACCCAGCACGCGCACTACTTCGTTCAAGCCAACCGAACTCGTTTCCATCAACTGGTTCATGCCGTCGGCTAACTGCTTGAAGAAACCGTCCTTGCCATCGGTGCTCATGCGCGTATTGAAATCGCCTTGATTGGCCGCCTTGACCAGGCCGGCCACTTCTTTCTCGACCGCCACCTCGATCGTACGATTGAGCCATTCGACCACCGTGCCAACACGCTCACCCTTGTCGTCGACAATCGGATTAGCCGTCAAACGGAAGGTGTAACCCGCCACTTCGATCTGGGTCTGATAGGTGCTGCGCAAACCGGCCAACAGATTGCGCTGGTGCGAAGGCGTCTTGTGGAAGCGGTCAAAGTTGGTACCCAACAGCGTCTTCACATCGAAGCCCGGCAACACTTTGCGCAGCTCGCCCTCTGCTTTGACCAGCATCTCGTTAACCGATTTATTGAGATAGATGATGTCGCCGTCGTTGTTGGCGATCATCACGTTGGTCGAACAATTATCGAGTGCGTTCTTAATACGCAGATTCTCCGCCGCCAGCGCCAACTCTTTCTCGCGTGCCGCCAGCATCTCCGTTTGATCATGCCACTCCACCGCGGTGCCCAGACGTCCGCCCTGATCATTCCAGACCGGACAAGCGACGAGGGAAAAGACGCGTCCGCCAACCTTGATTTGCGTGCGGTGCGGCGCCGTGAGATTCGCCAGCATATTCATCTGGTGCGACGGGTTCTTATGGAAAGCGTCGATCGAGCTGCCAATCAAGTCATCGACCTTGAAATTCGGCAGGTCTTTGCGGATGTCAGCTTCGGCCGCCCTCAGCATTGCGGTGACTGACTTGTTCATATAGTTAATGACGCGATCGGTGCCGGCGATCATGACGTTGGTGCCGACATTATCGAGTGCGTTTTTCAGGCGCATGGCCTCGTCGCGCATGCGCCGTGTATCGGACATTTCAAAACCCTGGCGTATCTGCAGGGTTTTGATCGCCTGCAGCAAGTGTCCGACTTCGTCCTCATGCCCGATGTCGATCTTCACCGCGTAATTGCCCTGCGCAATCTCGCCGCAGACGCCGACCGCCTCGCGCAAGCGCCGCAAGGCCTGACGCAACACCAGATAAGCCATCAAGGCAGCGATCAAAATGCCGCACAAGGTGCCCACCAACATCATCACCCGCATCCTGGCGAAATTCGCCTCAGCCTCTTCCACCTGACCTTTGGCGGTGTTCTCCTGCAACCGGATCAACTCTTCCGCCAGACCTTTGGCCTCGCTAAACGCCGGCATCGCCACCCGGTGCAACTGTACCGAGGCATCGAAATACTTCCCCTGCTTCAACAATTCAAGCGTCGGGTTAATGCCTTCCACGACAAACTTTTTGCGCGCGGCAAGGTAGCGCCCGCTCAACTCTTTTTCTTCAGGCGTGAGGTTGGCGGTCAGATAAGCCTCGGCCAGCTTCGTAATCGTCGCCTTGTTTTTATCCACCGCATCGAGGTGCTCGACCAGCGGATGCTCGTGCAGCTTGCTCATTTCGAGCTTGGGATCATGCAGTGTGCCGGCCATCAGGTTTTGCAGATTGGCACGCATCAGATCATTGATACTGCCGAGGTAACCCGCCGGGACCATGCTGTCCCTGTATACCTGTTCGAGCCGGTCGTTGGTCGAGCTCAGACCATACAGCCCGAACGCGCCGCCGACCATCAGCTGCACGGCGATAAATGCCATGACAAAACACATACGCGTACTGAGATTCAGGTCACCCAACACTTTAGTCGTGCCTTGCCACCAGCCGGCACGCGGCGCGCGCCCTTCGCGCATCAGCGCATAGAGCGGGGCCGCGGCTTCAATCTGCGCCCGGGTCGGTTTGGTGCGTACCGAGAGATAACCGGTGACCTGGCCGCCCTCGCAAATCGGCGTGACGTTGGCCTCTACCCAGTAGTAGTCGCCGTTTTTGCAGCGGTTTTTAACGATGCCGTTCCACGGCTTGCCCGCCTTCACGGTATCCCACAGATCCTTGAAAGCCGCCGCCGGCATGTCGGGATGACGCACCAGATTGTGCGCCTGCCCGATCAGCTCGCGTTCGGCAAAACCGCTGACCTCGATAAACTGGCGGTTGACATAGGTCATGACACCCTTGGTGTCGGTCTTCGAAACGATCTGGGCGCCGTCGCGCAACTCATGTTCGACGGTTGTAACGGGCTGGTTATTCCGCATGGCGGCGCTGCTCCGGTTTAATGCAGTGGTTGGTCGACCAGCGCCATATCGCGGCTGGTCATGAGTTTTTCGATATCGACGAGTATCAACATGCGCTCGGCAACCGTGCCAAGACCGGTGATGTAGTCGGATTCAAGATCACCGGAAAACTCCGGTGCGGCGCGGATTTGCTCGGCGGCCAGGGCAATCACATCGGACACCGAATCAACGACGATGCCGACGACGCGGCTTCTGACGTTGAGAATGATCACCACCGTGAACTGGTTGTATTCAACGCTGCCGAGGTTGAATTTGATACGCAGGTCAACGATCGGCACGATGGTGCCGCGCAGATTCACCACCCCTTTGATAAATTCCGGGGTATTGGCGATCTTGGTCACCGCTTCATAACCGCGGATTTCCTGCACCTTCAGAATATCGATGCCGTATTCCTCGCTGCCCAGCGTGAAGGTCAGAAATTCCTGACCGCCCTGCGCGGACTGCGCACCTCCCGCCATTACTTCCGCCGTTGTCGCCTGTGTCATGGTTACACCCCGTAAAAAATATTTGCTGCCGCCCTGCGGCGGATGCTCATGCGTTGCCTAGGCGACTGCGAGTACCGGTTCGGCCGCCTGACCGATAGCGACCGCATCGAGAATGAGCGCCACCGTGCCGTCGCCCATGATGGTGGCGCCCGACACGCCATGCACCCGGCGGAAATTCGTTTCCAGACTTTTGATCACCACCTGATGCTGTCCCACCAGCGCATCGACAAACATCGCGATCTTGCGACCCTCGGCCTCGACAATGACGACGATGCCCTGATGGAGCTCAGTGGTCTGCGGCTTGATGGCGAAAAATTCGTGCAATGCCACCACCGGCAGGTATTCGCCGCGCACGTGCACCACAGGGCCGCGACCGCTGATGGTTTTGACATCCGCGGCGAGCGGCTGCAGCGATTCAACCACACAGGTCAGCGGCACGATAAAGAGCTCGGCGCCCACCATCACCGACAACCCGTCAAGTATCGCCAGCGTCAGCGGCAGGCGCACGCGTATGCGTGTGCCATGTCCGGCCGCACTGTCGATTTCGACACGGCCGCCGAGCGCACGGATATTGCGTTTAACCACATCCATACCGACCCCGCGTCCCGATACATCGGTGACCGTGGCGGCGGTCGAAAAACCGGCTTCGAAGATCAACTGCCAGACATCCTGATCGGGCATCGCATCGGACACCGACATGCCGCGCTCGCGCGCCTTGGCCAGTATCTTTTCACGATGCAGACCGGCGCCGTCGTCGGCCACTTCGATAATGATATTGCCGCCCTGATGAAAGGCGCGCAGCGTGACGGTGCCGCGGGCCGATTTGCCGGCCGCCAGCCGTACCTCTGCGGTTTCGATGCCGTGATCAACACTGTTACGTACCAGATGCGTCAGCGGATCGGCGATTTTTTCGATCACGCCCTTGTCGAGTTCGGTGGCTTCGCCCTCGGTTTTTAATTCGATTTCCTTGCCCAGCTTGGCGGCAATGTCGCGCACCACGCGCGGGAAGCGGCTGAACACAAACGACATCGGCATCATACGGATCGACATCACGGCGTCCTGCAAATCACGCGTGTTGCGATCGAGCTGACCGAGGCCGTTGAGCAGCTTTTCACACGCCACCGGATCGAGCAGCGAAGCCGATTCGGCCAGCATCGCCTGGGTAATCACCAGCTCACCGACGAGATTGATCAACTGATCAACCTTCTCGGTATTGACGCGGATCGACGACGCCTCGGCCTGCGCCGACACCGCCACCTTGTCGCTCGGCCGGCGACCGGTTGGCGGCGCAGGCTCGTCCGGATTGTCCGACGCACGCCGGCCGGCGCTGCGCAGCGGTGCCACGGGGGACGCCGGTGCCACCGATGCCACTGCTATGGCTGGCGCGGCATCCAGCACCGGCAAGGCTTCAAAAAATCCATACCCCGGATCACTCGCTGGCCGGGTTGCGACTGGCGCAGGAAGATCGGTGAAGAAACCATACCCTGGGTCGGGCTCGGCTGCAGCAGACGGGACAGCAGCAACTTCGACTGCAGCAGGCACGCCCGGCGCATCATCGAAAAAGCCAAAACCGCAATCCTCTGCGGCTGGCGCCGACGCTGGCTCAGAAGGCAGATCGCTGAAGAAACCGTAGCCCGGGTCTTCGTCCGCAGCAGCCGGCGCGGTCGCTTCTGCGGTCTCGTCCGCAGTCGCTTCTACGGTCTCGTTCTCTGCAGCAGCACTGACCGTCACCGCATCGGGTTCAGCGACAAATTCAAAACGTTCACGGATCTGTTCGGGGGTGGCTGTACTCGTCAGACTCAGTTGCCACGGTCCGGCGCACGCTGGCTCCGGTTCGCTCAGCACCTGCAGTTCGCCTAATGTACGCAATTCAAGCAACACCGCTTCGAGACGCTCACGCGTCAACGCCGTGGTAATTGCGATGCCATACACAACCGGCGTCGGCGTCACCGGCGCTGGCACGGGCAACACCTCAACAGCGGGACCGCTGGCCAGAACCTTAAGCACCGCGCGTATATCCAGTGCATCCTGCGGATCGGCTGCAGCCTCGCCGCGATGCGCATCGAGCTGCGCACGGATCACATCGCCGGCGCGCAGGAAGGCGTCGATCATCGCCGGGGTCAGTTTGATTTCTTCCTTGCGCAGACGATCGAGCAGAGACTCCAGTTCATGGGTCACTTCGGTCATATCATGGAAACCGAAGGTACCGCTGCCGCCCTTGATCGAATGGGCGGCACGAAAAATCGCGTTCAGATCCTCAAGGCCGGGCGCCTCGACGTCGAGCGCCAGCAACAGGCTTTCCATGCTCGCCAGATTCTCGGCGGCTTCATCGAAAAACACCTGGTAGAACTGGCTGAGTTCAGCAGTCATGGGCGACGCCTGTGATTAATGTTTTTGTCTGCACGACAGTTCGTCCGTATGCGGTTGCAGGCCTTGCGCCCAGCGTATTAGCCGATGACTTTCTTCACCACTTCAAGCAACTTCGGCGGATCGAAAGGCTTCACCAACCAGCCGGTCGCACCGGCAGCACGGCCCTGGCTTTTCATCGCATCGCTTGATTCGGTGGTCAGCATGAGAATCGGCACACCGGCGAATTTGGGCAGGGTGCGCAGATTTTTAATCAGCGTCAGCCCGTCCATCTTCGGCATGTTTTGATCGGTCAACACCAGATGAACGTCGCTGATACGGGCTTTTGCCAGGGCGTCCTCACCGTCGACTGCTTCGATCACGTTATAACCCGCGCCTTTGAGGGTAAACGCCACCATTTGCCGTATCGACGCCGAATCATCCACTGCAAGTACTGTCTTTGCCATTTAGAAAACTCCTGTTTCACGCATGCACTAAAACATCTCGACTTCGCCACCCGTCATTGCCGCCTGACGAACGGGACTATGCTGGGTTAAGTGGCGCACCTTGCCGATCAAGGCATGCAATTCACTGCAGGCCTCTTCGATGCCTCGCACGCGCGAGGCGTGGTCTGCATCGGTGCCGGTGGCCGGCGTCAACCGTGTGGCGAGCTGGCGCAATTGCGCAGAGACGCTGTTTAAGGCATCCATGCGCTGAATCACATGACTCAACAATTGACGCACCAGATCCTGAAATTGCAAGGTAGTGACCGCGGCGTTGACATTGACGCCCACTTCGCGCGTCACCGCACTCAACTCATCAGCCGAACTCGACATCGCCTGGTTCACCGCCTGCACATCGACCATCATTTCATCGACATGCCGCTTTGCATGCAGCGCAAAGGTCATATCCTGCGAGGCCAGCCGTTCGATTGCCTCTTCGGTGACCTTCACCGCCTCTTGCACCTTCGTAATCACGCCGCGGATCTGCTGGCTGAACTGACCGGTGCGGCCCGACAGATCGCGCACTTCATCGGCCACCACGGAAAAGCCGCGCCCGGCCTCACCGGCGCGCGCCGCCTCGATCGCCGCATTCAGGGCGAGCAGATTGGTCTGCTTGGAGATGCCCTCGATTTCGCCCAGAATGCCGTGCACCTCCGCAACCTGCCGGGTGATGCTATCCATGTTGTCGACGAGTTCGGCAGCCACCTTGCTGCCGCGCACCGTGTTATCGACAAAAAACTGCATGGTGGTGGAGGTCTCGGCGACAAATTTGGCAAAGCCCCCTTTGGCCGCCTCGCCGCCGCTCTCTTCGGTATGGCCGGTCGAAATTTTCAAGGCTAATGCCTGCTGCACCTGCGACTGCGTGTGCATGCTGGTAAAGCTCCCGACCAGCTTCTCAATAGCGTCGCGGAACAAATCCTGCGTTTGCTGGATTTCGCCCTGTGCGGCATTGAGTTGGGCATCAAATTCGAGCGCGCACTGTTCAAACGCCGTGCTCACTTCGGCGCTCAGCGCATCGATACGGGTATCGGACTCACGCTGACTGACGCTATCGTCGACGCGCCGCCGCCGCTCGCTCACCAGCGTTGCCACCAGCCAGATAGCAGACACCAGCAAGACCGGCAGCACCGTGGCGTCCGCAAAAACTGCTCCCGCCAGCGCGACAGCGAGACTCGCGATTGCCGCGATCAAGGTAACCATGTTCAATTTCCCCCAAATTGCCTGCCGCCGAACAAAACAGCGGCCACCGGCCAGTTATCAAGACTAATCGCGTAGCAGTCATTACAAAGGGCGGAAAAGACACCGGATTCCGTTGTTATTGGCAAAGTGATCGCCCCTGTCCCGCTCCTCCCACACCCCATTAACGGCGCGCAACTTCCTTAACTTTAATTAAGTGTGCATTGCTACCTTCCATGACATGAGAGCCCCAACTGATTTATCATCCTCAGCCTGAAAACTGCCCTAGCCATACCGCTTGATGAAACGCTCATTGCGTCTATTGCTGATCGAGGACTCGGAAGAAGACGCCGAATTGCTGCTGTATGAAGTGCGTAGGGGTGGCTATGAACCCAGCTTCAGCCGTGTCTTTACAGCCGATGCGCTAAAAGAGGCGCTGGCCGGCGACGAGTGGGATGTGGTGATCTCCGACTACACCATGCCGCAGTTCAGCGGCCTTGAAGCGCTGAAAATCGTGCACCGCAGCTTCCCGGATATGCCGTTCATTATCAACTCCGGCAATATCGGCGAAGACATTGCCGTCGGTGCCATGCACGCGGGCGCCCATGATTATGTGATGAAAAGCAATCTCTCCCGCCTGGTGCCGGCGATCGAACGCGAATTACGCGAGGCCGCACTGCGCCGGGAAAGTCGTCGCGCCGAACTCGAACTGCTGGAGAACGAAGCGCGTTTTCGCGCCATTGTCTCCAACGTGCCGGGCGTGGTGTTCCGCCTGCTGCGCGAATGGCATGGCGGCTACAGCTTCAGCTACGTTAGTGACGGCAGCGTCGACCTGCTTGAACTGACGCCGGCCCGGCTGCAGGATGATGGCGCGTTGTTTTTCGACATGCTGCCGGCCGTCGACCGCGCCGAACTCGGCGCCTGCATCGCCGAATCGGCGCAAGAACTGAAGCCGCTGAACTGGGAAGGCCGCATCCGCGTCGCCTCGGATGATGCGATCAAATGGATCGAGGTGCGCATGAGCCCGCGCCCGCTCGAAGACAACCGCATGCAGTGGGACGGCGTGATGGAAAATATCACGCGGCGTAAACAGTCCGAAATCGAGCTGATGGATTCACGGCGCCAGCTCTCGGCCCTCTCCGCCCACCTGCAAAAGGCCAAGGAAGTCGAACGCACCCGCATCGCCCGCGAGGTCCATGACGACATCGGTGGCAATCTGACGGCGATCAAGATCGATCTCTTGTGGCTGAGTAACCGCGTCGACCGTAAACGCAGCGACCTACTGGAAAAAATCAGCGTCATCGAGGCCTCGGTCAGCCGCACCATGGAGATCACCTCGCGCATCGCCCACGACCTGCGACCGCCGCTCCTGGAACTCGGTCTGCTCGCCGCGATCGAGTGGGAGGCCGCGGAGTTCCAAAAACGTATGGAAATCCCCTGCGTGGTGAGCTGCGCCAGCGACGATCTGGCCGTAGACCCCGATATGGGCAACGCGGTGTTCAGCCTGTTTCGCGAAATTCTGACGAATATTTCGAAACACGCCGGCGCCAAATCCGTAGAGGTGGATGTGGAGACCGAGGAAACCATATTAAGACTGATCGTACGCGACGACGGTCGCGGCATCACCCGCACCGACCTGCTCAAACAAGGCTCTTACGGTTTGCGCGGCATGCTCGAACGGGCACGCAATCTGGGCGGTGAAATTGTTTTTGACGGCAACCCCGGAAAAGGCACTACCATAGTCGTCACGCTGCCACTGGAATCGGCGGATATGGCGGCAGACGTGGAACCAGGGACCAAGACCATCAATACGCCGCCCGGCCCGGCGCAGCAAACCACAGGAAGCAAGCACCCATGATCAAGATAGTCATCGTCGACGATCACGCAATCCTGCGTCGGGGACTGACCCAGATCATCACCGAATGCGGTGACATGAAGGTCGTCGGCGAAGCGGAAACCAGCGCACAGGCGCTGCGCCTGATCCGTGAACAGGCCTGCGACGTCATGCTGCTCGACATCACACTGCCCGATCGCAACGGCATTGAAACCCTCAAGCTGGTGCGCAAGGAAGTGCCCAAGCTGCAGGTCTTGATGCTGTCGAGCCATCCGGAAAATCAATATGCCGTGCGCGCGCTCAAGTCGGGGGCGGCCGGCTACCTGACCAAACAAAGCGCAGCCGCGCAACTGGTCAGCGCCATCCGCCAGGTCTACAGCGGCCGCAAATACGTTACCGCCGCGGTGGCCGAAGAGCTAGCCAATACCATCGACCAGGACACCGAACGTCCGCCGCACGAACTCTTGTCGATGCGCGAATACCAGACCATGTGCATGATCGCCTCCGGCAAATCGCTCACCGAAATGGCCGCACAAATGTCGCTCAGCGTCAAAACCGTGAGCGTCTACCGCGCCCGCGTTCTGGAAAAAATGCGCTTGAAAAACAACGCTGAAATGACGCATTACGCGATCAAAAACCAGCTCGTCGAATAAATGGTGCGCGGCGCCCTCAAGCTGCGCCGCCACCCTGCCGTAAAGCCTGTGAGCAAGTAAGCGCCCGTCGCGCCGCAGCTTTTCTGCGCACCGCACCGTGGCGCTGTCAGGAGAACGCATGTCGGTCGTCAACAAGCCCAATGAATTAGCGCGCGAAACACTGCGCCAGTTGGTCTTGCGCAAAATCACGCCGACCCCCGACAACTACCGCAAACTCTACACTGAGATCGCCGGCGACAGCGACGATGATCCGACCATGACGGCGGAAAAACTGCTGCAGCGTATCGCCCTCGACCTGCCGCGCGAAACTGCGACCCAGCTCGCCGCCGTCAACGCCTACACGCTGGCCAGCTCCAGCGGCCAGTGGGCGCGCGCTTATCATCTTTTGCTGGAACTGGTGCGCGGACCCGCCCGCGGCGCCGTCGACGCCGCGCCTGTACGCAGCAGCCCGCGCAGCGCAAACACCGCGACAGCACCCTCGCAGGAACTCTGCGAACTATTGGCACAAACCCTGGAACTGAGCCTGCGCGCACGCCTCCTGGACGCGCCCGGCCTCGCCGCCGAGGCCGCCGTCATCACACAAAAATTGCGTAGCCCTTCCGGTATTGCAGCGGGACTTGATATGCAGACCATCGCGCAGCCCCTGCAAGCGCTGTGGCGGCGCGCTGAAGAATACGGCAACGGCCGCGACAAGCTGCAAAACGGTCTGCTGGAACTGCTGCAATTACTCATTGAAAACGTCGGCAATCTGGTCGACGACGATCAATGGCTGCGCGGCCAGATCGCCGCCGTCGTGCGCGTGCTGTCCAACCCGCTCGACATGGCGGCGATCGAGGCCGCCAAAACCGGCCTCAACGATCTCATCGTGCGCCAGTCGCTGCTCAAGCAGGGGCTGGGCGAAATCAAAAAATCGATGAAGCAGATGATCGGCAGCTTCATCGACGAACTCGGTCATCTCGCGCAAGCCACCGGCGACTATCACGACAACCTCGAAAACCTCGCGCAACAAATCCGCCAGACCGATGACGTCGACGCCCTCGATCGCCTGCTCGGCGAGGTTCTAAGCGAAACCCGTAGCATCCAGGCCAGCACCGTACGCGCGCGCGCAGAAGTGCTGACCGCGCGCCAGCAGGTCGACGCCGCCGAACACCGCGTTGCCGAACTCGAAGCCGCACTCGCCCAGGCTGGCGAACGACTACGCATCGACAGCCTCACCGGCACCCTCAACCGCCACGGCCTCAATCACGCCTTCGAACACGAGATCGGCGTCGCCACCTGCAGCCCCCAGGCGTTGTCGGTTGCACTGCTCGACGTTGATAACTTCAACGAACTGCAAAGCAGTCTCGGCCATGCTGCGGGGGATGAAGTCATCAAACACCTCGCCCGGGTGCTGCGTGACACTGTGCGCCCCGGCGACAGCGTGGCACATTTTGGCGGCGAAGCTTTTCTTGTCTTGTTACCCGACGCGGATCTGGCCGCCGCCAGCGCCGTCATGACCCGCGTGCAGCGTGCAATGACCAAACAGATTTTTCTGCATGACAACGCGCGGGTGCTGATCACCTTCAGCGCCGGCATCACCCGTTACCTCAACGGCGAATCACAACCGGCTGTCATCGCACGCGCCGAAGCCGCACTCTACGAAGCCAAGCGCAACGGCAAGAATCGTGTGTGCACGTTGCCGCCCCCCCTAAAAAACGGTGCATAAGCAAGAATTGCGGCACTGTTCCACACCTGTTCAGCGTATTCCACGACCTTGAAATTGCTACTCTACTGCAGACGGGATTGGCCGTGATGCGGCAGAGGGGTGTGTAATGCAATCAAGCAGATCGAAACATCGTTTGCGCCTGGTGAAGACGGCACCGGCAAACGCCGCACCAGCCGCTGCACGCGACAGTGATTATTACCGGCGCATCGAAGATTATGCGCAACGCATCCGTGACACCCAGGATGTGGGGGCCATCATCGACATACTCGACGAAGCGCTGTCTGAGACCCGCGCACTCAGCCGTGACCCTGGCACGCGTCCGACTGCCGAGAACCTGCAGCGTACCGAACGCGAAATCGAAGCCATGCAGATTGAACTAAGACAGCTGCGCGGCCTCGTCCACGTCGATCATCTGACCGGACTACTGAACCGCAGCGGCCTCGACCTCAGCTACCGGCGCGAGTCGGCGCGCGCCGATCGTGCGAATTCAACCCTGGGCGTGGCGCTGCTCGACATTGACGATTTCAAACACCTCAACGATCACCACGGCCATCAGGCCGGCGATGCGGCGCTCGTACATCTGGCCGATGCAATTCGCCGCAGCGTGCGCCCCAGCGACGTAGTAGTGCGTTTTGGCGGCGAAGAATTTCTCTTTCTCTTACCGGACTCCGCTAGCAGCCACGCCGCGCGTGCACTCGACCGTCTGCAGGATGAACTGCACCGTCACCCGCTGGTGTATCGCGGTCACGATGTCGCGCTCAGCTTCAGTGCCGGGGTCGCCGTACGCCAGCGTGGACAAAGCCGCGATACCGTGATCGCCGCCGCAGACCGCGCGCTGTATGCCGCCAAACGCGCCGGAAAAAAACGTGTCGTGACCGCTGAAGATGTTTGAACAAGACCCTGGATCTCCTGCGTAAAACAATGGCCGCCCTAAAGTCGGGTTGGAGCACTGCCGTAACTGCATCTGACGGCGGCTCACACTGCAAGGTGCGAAAGCTCAAAGTCACGGCGATGAGCCGCTTTAATCCAATCCGTCTAAAGGAGAAACACCATGGCACAAGTTATCAACACCAATATTGCGTCGCTTAATTCGCAACGCAATCTAAACGGCTCACAAGCCGCATTGCAAACCTCGCTGCAGCGCCTGTCCTCGGGCCTGCGTATCAACAGCGCGAAAGACGACGCCGCCGGCCTCGCCATCTCCGAGCGCATGGGTGCGCAGGTGCGTGGCCTCAATCAGGCCGTGCGTA
>CAIWNB010000306.1 GCA_903913965.1 uncultured beta proteobacterium
GCGTTAGCGTATTAGCGCTTTGGACGCGATGGAAAATTCTTCACGCTGGTAACCCACGCCGACACTGCGCTCGCCTCAGTAACGGCGCAGTCGCCATAGCGCAAATCAATGTAGCGGGCGATCAGTGGCTCGATTTGAGGCTGCAGGTCGGGAAGCCTTGCGCCAGCGCGCCTGGCGTAGTCTTGTGGGCCTTCGCTCGGGTAGCGCGGCACGCCGTGACGCGCCAGCTTGTCACAAAAACGCGCATAGGCTTTGATCACCGGGTCGCTACGTCGTCCGCGCAGCCGGTAGAGCATCAATACGCCAATCACCAGTGTGACGCTGGTGGCGAGGATAAACATCAGGCTGGCGAGTTTTTGCCAGCTCACATCATCGACGCCGAGACGTTCCATCAGCTGCAGCTGGCGTTCCTGCGTGTATTCGAGTACCACCTGGTTCCATGAGTTGGTGACTGAATCCCAGGTCATACGGGCACGTTGCAGCCATTCATATTCGCCACGCAATTGACGCGGCAGCAATTCGGATTGCGGCACAGCCGCGGCGACGCCCGCTTCGACGCGGCTGGGTGAAACGGAGGCGGTCGGATCGACGCGCGTCCAACCGCGACCGTTGAGCCAGACCTCGGCCCAGGCGTGGGCATCGGCCTGTCTGACGGTTAAATAGGCGCCGACATAATTAATTTCACCGCCCTGATAGCCGGTCACGATACGCGCCGGAATGCCGCCTGCGCGCATCAGCACGGTGAAGGCGGAGGCATAGTGTTCGCAGAAACCGGCGCGGGTGGAAAACAGAAACTGATCGACCGGGTTGGCGCCGAGCAACGGTGGTGTCGTGGTGTAGTAAAAATTTTGTTCGCGGAAGAGTGATAGCACTCCGTTGATAAAGGCGTCGTCGTCGGTTGTTTTTTGACGCAGTTCAGCGGCCATGGCGGTGGTGCGAGGATTGCTGGCGGCAGGTAGAGCCAGGCCGCGCCTTCGCTCGCCAGGTGAGAGTTCGCGGTTATCCCGCCACTCGGGGTAGGAAATCATGTTGTAGCGGGTGCGTCGCTCTACTGCCCCGGTATTTAATAGTTGAAAGTCGCTCGTCAGGCGCGTCGGTTCGGGGGCAGCTGCCGGCAGATCGAGCGCGAACAGCCAGCGCCGGCTATGGGGCTCAACGGTGACCGTGTAGTCGATCATGGCGCCCAGACGTTCGACCTCGTGCGGTGCCTGGCTGGCGAAGCGTGAGGCTTTCCAGGTGTAGCCGTCGAAGTCCCACATCACGGGGCCGCGCCAATAGAGCTGATTGGGCCGCGGTATTGCGGAACGAAAGCTGGCGCGCAGGGCGATCGCATCTGAGCTCAATAATTTGCTGACGCTACCCGGTGCCATTTCATCCGACAGGCCGGTGGTGCCGGAGAGGGCGTCCTGCGGCATGCTCCAGAGCGGTCCCGAAATGCGCGGAAACAACACAAACAATACCAGCATCAAGGGCAGCGATTGCATCAGCAACACGCCGGCGCTACGGAACTGGTAGCGATAGCCGGGCTGTTGTTGCCTGAATTGAAAGCCGATCAGGGTTGCGGTGACGACCCACACTACGATCAGCAAATAGGCTGCCATTGTGATCGACTGCGAATACAGAAAATTGGTGATGACCACAAAATAGCAGAGGAAGACGAGAATCATGGCGTCGCGCAGCGCCACCATTTCAAGGAGTTTGAGGGCCAGCATTACCACCAGCAGGGTGACGCCGGAATCGCGCCCGAGCAGGCGCCCGTAGTGCAGATAGATACCGCCGACTGCGCCGCCGGCGATCGTAAAAAGCAGCCACTTCGACGGCATATGCAGGGCGTGCCAGGTGATAAAGGCGCGCCAGCCCAACAGCAGTGCCGAGAGCAGGGTGATCCACCACGGCAGACGCTCGGCGTGTGGCAGCATCACCAGCGTGAGGGCGAGCAGCAACCAGCCAACCTGGCCGGGGTGCAGGCGCTCTCGATTCGCGTTCATGTGCGGCGCCCGTGTTCAAACAACGCCAGCGCTTCGAGGCAACGCTCGCGCTGCGCATCACCTGCGGCGGGTTGTAGCTCGATTTCCGGCAGCCGCAGGCCAAAGCTGATCGATGCGGTGTGCGCGTCGAGCACCCAACGGGTCAGGCGCGATAGCCGCGCTTCAGTGTCCAGGGTCTCGGGTGTGGCCCGCCAGTCGAGCCAGAGTTCGGTGTCGGCGCGGCCGCTGAATTGCTTGGTCATCAAACCCTGTTCGCGGGCGGCGGCTTTCCAGGCCACGTGGCGCGGCGAATCGCCGGGGCTGTAGCTGCGCAGTCCGGCGAAGTCTTCCTGCCCCAAGCCGTGTGAGAGACCCAGGCCGTGATGCGCTGAGGGCAGTGGCAGGGCGGGCGCTTGGGTTTCAATGCGCGGATAAACCGTGCAGCGCGCGTCGAGGTCGGCGTAAGCCCAGGCGTAACAGAGGCCTAGTGGGAAACGCGTGAATACGGTGATGCGGCCCGGGCGCATGATGCCGCGGCGCGGCGCCGGGATGTCGATGCACGCGGTGGCGCTTTGTCCGGCCGCCACATCGATGTAGGTATCGTGCCGGCCGTCTCGCGTCATTCCGATGCTGTAACGCGACAGCGCACCGGTGTTTTCGAAAATCAATTTGAAGCGGGCGTGTTCGCCGCAAAACACGGCTTCGGCGCGGCCTGCGGAGATACGCAGCCGCGCCAGATTGCGAAATGTGTGCAGGATGGAGTTCACGCCAAGTGCTGCCAGCATGAAGGTGAGAATAAAGCCGAGGCTGAGGTTGTAATTGATCGAGCCGGTCAGCATCAGCAACAGTGCGGCGACGTAGATTGTGCCGTAGCGTGACGGCAGGATGAAGATGCGCCGCTGCGCCAGTACGATGCTGCCGGCCTGGGTGCCGTGCAACTGAAAAAGCCAGCGATCCAGATAGCGGCGCAGCCAGCGCCATGGCGTAAGCAGCGGGCGCAGGACGCTTAGAAAACGCCACCAGCCCGGGGCATGCGGCGGCGGCTCATAGGTATATGCGCTGTTGGGCTGTGGGGTTTCCACGCGGTGCCGTTGGGCGTTACGGAACGGGAACGGCTTCGATGAGCTGGTCGGATACCGCGTTGCCGTTGACGCGTGTGCTGTCGCGGGCGACGAACAGGCGGTGGCCGACGACTCCGGGCAGGATGGCCTGCAGATCTTCCGGTAAGACCTGATTACGCCCTTCCATTAACGCCCATGCCCTGGCAGCGGCCAGCATTGCCAGCGCGGCGCGCGGCGACAGGCCGCTGACAAAATCGGGCGAGCGGCGGCTGTAATCAACCAGTGCCTGCAGATAATCGAGCAGCGCGCTGGAAACATGGACGGCGCGCGCGGCCGCTTGCAGGGTGCTCAATTCAGCAGGTTGGAGGGCGGCGGTCAGTTTCGGTAGCAGGTCGCGGCGGTCGACGCCTTGCAGCAGCGCGCGTTCGGCGGCGCCATCCGGGTAGCCGAGTTCGATACGCATTAAAAAGCGGTCGAGTTGCGACTCCGGCAGCGGGAAGGTGCCGATCTGGTTTGAGGGATTTTGTGTGGCGATGACAAAAAACGGTTCGGGCAGCGGGCGTGTCTCGCCCTCGGCGGTGACCTGGTGTTCCTCCATCGCTTCGAGCAGCGCACTTTGTGTTTTGGGTGTGGCGCGGTTGACCTCGTCAGCGAGGATCACCTGCGAAAAGATCGGCCCCGGATGAAAACGAAAACGGCTGTTATCGCGCTCATAGATGGACACGCCGAGGATATCGGCCGGCAACAGGTCGCTGGTGAATTGTATGCGCTGGAATTGCAGGCCCAGAACGGCGGCTAACGTGTGTGCGAGGGTGGTCTTGCCGACGCCGGGGATGTCTTCAATCAGCAGGTGGCCGCGCGCGAGCAGGCAGGCCACGGCGAGGCGGATCTGACGTTCCTTGCCGAGGATTACCTGGCTGATTTGCTGGATAACGTGGTCGATTTGTTTGCTGTGCATCGTTGCAATTGTACCTGTGTGACGAAGGTTGCGGTCAAAACGGGGTGATAGTGCGCGGCGATTTACGACCAAAACGGAGGGCGGCTTGAGTCTTGGACAAGGCGCGGGCTGCTCGCTAAGATGAGGCCTCGATTTCAGGGGGAAACATTGGATACCGCATTTGTCACGCACACGGATTGCCAGCTGCACAACATGGGGGCGATGCACCCGGAGTGTCCGCAACGCCTGCCGGCGGTGCAGGATCAGTTGATTGCGGTTGGCATCAGCGACCATCTCATGCACCTTGAGGCGCCGTTGGCCACGCGCGAGCAGCTCGAGCGCGTGCACGAGGCCTGGTATATCGATAGCGTTGAAGAACAGGTGCCGAGCAGCGGCATTATTCATCTCGATCCGGACACGGCGATGTGCCCGGATAGCTTGAAGGCGGCGCTGCGCGCCGCCGGTGCCGGTGTGCTTGCCACCGATCGCGTGATCGCCGGCGAGGTCGGCACCGCCTTTTGCAATATCAGGCCGCCGGGGCACCACGCGGAACGCGGTCGGGCGATGGGCTTTTGTATTTTTAACAGTGTTGCCGTGGCCGTTGCCCATGCCCTTGAACATCACGGTCTTAAACGCGTGGCCATCGTTGATTTCGATGTGCATCATGGCAACGGCACTGAAGAAATTTTTCAAGACGACGAGCGCGTGTTGATGGTTTCAACGTTTCAGCACCCGTTTTATCCTTACAGCGGCACTGAGGGGCGTTCGGCGCGCATGGTGAACATCCCGCTGGCGGCTTACAGCGGCGGTACTGAATTCCGTGCGGCGGTTGAAAACTACTGGCTGCCGGCGCTTGAGAATTTCAAGCCGGAAATGCTGTTTATCTCGGCAGGTTTTGATGCGCATCGCGAGGACGATCTGGCGATGATGAAGCTGGTCGAAGCGGATTACACCTGGGTGACCCAGCAACTGCGGCAGGTGGCTGAACGCCATGCCGGCGGGCGCATTGTTTCCATGCTGGAAGGGGGCTACAACCTGCACGCGCTGGGGCGCAGTGCCGCCGCGCATATCAGGGTATTGAGCGGGCTTTAGTAAGCACTACAGCGAGAACCGCGGTGGCAACAGTTCGCCCATCCTTCAAGGCATCCAGATCGCAGCAAACGCGTTACGGCCTTCAGCTACCAGGATGTTGTAGGTGCGGCAGGCGGCGTCGGTGGTCATGATTTCGAGGCCGATGCGCGCTTCGTAGAGGCAGCGCGGCAGCGATGGGTGCGGGAATTTTTGAGTCCGCCCGGTCCCGAGCAA
>CAIWNB010000307.1 GCA_903913965.1 uncultured beta proteobacterium
CACCGGATCTTCAGGCCGGCGTTCAAATGCCGGCCTGTATTGTCTGCGACACATTTTAAAACCTTGCACGCAGCGACGGCAGGCGCGTGGCAGGTGCGCTGCCGCCAGCGTCATCGACTAATCAAACCAGCGCCGCTTGAGCGTTACCGCCTGGCTGTTGGGCCCGGCACCGTTGGCATCCAGATACAGTACCTGGCCCGGATATTTCACCGGCAGGCCGTTGAAGCGGTCGCGCAGCCAGTCGCAGACGAAGGAGTTGATATCCCCCTCCCACACCTGGTTGCGCGGCGCCAACGTCAGCGAGGTGGTGTGATGCTGATCGGGACACACCCACAATTCAGCCGGCGCAGTGATTTGATCAAACAGGCGGTAGACCTCGTCAAGTGGTGCGCGCGGATCATATTCACCCGACACCAGCAGCGTCGGGCAACG
This sequence comes from uncultured beta proteobacterium, assembly GCA_903913965.1. Taxonomy (GTDB): domain Bacteria; phylum Pseudomonadota; class Gammaproteobacteria; order Burkholderiales; family SG8-41; genus PALSA-1004. The sequence continues at coordinate 433 of CAIWNB010000307.1, forward strand.
GATCTCCCCCATGCGACCCTCCATATTCATGCCGGCCACCAGCGCGTCGATTTCCTCTTCGCTGTTCGACTGCGTGAGATAGGCAAAGAGCTGCTTGTAACGCGGCGACTCTTCGTTAAGCAGAAAGTATTTATCGACATAGGAGGCCCACGGCGCGGCGATCGCCGCGATGCGGTGATCAGTGGCGGCAATGCGCATGCCCCAGTGCGAGCCGAAGCTCAGCGCAAAGACGCCGATCTTCTTTGGATCGATTTCCGGCCGCGTCAGCAGATAGTCGATAGCAGCACTCGCCGCCTGTTCGTAATTGTCAGCCGTCAAACGCACGCCGCGCAGATTGCACTCGCCCTGCCCCGGGCCGTCGAACGAAAACACATGCAGTCCGCGCAGCAGCGCCTGGTTGCAATGCGGATTCGGCCACGCCTCCTTGCTTTGGTCGCAGCCGGGCACATAAAACACCACCGGCTTGGGCCCCGCGCCTGGCGCCAGATGCAGATTGCCGGAGACGAAGGTGCCGTTCCACGGAATTTGCACGCGTTCGATTTGGTACGGCGCGTGCTCGCGCACCTTGTCGTAACAGCGGATCAAGCCGCCATGCAGAAAACGCTTTTCGTCGTTGGTTTCAAACACCGTGTGCTGGGCGTCGAAATAATTCAGCGCGGCGTTGAAATACAGTTCCATCGCGGTTTCCGGATGTCCCGCTGCGGCCTCAGCCTCGGCCATGCGTTCAAGGCGGCGCCCCGACAGCCCCATGTGCTTGCTGATCATGTCGTGATTGCGCACATTGCGCGGCAAACGGCCACGGCCGTCGGGTTGAAAGTGGAAAACCTTACCGGTTTCCTTGATCACCCAGTCAAACAGCCATTTTTGATTGTCGCGCCGCAGATGCGGACGACCGGTTTTTCCGTCTTTTGGACTCGACATTGCCTGCTCCCCTGTTGATGATGCCCGCGCGCTATGCAGCAGCGGTGCGTGCGCGAACATAACACAGGCGGCGCAACGCAATCGGCACTGGAACGCACCGCCGTGGCGGTTTAACATGACGCCTCCCCAGAATGGAGTGATCACACGTGGAAACACACGCGCCGCAACACCCGCATGTCAACCGGGTCGAAGACCGTCGCCTTATTACCGGCCATGGCAAATACACCGCCGACTGGAACCGCGCCGGCCAGCTTTATGCGCATTTCGTGCGCGCCGACCGTGCACATGCCGAGATCATCGCCATCGACACCACAGCGGCGCTGGCCTCCCCCGGCGTCAAACTCATCCTCACCGGTGAAGATGCGGTGCGCGCCGGCTATTTAAAGGCACCGCACGCGCTGACCTTCCCGGGTCGTAATGGCATCAACGCACGCGCCCCCGCACGTCCGGTGCTGGCGACGAACAAAGTCCGCTTTGTCGGTGAAGCCATCGCCATCGTGGTGGCCGAAAGTGCCGCTGCCGCAGAGGACGCCGCCGAGTTGGTGCAAATTGAATTTCGCGACCTGGCAGCGGTGCCACTCGCCGAAGATGCGCTCGCTGCAGGCGCCGTCGCACTGCACGACGACGTGCCCGGCAACCTCGCGTTCGAAGTCGAAGCCGGCGATGAAAAAGCTGTCGATGCAGCGTTTGCCGCCGCTGCCCATATCACCCGCGTGAAAGTGGAAAGCACTCGCGTCGCCCCCAGCCCGATGGAACTGCGCGCCTGTCTCGTCGGGTATGACGCCGCCGCCGACAGCTATCACTTCAACGTCTGCAATCAAGGCACCACCACGCTGCGCAAACAGATGTCGGGCTACACCAATGTGCCGGAAGAAAAACTGGTGTTCGAATCGCTCGACGTTGGCGGCGGCTTCGGCCAGCGTACCGTTGCCTATCCGGAATACTGCGCCCTGATGATGGCGGCCAAAGCCACCGGCTGCCCGGTGAAATGGGTGTCAACGCGCGTCGAGGGTTTTCTCACCGACACGCATGGCCGCTCGAACATCATCGAAGGCAAGTTGGCGCTCGATGGCGACGGCCGCTTCCTCGGTATGCGGCTCGACTGGATCAACGACATGGGCGCCTATCTGTCACCGGCGGCCTTCGGTCACATCCGCAACACCACTACCTGCATGACCGGCGTTTATCGCATCCCCGCGCTCTATGGCAGTTATCGCGTGGCGCTGACCAATGCGACTCCGGTGGGTTCGTATCGCGGCGCCGGCCGTCCCGACATCGCCTATGTCGTCGAGCGTCTGGTGAATGCCGCCGCCGACGAACTCAAAATCGATCCGGCCGAATTGCGCCGGCGTAATTTCATTCCGCTGGCCGCCTTTCCCTACACCACGCCGACCGGCTCGGTGTATGAAATCGCCGACCTGCCGGGGATGCTCGACAAAGCGCTCGAACTGGCCGACTGGAAGGGTTATCCGCAACGCCGCGCGCAATCGGCAGCGGCCGGCAAGCTGCGCGGAATCGGCATCTCGACGGTGATCGAAAACACCGGTGCGGGCAACGCACCGGCCGACGAAGTCGAAATCACGCTTGATGCGAGCGGCCTCTTCACCGTACACACGCAAGCCAAGTCACAGGGTCACGGTCACGAGACCACCTACGGGCTGATCGTCGCCCGCGCGCTCGGTGTGCCGCTTGCACGTGTGCACGTGGTGCAGTGTCTGCCAGGCAGCACGCGCCAGGGCAATCACACCGGCGGTTCGCGCAGCACAGTGGGTGCGGGCAGCGTCTGTCATCTGGCCGCAGTGAAACTGATTGAAACCGGCAAAGCGCTGGCGGCGCTGGAACTCAAACTCGAACCCTCGCAGATCAGTTACGCCAATGGCGTCTACAGCTCAACCGAAGCCAGCCGCAGCATCGAGCTGACCGACCTCGCGCAACAG
>CAIWNB010000308.1 GCA_903913965.1 uncultured beta proteobacterium
CTGACCGAGAGCGACAAGCTGCCGCCCGCCAAGGTGGCGACCGCAGGCCCGCCCCTGCTGGACACCCAGACCGATGACAGCAAGGTGATCGCCGTCGCCCTGAAAAATGCACTCGCCGAGAGTGGTATGTTCTACGAGGCGCATCTCGCACAGTGGGTGGCCGAGGAGCGGCCGCTGACCGACCTGATGCGTGAGCCGCAATCGCGGCTGTCGCCGCTCTCCGCCGACGGCAAAAGTCTGACCACCGCGGACGATGTGCCACAACTGCGCGAACTGCCGGTGCACCGCGATGCGCTGGCCGTGGTACGTCAACAATTGCAGACGCTGGAAACGCAGCACATGGTGTGGCTGGGCCGACTCTGGCCGGGTCAGCACATCGAGTGGCAGGTCGGCGAAGAACCCACACCTCAGGGTGCCCCGGCGGAAGAACGCGAATGGCAATCGACGTTGCGCCTGACGCTACCGCGTCTGGGCGAGATCGACGCCGCCATCTCGCTGTCGTCGCGCGGCGTGCGGGTCAATGTGCGCGCGGTATCGGAACGCGGCGCGGCGACGCTCGAGGCAAACCGCCAGAGCCTGCGCGAACGACTGCTCGACGCCGGCATCACGCCGCTGGGCATCGGAGTCGTCCATGTCGGAGAATAATTCACGCCAAAGCGCGGTTGCTCTCGCGTATGATGGCGGTAACGGGGCGCCACGCGTGGCGGCGAAAGGCAGGGGGCTGATCGCTGAGAACATCATCGCGCGCGCTAAAGAAGCCGGCATCTACGTGCATGAATCACCGCAGCTGGTCGCCTTGCTGATGCAAGTTGATCTGGATGCGCAAATTCCCGAGGAGCTCTACCTGGCCGTGGCCGAACTGCTGGCCTGGCTGCACCGCCTTGAGCGTGGCGGCGAAACACTCGGAGCCCTCCTGCAGCAACCAGGCAAGCAGACCTGAAGATTATTTGAATACCGGTGACTGCCACAGCGCAGCACCATGCTTATTGAAGAGAACGGATAGACATGGCCAACTCCGCCCACGGCAACGCCGTGAACCACACGGCGAACGACAGCGATAACAGCCAGTACACCGTCAGCTCGCGGCTTGAAATCGCCAAAATACTGTCGGCGATCATGCGTCAAAACGCCTTGATCACGGCCTCCCCCAGTGAGGGCAGCTTCTTTCTGACCACCATCCATTCGATCGATCAGGATAACAACACCCTGCTGCTCTCCTGCGGCCGCGAGGAGCCGCAGATCGAACAGGTCTTGCAAAAGCAGCGGCTACTCTGCAGCACCGCTCTCGACAAGGTAAAAATCGAATTCGTCTGCGAGGGCATTTCGACGGTCGGCGCCGGCGCGGAAATGTCCTTTCGCATGCCCTTGCCGCGCAGCTTGCTGCGCCTGCAACGGCGCGAATATTTCCGTGCTCACGTTCCAATGTTGACGAAAATCCAATGCGTGATCTCGCCGCTGCAGGCGGACCCCTCGCTGCCGGCGGAAATTGAACTGGCGGTGCACGACATCAGCTCCGGCGGCATCGCCGTGATCACGCCGGCAACGCTCTTTACGCCGGCAATGGGAACCGAATACAACGTCGTTATCGGTCTGCCGGGCACCCCCGGCGTGCGCGCGAAAATTCAGGCACGCAACGCCTTTATGGTCACGCTGCCCAACGGCAAGGTCACCCAGCGTTCCGGCTTTGCTTTTGTCAATCCCTCGGAAAACGTGCTGGCGATGATCCAGCGTTACATCATGAATCTTGAACGCACGCGCCGCCAGAACAGTCTGGATCGCTAGCCGCTGGAACCACCGCCAAATAACCGCTAACAGTTACGCAGAACCGCAACACCGGTCACGACATATACCAAGGACATTCATACCATGCAGGAATCCACCGACACCATCAACGCCAAAGTCCTGGCGGTTGATGACGAACCGTTCGATCTGCTGCTGATCGACCGTTATCTGTCGCGTGCCGGTTTCGAAGTGCTGCGCGCCAATAGCGGCGCACACGGCATGCAGGTGCTTGAACAAAGCGGCAGCGCGCTGCCCGAGGCCATCCTGCTCGACCGCATGATGCCGGGCATGAGCGGCATCGATTTCATGGAACTGCTGGCAGAAAATCCGCTACTGCGCGATATCCCCGTCATCATGCAGACCGGCTTGGCCGACCCCGATCAGATCGCCTACGGCATCGCCAAGGGCGCGCGTTACTACATCGCCAAACCGTTTAGCAGCGAACTGCTGGTATCGATGGTGCGCTCCGCCGTCAGCGATTACCGCCAGTTGCGTAACCTCCGCAATTCGACCGCCGAGTTTTCGCAATGCCGCACGCTGCTGCGTGGCGCCCAATTCGAAATCCGCACGCTCACCGAGGCACGCCTGCTGGCGGCGCACCTGGCGGAATATTTTCCGCATCCGCAGCGCGTGGTCTTTGGTTTGCTTGAAATGCTGGTGAACTCCGTCGAGCACGGCAATCTCGGCCTCAGCTACGAGGAAAAATCAGCGCTCCTGCGCGCCGCCGGCTGGGAGAATGAAATTGAGCGCCGCCTGCAATTGCCCGAATACCGCGACCGCCGGGTGCGTATCAACCTGCGTAAAAGCACGGTTGGCATCACGCTGACGATCACTGATGAGGGCAAGGGTTTTGATTGGGCGCCATTTCTGGAAATCCAGCCCGATCGCGTTTTCGACCTGCACGGTCGCGGCATTGCGATGAGCCGCATGATGAGTTTTGATGCCGTTGAATTCCACGGCTGCGGCAACGAAGTCGAACTCAGCGTCAAACTGACGCCAGACGAAGCACCAATCGCGACGGCTTAAATCTGCATATTCATGATGTCGTGGTAGGCCGACACCAGTTTGTTGCGGACCTGCACGGTCTGCTGGAATGAAATGCTGGCTTTCTGGATCGACACCATGACGTCCTGCAAGCTGCTGTCGGGGCCGCCGAGTTCAAAATCGCGCGCCTTCTGCGTTGCCGCCTCCTGCATGCCGTTGACGTGATCGAGTGAAGCCTTGAGGGTGGTGGCGAAATCGGGTGCCTTGACCCCCGTGGCGCCCCCCGCGGCGACATTACCGACCCGCGCCGCACCACCGCCTGCAAAAGCGGCGGCGGTACGCATCTGCCCGAGAATCTGGTCAAGTCCTTTGATATCCATGCCGTTAATCTCCACGTCGTCCTGAATGACGATGAGTGGCAGATTAACAGTCGCCTCCCGCCCCACTGCTTGCAAATAGGCGGGGAAATGCCGCCCTTATTACGGCTTAGCTGCGCCGCCGAAAACGCATAATCGCTCCACAAACCGAAACCCCCGGGATGCGCATCTCGCACCGGGTAATGGATTTTGCGGAGCAGAAAAATGGCGGAAGTCACAGCACAAGCATTGCCGGCACCGGTCTCGCGCGGCCTGCCCTTCATCACCCCCCAGCATATCGGCCTGATGTTCTCGGCGGCGACCATGATCGCCATCCTCGTCGCCGGCTATCTGTGGAGCCAGGCGCCTGATTACCGTGTGCTCTACGGCAACCTGCCCGATCGCGACGGCGGTGCGGTGGTGGCCTCGCTGCAACAGATGAATATCCCCTACAAGTTCGCCGATGGCGGTGCCCTGATGGTGCCGGCGGCGCAAATTCACGAAACGCGCCTGCGGCTGGCTGCGGTCGGCCTGCCGAAGTCCGGGCCGCTCGGTTTCGAGCTGATGGAAACGCAGAAATTCGGCGTCAGCCAGTTTGCCGAACAGATCAACTACCAACGCGCCCTCGAAGGTGAGCTCTCCCGCACCATCCAGACCCTCGCCTCAGTGCAGGCGGCGCGCGTGCATCTGGCGTTGTCCAAACCGACCGCTTTCATGCGCGATCAGCCCAAGGCCAGCGCCTCGGTGCTGCTCAATCTGGCCCCCGGTCGCACGCTCGACAGCACGCAGGTCAGCGCGGTGATCCATCTGGTCTCGAACAGCGTGCCGGAGCTCAATGCAAAAAACGTCAGCATCGTTGACCAGAACGGCAACCTGCTTAGCACCGAGAACAATAACAACGGCCGTCGTTCGCTCGATCCGAACCAGCTCAAGTACCGCCAGAGCCTGGAGCAGAATTACATCGCGCGGATTGAATCGATCCTCGCGCCCTTGATCGGGCCGGCCAATGTGCGTGCCCAGGTCACCGCGGAACTTGATTTCACCGAGTCCGAAAACGCCGAGGAAATTCACAAACCGAATCAGGATACCGCCACAGCGGTGATCCGCAGCCAGCAACTCAGCGAATCGAGCACCGCGCGTGGCGGCGGCAACGCTGCGGGCGGCGTGCCGGGGGCGCTCAGCAACCAGCCGCCGGCCAATGCCAGCGCACCGCTTACCGCGCCGGCCAGCGCTGCCGCCACGACGGGAGCAGGCGCCACCAGCAGCGCAGCGGCCGCCGATACGCGCAAAGATTCGACTGTCAATTACGAAGTCGACAAGACCATCCGCCACACCCGCCAGGAGCTCGGCCGCATCAAACGCCTGTCGGTAGCGGTAGTGGTCAATCACCGCAAACAGACCAGCAAAGCGGGCAAGGTCAGTTTCACCCCGCTGGCCGAAGCCGAGATCACGCAGATCACCAATCTGGTGCGCGAAGTGATGGCCTATGACAAGGAGCGCGGCGACACCCTCAGCGTCGCCAACAGCCCGTTCAATGTGCCCGACAAAGAGGTGCTGCCGGAAGTGCCGCTGTGGCAACAGCCAGAGGTCATTGAAACCGCCAAGATGGTCGGCAAGAACCTGTTAATCGCCGCCATCCTGCTGTTTCTGGTGTTGCGTGTGATGCGGCCGATGCTGAAAAACTTCCTCACGGCCGCCACCGCGATACCGGCGCCGCCGCCACCGCCGATGCAGCAGGAACTCGGCAATGAATCGCCGGTGCCACAAATCGGCAGCTTTGAACAAAACGTCGATCGCGCCAAAAAAATTGCGCGCGAAGATCCAAAGGCCGTCGCCAACGTCGTCAAGGAATGGGTAGCCGGCAATGGAAAGTGATGGCATTACCAAGAGCGCTATCCTGCTGATGTCGCTTGGTGAGGACGAGGCCGCCGAGGTGTTCAAGCATCTCGGGCCGCGCGAAGTGCAGAAAATCAGCTCGGCAATGGCCACGCTGAAAGGCATACCGCGCGACAACGTCAAGGATGTCATCAACGAATTCTGCGAACAGGCCGGTGAAGGCGGCCCGATGGGCGCGGCCTCCAGCGATTACATCAAGAATGTGCTGAAAAAAGCGCTCGGCGACGACAAGTCGGCGGCCTTGATCGACCGCATCCTGCAAGGTGGCGACACCAGCGGTATCGAGGGCCTGAAGTGGATGGGCGCCGAGGCGGTGGCCGAACTCATCAAGAACGAACATCCACAGATCATCGCCACCATCCTTGTGCATCTGGAGCGCGACCAGGCCTCGGAAATTCTCTCCAAATTGACCGAGCGCACACGCAACGACGTGCTGCTGCGCATCGCCACGCTCGACGGCATCCAGCCAGCGGCGCTGAAGGAATTGAACGACGTGCTGACCGGGCTGCTCTCGGGCACCAAGAATCTCAAGCGTGCCGCCATGGGCGGCGTGCGCACCGCGGCAGAAATCCTCAACTTCATGCCGGGTGCGGCGGAAGCCTCGATCATCGAAAACGTGAAGAGCTTTGACCCCGACCTCGCGCAAAAGATCGTCGACGAAATGTTCGTCTGGGAAAACCTGCTGACACTCGACGACCGCTCGATCCAGCTGATCCTCAAAGAGGTGCAGTCCGAGTCGCTGATCCTCGCTCTCAAAGGTTCTTCGCAGGAACTGCGCGAAAAGATCTTCAGCAACATGTCCTCGCGCGCCGCCGAAATGCTCAAGGAAGATCTCGAAGCCAAGGGCATGGTCCGCGTGTCCGACGTCGAAATGCAGCAAAAGGAAATTCTCAAACTCGTGCGCCGACTCGCCGACGAAGGTCAGATTGTGATGGGCGGCGCAGGGGAGGAAGCGTTTGTCTAACAGCACCCTCACGCCAAAAGAAAAACTCTCGGCCTACCAGCGCTGGGAGATGAACGACTTCCAGCAACCCGGGGGCGGCGCGCAACCAAAAGCCCGCACCACCGCCGAGGAAGAAGCGGCGAAAACGCGCCAGGCCTATGACGCCGCTTTCGAAGCGGGTCGCGCCGAAGGCATGCGTCAGGCGGCGGAAAAAACCTCGCTTGAAGCGCAGCAATTCGCCGCCTTCATCGACGACCTGCGGCACCAGCAAACCGACACCAGCGCCGCCATCAGCGACGAAATTCTCGGGCTGGCCTTGGCCGTGGCCCAGCAAATGACCTACAGCGCGCTGGAAACCGACCGCGAGGCGGTACTCGCAGTGATCCAAAACGCACTCGGTCGCGTGCTGCAACCGGTGACGCAGGCCACCATTACGCTGCATCCGGCCGATGCGGTGCTGGTTAAAGAACAGCTCGGCGAAACGCTCGCCGCCGGTAACTGGCGCGTGATCGAAGACACGCAAATCAAACGCGGCGGCTGCAAGCTGCGCACCCTGGCCAGCGAACTCGATGCCAGCATTGAAACACGCTGGCAGCGCATCACCGCAGCGCTCGGACAGGACACGCCATGGTTGCTGAAGAAATGAGCGCAGCCCTGGCTACCGCCGCTATCGGCGCAACGGATACCACCGCGTTTTTGCGCAACTGCGGCGAGATCGTCAAGACCACCGATCCGCTACAACTCAAAGGCAAACTCACCCGCGTCACCGGTCTGGTGCTGGAAGCCTCGGGCTTGCGGCTGGCGGTCGGCAGCTGCTGCCGCGTGCTGCTGCCGCAGGGCAACAGCATCGAAGCCGAAGTCGTGGGCTTTTCCGAAGACCGTTTGTTTCTGATGCCGATCAACGACGTGCACGGGGTGACACCGGGCGCTTTGGTGGTGCCGATCGAAGCACCGCCGGAGCGCGTGCGCATCGGCACGCCGCCGCACCCCAGACGCCGGGTTGCCGACCAGTCGAAACAGGTACCGGTCGGTGACGCACTGCTCGGCCGTGTGCTCGACAGCGCCGGCAATCCGCTCGACCAACTTGGCCCGCTGTATTGCGAGCGCAGCGTATCGTTGCACAACCGCCCGCTCAATCCGCTCGAGCGCGCACCGATCCGCACCGTGCTCGACGTCGGCGTGCGCGCCATCAACGGCCTGCTGAC
>CAIWNB010000309.1 GCA_903913965.1 uncultured beta proteobacterium
GGCTTCATTGGCGAGATCGGCGATCACCCGTGACTCGCGATCGCGAAACCCCTGCTCGCCCTCGATGTCGAAGATCAGGGGAATCCTGACGCCGGTGCGCGCCTCGATCTCGTGGTCGGCATCGACAAAGCGCAGCTTCAGTTTGCGCGCCAGCTGGCGGCCCACCGTGGTCTTTCCCGCGCCGGGCATGCCGACAAAGAAGAGGCGTGCGGAACTCATCATGGCTACATTGTAAGACAAGAAAAAAATCAGCCGCCCGCAGGCGGCTGATTGGCTCGAGGTACCGGCAATCCGGATCAGTACGTTGCCGTGCGCGCCAACGGGCAGGGTGATGCCGCGTCGGTGGTAGACATCGGCAGGACGAACGTTGTCTTTGCCGATCGTTCGGTGCCGGATACGACGACTCTGGCGGCTATTTCGTCCGCAATGAAGAGGGCGGAGGCTTTCGGATACTGAAGAGAGAAGGTGGCGGCGCCGTTGCTGTCCGTGGTCACTGTTGCGGGAATGGATCCGCCCGCAGCCTGCGGTGGAGAAAGCACGGCATTTTGTGATATCGCGCTGGCGGCAATCTGGGCAGCAGTCTGCGCCACTGGCGTATCTTCGCCGGGATCGAGGATGCCGTTGCGGTTGGCATCTTCGCTATCGACAAAAGAAGTGGCAGGGGCTGTGCAGCCGCCCGGACCGCCGGTAATCGACCCGTTCCGGTACTGGGCGGGGAAGACGGACAAGGTCACCGTGGAGTTAGCCACCGGGCTGCCGTTCGCATTCACGACGAGGACGCTTCCGGCCAGAATATATTGGGTTGCGGTCGCCGTGTCGGCGACGGTCGTGCCGAGGCCGATGGTGACACTGACCGCGGCGGAGGCGACGGTGAGTGCGGTCGAATTGCAGAGCGGGTTGGTCTCGATAACAACCGGCGTGCTCTGGGGCAGCCCATTGCACGTCTGGCCGACCACTCGGGCCCGGGCATAGACGGCGCCCGATGTCGATGAACTGCCGGCGCTGAAGGTTGCCGTGGCTTTGCCGGTACTGTCGGTATAGGCCAGGGCGGGCGAGATGCTTTCGCCGCTGCCCGTGGTGCCGAGCAATTCGAAAAGCACCGGCGCAGACCCGACGGAGTTGGTGGCGGCATCCCGGACGGTCGCCGTAAGCGTCGCCGTACTGGAATTGCTGCCCGAACTGGGCACGACCACCGCTACGGAAGTCTGCAGGCTGAGGCTGGCCGCAGACGCCGCGGGGGCGCTGATCGCAAAGGTGCGTGTCAGGCTGCTCAGCAGGACGTTGCTCGCATCCACGGCATCTGCCTGCACCGTCACCGCGCCCGAGGTATTCGGCGCCGTGAATGTCGCCGCCACCGCATTGGCGGCTGGAGTCTGAATTATCGATGCGCTGGGTCCGGCGGCCGGGGCAAGTCCGGCCCAGGTGCCGGCGGTCGAACTGATCCGCACGCTGGCGACAGCGCTGCCGTTGATCGTGGCGGGAACAGAGACGGCCAAGGACTGTGTGGCACCCGTCGACAATGACAGCGGATTGGCGGTCGGCGCAGTGATCGCAAACGGAATCCCTGCCGCCGGCGTCACGGTGATGGTCTGGGTTGCCGACACCGACACGGCACTGCTCGAATCCAGCCACTCGCCGGTGACCACGACGCTGCCCGCCGAACTCGGTGTAAGGGTAACCGCGCTCGTCGAGCCATCAACACCGGTAGTCTTCGAACTTGCCGAGAGTGTTGCCGCGCCGGTACTGGCAGCGGCGATCGAGAAGCGGACGGTCTGGTTGTTCTTGCCTGCGCCGCCGGCGTCCTTGGCGGCCGCCACCAGAGTGATAGTACCTGCCCCGACTTGCACGGAACCTGCGCTGGGGGTGAGGGTCAGCGTCGAACCGGTGATGAGAACGGGAATGCTCGCCGTCTTGCCTCCCGCCGTGACGGTTACCGTGGCGGTGCGGTTGCTGGAGTCTATCGAACCGCTCAACAGCGTGACGCTGGCAATACCGTTTGCACCCGACGTTTGGGTCGAAGCGCTGAGCACGCCGCTGGTGGTCGCAAAGGTGACGGGCACCCCGGACATAGCCGCATTGGAGGCATCGATAGGTGTCGCCGTCAGGGTCGCGGAGGTTGAATTGTCGGTCTTGATCGAGATGGCCGAGGTGCCCAGAGACAGGCTACTCACCACCGCCGTAACGGTAGTGCCGGTACCGGTTCCGCTGCCAGTCGTCGTGGTCGAGGGTGCCGAACCCCCTCCGCCGCCACAACCCGCAAGCAATGCAACCGAAGTGGCAAGCAAGAGCGATGCGGTGACCCCGGCAAACCTGCTACTGAAGAAATGGTTTAACACTTACCCCTCCAATTCACGCTATCCGCGCAATAAACGGCGTTCAGAAATAATACATGATCATGCCACGGTTTTTACTGCACCGACAGTTGGCTGTGACCGCCGCAGTGCGAAAAAAGTCTGTGGCGGTCAATGTGCAGCCATTGATCGGAAATGCCCCGGCGATCAGTGCGCTTAGCGTTGCGTCAGCGCGTCGCTGACGATGCGCGGCGTAATGAATATCAGGAGTTCGCTGCGACTCAGTATCTTCGACTTGGTCTTGAACAGATTGCCGACGTAGGGCAGATCGCCGAGCACGGGAACACGCGTCTCA
>CAIWNB010000310.1 GCA_903913965.1 uncultured beta proteobacterium
GAGCAACACGGACATCGTGCACGTGCCTTACAAGAGCGCCGGCGCTGCGTTAGTCGAGGTGATCGGCAATCAGGTGCAGTTGATGTTCGCCAGCACCGTGACAGGGAGTCAGCACATCCGCAGCAGCCGCCTGCGCGGCATTGCCACATCCGGTTTGCGCCGCGCGCCCAACCTGCCTGATCTACCGACGGTGGCAGAGAGCGGTTACCCCGGTTTCGAATGGGGTAACGCCTACGGGCTACTGGCGCCAAAAGGCACACCGCAGCACATCGTACAGGCGATCAATGCCGTGGTGCGCCAGGGCGTCAACACAGCCGACACGATCAAGGCGCTCGCCGCCGAGGGTTCTGAACCGGCGCCACCGATGAACCCCGAAGAGTTTCGCGTCAAATTCAACGCCGACTACGCGCGACTCGACAAACTGATCAAGACCATCAACGTGCGAATTCAATAAGCGGCGATCAAATGGCGCAAAAAAAGCGGGCTTGCGCCCGCTTTTTTATTGCACCAAAAGCGCAGACTTATTCGTCCAGCCCGTAATGAATGCGGCGATACGGCAATGTCACGACACTGCGTGCGATACGCACATCGATCAACATGGGCCCCGGATTGGCGACCCACTCGGCGGCGGCCTTGCGCACCTCTTCGACGCTCTTGGCCATCACGCCGCGCCCGCCATAACCACGCGCCACCGCACCGAGATCCGGCGTCGGTATGGTCGAGGTCATGGCGTTCATCTTGTGCGCTTCGAGTTTGTAGTATTCCGCTCCCAGCATCTCGTTGTTTTGCACGACGATCAACAACGGCACTTTATGGCGCATCATGGTGTCGAACTCATTCAGATGCATCATGATGCTGGCATCACCATCGACCAGCATCGCCGGCTTGTTACCCTGCGCCATGATGGCGCCGATCGCGGCCGGCAGCATTTGTCCGATACAACCGTAGAAATGTCCTGGCATCACCATTTCGCGACGACGGCGGAACAGAATATTCGAAAAGCCCGCCGTGTGACCGCTGCCGGTGTAGAGGCTGATGTTCTCCGGCACCACCTCGTCGAGCGCCAACACCACCTGACGGGGATCAGCGGTGCCTTCCTCGATCGGGTATTCATGACGGTCTTCCCACGCATTGCCCAGACGCTCGCGCACCTCGCCGGTGCGATAGCCGGTTTGCTTGAAGTTCCGCTTGACGAGCGCAGCTTCGAGCGCCTCGGTGCCCGTGCGCGCATCGGATTGCATATAGATGTCGGCCGCACGCGTGCCATGCAGCATCACGTGTTGCTTCGAATCGATGTGGATGAATTTGGCGTTGTCGTAGAGGTAGCCATGCTCGGTGGTGTAACGGTTCAAACTCGCACCGATGGCGACCACGCAATCGGCCTCTTCGCACAACTCCATCGCCGTCTTGGTGGCATAAGTACCCGAGACGCCGATATGAAAATCGTCCTCGGACAGCCAGGTTTTCGCCATCAGCGTGGTGATGATCAGCGCACCGCTGCGCTGCGCCAGTTTCTTCACCGCGTCGCCCGCACCCGCCCACATCGCACCGCGACCGACCAGAATGATCGGATGCCTGGCTTTGCACAATTGATCGGCGGCACGCTCGAGCACATCCGGGTCTGGCCGCAACTGCAACGTCGGCATCACGCTGTCGGAGGTGACGTAGGGATCATCGTCATCGAACTCCTGCTGCTGGATGTCCATCGGCGCGCTCAGCATCACCGGCTTCGAATTGAGTCGTGCCAGATAAAACGCCTTGCGCACCACCTCGTCGGCGGTTTCCGCCGAGGCCAGGCGCACGAACTGTGTTTCGCAGGCGGCGGCAAACGGCGCCTGTTCCATGCGCTGATTGTATTCATCGTCATTGGTCGGATGCTCACCGACGAAGGCGACCACCGGCGAAGACGCGCGCGATGCGGTGATCAGCGCGGTGGCCAGTTGTGACACGCCCGGGCCGCAGGTGGCGGTGGCGCACGATGGTTGACGCGTCGCGCGCGACCAACCGTCGGCCATGCCGAGCCCGGCGCCTTCGTGACGCACTTCGACGTCGGTGGCACCGAGCTTGATCATCTCGTTGAGCCAGTACATATTGCCGTCGCCCATGATGCCGAATGTATGGGTAATGCCTTCAGCCCTGAATGCACGGGCCATGCGTTGATACACCTTCATTGCGCTCCTCCCTTTGATGTCCTGCCGTTACCTGCCTGCTAACGCTCGCTTAAACGCTGAGTTCCGCGCAGCGCACCGCCAGCCGCTCTGAAAAATCTGCGGTCATTTTCTTCACTACCATGCCCGCACCGGCCTCGACCACCGACGACAGCCGGCCGGAAATTTCAACCTTCGCATTGATATCGATGAGCGAACCAGCGGGCTCCGCCTGCGCGCTCACCTTGAACGTCATTGCTGCATTAAAGCGCGTGCCGCCCTGATTGTCCTTGCCGCGCGAACTGACACTGCCGGTCATCGTGGCAGGATCGAGCTCCAGACCGACGCGCGCCTTGAAGGCTACCTTGGCCGGACCAAATTTGACCAGAATGCCGGCGTCAAATGTACCGTCTTCGTGGGTTTCACCTACCGAAGCGCCCGGCACGCAGGCCACCACGGCCTCCGGATGCGACAACAATTCCCATACGGTCTGCGGCGTGGCCGGCGCGTAGACCTGTTCGTTGACTTCAATCATATGCGGAGGCTTCTGGAGTTAATCTGACATTGATCGACTGCGTCGGATAGGCATCAAGTGCATCCTGCGATGCTCCGACTGGCGCTACCAACGGCTGGTGTTGAACCAGCTTCTGTGCAAGCGTAAGCCGATATTATGCTACGGCCGGATTGATTCGTCAGGAACTTAAAGCATGCTCTTGCTGCCAGCGAGCAAGCACAAGCGCATTCCACAGTGTGCGGCCCGCAGCTTGCTATTTTTTCCATCGCCACGCGCCGCGATTCATTACACAAGACTGCAACAAGACGACGATGCACGAATAAAGAAGTCGACTGCTGATGCGGTGCTGCAAAGCGGCCATCGCCGACAGCGACAGCCGCTGAGTCAGACCAAATTAAGCCAGCGTCACACCAAAAGCGCCACGCCAGACACCGGCCGCATCGCGCTCAACCTGCGCCACACTCTGCGCGTCGCCGTTGGTGCCCCGGGTAAAGTGCAACGTATGCACGCGCGCATCATGCGCCGGGTGGGTGACCCGATAGGACAACTGCGGCTGCGCTTCGCGCGAGGCGGGAGTGGCGGTCACCAGCATGAAGCGTCCATCCGCATCGGTGGTTGCAGTCACCGCAGCGGCACCTGCCGGCAAGATCTCGATCAACGCGCCGGCAAGCGGCTCGCAACCGGCACCCAATACGCGCCCGGACAAGACCAGCTGCTGCCCGGCTCCAGCGCTGCCAAACACGGCGGCCTCGTGTTGCACTGTTTTATTCAGGCCACCACATTGCGCAGCGAGCACACCGGCCGGCACGGTCGCGACTATGATGCCGGCGGTCATTAGATGCCGGCGCTTGAGCGAAAAATGACTGCCTGTTTTTTCATGTTGAATGGTCATGCGGCTCTCCTCCCGATACGGGGCTGTGCGCCCTCGTGTTTGCGCGGACCGTGGCGGTCGCGCTGCCCGTGATCATACGCCGTGTTGCGCCGCGCGTGAACGTTTGCCGCGGCCGCCGCCATCGTCTAATATCGTTGGCGACGGTTCAGACTGGTGCGCAGCACACGCGCCACGCCGGGCGACGCTCAACAGCGGCGCCGCCGCAATAACAAAACAAACCAGTGTGCCCACTGACTCGACGAGGGGAACTCAATGAAACTGCTCTGCTTTAACGACTATCGGATCGGCGTTCTCAAAGGTGACAACGTGGTGGACATCACCGCCGTCATCCAGAACATCCCGCACAACGGCCCCGGCGACCTGATGAACCGCATGATCGAGCGCTTTGCCGACGTGCGCGCACGCATCGACGCCGCCGTTACCGCCGGCAGCGGCCTGCCGGTGAAACAGGTCAAGCTGCGTCCGCCGCTACCAAAGCCGGTAAATATCGAATGCATGGCGGTCAATTACATGGAAGACGGCACGCGCAAGGAACCGGCACCGATCAATGCCTTCCACAAAGCGCCGAGCTGCCTGATCGCGCACGGCGAAACCATGGTGCTGCCAGACATCCCCTCGACGATTTTCGAAGGCGAAGCCGAGCTGGCACTGGTCATCGGCAAGGCAGCAAGCAATGTGCCGGCGTCGAAGGCGATGGAACACGTCTTCGGTTATCTGAACTTTATCGATGGCTCGGCGCGCGGCGTGATACCCGAGGGCAACACTTTCTATCAAATGAAATCGCGCAAAACCTTCGCACCGATCGGCCCCTTCATCGTCACTGCTGACGAGGTCAAGGATCCGCACAACATCCAGGTCAAACTGTGGGTCAACGGCGTGCTTAAGCAGAATTACAACACCTCCGACATGGCACACAAAATTCCGCGCTCCATCGAGTGGATGTCACAGATTCATGACCTGGAGCCTGGCGACATTCTCGCCACCGGCACCAACCACCGCGGACTGTCGGCATTTCAGGACGGCGATACCATCGATCTGGAATGCGAGGGCATGGGCAAGCTGACGATCAAGGTGCGCGACGATCTCAAGCGCACCTGGGCGCGCGAGACGCGGCTTGAACGCGAGCAAAAAGGACTGAAGGGCACGACACCGCAGCTGACCGGCAAATACGCCAAAGCCTAGGGCATCACACAAAAAACCTGTATTGTCTGAACGGCGGCGCACCAAACGGTACGCCGCCGTTTTTTTACTAGCGTGCGACCGTTTGGTCAGGGAAGAATTCCATCATCATGAATTCTTCCAACCGCGCGTTGTCACGAGGGCGGGCCGACAGTAACTGGGTTCGGCCAAGGCGCCGCGACTCCCACTGAAAATCGTCGGCCTCGTAGTCACGAATCACGGCAATCATCTTGCGCACCACCGCAATCCGGATATCGGGATTACTGCCCTTGCTGATCTCGAGTATCTGCAGGGTCTTGCGACGGATCTCACGATTCCAGCCGTAAAACGCCACCTCGGCATCATTCAAACTCAGGCGCTTGATCTGAAACACGCCCCCCCCGGCGGCGGGGTCATAGCCAAAGGTGATCGGCTTGGGTGCCAGATTGGCGGCGGCGATGCGTCGCGCACGCTCCGCCTCGCTTTCAAACGTCGGCACATCCATACCGGGCGACGGCTGCTGCGGCGTCGCTCCTTCACGCGCGCGGCGACGTGCCTCAATAGACGCCGCAAAATCGCCCTCCACCGCGGGACGAGGTTGCGGAATGGGCTCCACCGCCGGTGCGCCAGGGCTGACCGGCGCGGCCTGGGGTTTACTCATGGCAATCACCGGTGGAACAGCTGTTGCCGGGCGCACCACCGACTGCGGCCGCCGTCCGGCGGTTTTTGGCACTGCTTGTAGCGGTGGTTCTGCGGAAGGCACCCGTAACGCTGCGGGCGGCGCCAACCTGACCGCGATGCCACCGCTGCTTTGTCCAGGCTTGCCGTCATCGACAGTCAGGTGGCGCAGTGGTGTTTCAACCTTCCAGAACACCGCCAGATGCAGCAATAGCGACAGCGCAACCGTGACCCAGATGCGCGGTATCGTCACGCCCTCGCGGGGGCGTGACGGCGCCACACTAATGCTGTTCAATGGCATGCCTATTCGGCACTGACACCGGCTCGACGGATGATTGCAGCCCAGCGGTCAAGATCACTCACCATCAGACGGCCAAATTCTTCAGGCGAACTGGCACGCGCATCGACACCAAGGCTGGTCAGGCGTTCGCGCACATCAGGCGCATTCAGCGCGGCAACAATACCGGCGGTCAAACGCTGAACGATATCGGCGGGAAGCTTTGCGGGTCCGACAAAGCCGTACCACAAACTCGCCTCAAAGTTGGGCACCCCGGCTTCAGCCACCGTCGGTAACTCCGGCAGCGCCGGGGACCGCTGTGCACCGGTGGTGGCCAGCGCACGCAAGCGACCGGTGCGCACATGCGGCACCATCGACAAACTGGTGCCAAAACTCATCGAGACCTGGCCGCCGATCAAATCAGAAACGGCGAGCGACATACCCTTGTATGGAATATGCACCATCTTCGTGTTGGTCATCGACTCAAACAAAGCTCCTGCCAGATGACCCGAAGCGCCAATGCCTGCCGACACATAGGTCAGCTGTTCGGGCCGCGCTTTCGCCAGCGCAATCAGTTCGCGCACATTCTTCACCGGCACCGATGGGTGCAGCGCCAGCACCATCGGACTCGAACCGGCCAGCGACAACGGCGTGAAATCCTTGATCGAATCAAACGGCAGTTTTTTGTAGAGGCTGGCGTTGACGGCATGCCCGCTCGGAATCAGCGTGATCGTATAGCCGTCGGGCGCGGCACGCGCCGCCAGCTCGGTGCCAATGATGCCGTTGGCACCGGGACGGTTTTCGACGATTACCTGCTGCTTCATGGTCTCGACCATTTTCTGCGCCACCGCCCGACAAATGCCATCGTTGCCACCGCCGGCCGGAAAGATCGAGATAATGCGGATCGGCTTCGTCGGGTAGCTGCTCTGCGCCGCAGCCGGTAGACTACAAACGCCGAGCGCAAGCAGCACGGCAATCGATATATCAGTGTGATTTTTCATCATCGCCTGGCCTTGAAATGATTCTTACAAAATAAATCATTGGAGAAACGGATTTGCGGAAACCTGCGGCCTGCGCAACCAGTACGGCCAGCACCCGCAGAAAAAAGACAGCTGCATTTTAAGTGCAATATATCGGACACTTTGCACAATTTCACCGGCCATCCCTCAGGCCAGGGACCTCTGCATCGCACGCAGCACCTCTGCGACATCGACGCGATAATCCGAATTCACATTGATCGCACCGGTCGCCTCATAGTCTGCCGAGCAGACGGTTTCGATGGTCTGCCCGGTCGAGAGCGCAAGCTTGCGAAATAAATCCATGTGTTCAATCGCCGTGCTGGTGATTTCCACAATCGACGAGCCGGCAGGCATGAAGATCATATTGGTCAGGCCGGCCCCATGTGCGGCGACAACCATACGCGCCGCAGAGAAAATCGAGATCTGATCCGCGACCGACAACTCCCCCGGAACCACCCGTTCGAAACCGTGCGGTTCAAGCGACGCAAACAGTTCATCCTCGTTGAGCAAGCAGCGTCGACCGTTATCGCGTCGGGACAAAAAAAGGCGGCGCGTGGCCTCTACGGGCGCCGCACACAGATGCGCCATCCGCCCACGCAGCCATTCAACCCCCACACGGATGGCTTTGTTGCTGACCAGCAATGCCGGAACCAGCACGCGCCGGCAATCCAGAACTATATTGCGATCAACCTTGATCAACCGCGCAGCATCCTCGCCGAGCAAGCGGATGTATTCGAGCTGATAACCGCGCAAATCACTGTTGACGAGCCAGCGATGGGCATGCAGCAAACCGGCATGATCGAGGGTTGAGAGCTTGAGCATATTGCGAAACAACCAGTGGCTGTAATTATCATCGCCGCCGACCAGGATGCACGGCTCGGCGATCTCCGCTGCCGGCGCCGGTAACGCTGCAATCACAGTGGAACCATCTGCGCTTAAACGCCCGCGAACAAACGGACTGGTGACAAGATTCTTCGCGTGAACATCATCATTAAAGATCACACCGTCTTTCATGATCGTCCAGTAAGCAGTGTCAATGCGTACGTCGTCAAGCCAGCGGTAATACGGCCTGCCGGCGCGGGCCTCGGCAAGATCCAGATGCTGTTTGACAAAAACCGCGGTGATGTCGGCTTCGACGCCGCGCAGGCGGTCGATTTCACCAAATAGTTCGGCGGCGGCACCGGCGCGACTGCTATCGAGGAGCATGAAAGCGAGGCGTTCCGTTGCAGCCGGATCATGTAAACGCACAGACAGGCGTTGTCGACACAAGCGCTCCGCCTGCGCAAGTGCTCCGGCGGCAATCAAGAGGTAGGTAACACGCCCGAACAACACTTCGTCTTCCGGTCGTCGACGCACGAGCAAGCGGCACAGAACGCCGGCGAAGCCGGGATAACCGGATCGCGCAGCGTGTTCCGCCACTAGTAAAAAGAACCTCGTCACCATTGCGTCTTTCGTAAAAACCTCTGCACCAATTGCAGCAACGCCGCCAGCGGCATCACCCGCGTGTTATGGTTCGCCGGCGTCGCAGGACAAATGCAGCACCAGCAATAGTACTGCTTTTCAATAATGGGTCGCGCCGGGGGAAGCCGCGCATGAAAAAAATATTCTGGCTGTCATGGCTCACCTGCATGGCGGGGACCACGGTTGCGACGAATGCGGCTGAACACTGGCCGCAGCGCCCCTTGCGCATCGTCACCTCGGAACCCGGCGGCGGCAGCGATTTCACCGCGCGCGTCGTCGCACAGGGCCTCAGCATGAGTCTCGGCCAGCAGGTGATCGTCGACAACCGCGCCGGCACCTTCGCCGCGGCACACATCATGCGCACGGCCGCTGCCGACGGCTATACGTTGCTCTCGTACAACAATTCATTGTGGACGCTGCCGCTATTGCAGACGGTGCCCTACGATGTGCTGCGCGATTTTGTACCCGTAACACTGGCCACGCGCTCGCCCAACATTCTCGTCGTGCATCCATCGCTGCCGCTCACCACGGTGCGTGAACTCGTTGCCCACGCGAAAGCACAGCCGGGCGCGCTGAACTACGCCTCCGGCACCATCGGCTCGACCAATCATCTGGCGGCGGAATTATTCAAGGCGCTGGCCGGCGTCAATATTGCGCGTATCGGTTACAAGGGCAGCGGTTTCGCCGTCAACGATCTAATCGGCGGCCAGGTGCAGCTGATGTTTGCCACCAGCGGTTCTATCGCGCCACATGTGAAAGCGGGCCGCCTGCGCGCTCTGGCCGTGACCTCGGCCCAGCCCTCGCCACTGGCCCCCGGGCTGCCGACCATCGCCGCCGCCGGTGTGGCCGGCTATGAAGCAGTCACCCTCTACGGACTCTACGCCCCGGCCAAAACCCCGGCGGCCGCGATTGAACGACTCTACCGCGACAGCGCACGCTTTCTGCAAACGCCCGACATTCGCCACAAACTCGCGGGGGCCGGCGTCGAAACCGTTGGCGCATCACCACAGGAATTCGCCGCTGAAATTAAAACCGACGTGACACGATTGTCAAAGGTGATCAAGGACGCCGGCATCCGCGCGGAGTAATTTTTCATCGCCCAAAAGAGCAGTTACCGGTCACCGCTCTCGCCACCACTGCGGCATAAAAGCGGGCGAGCGCGACGACTCACCCGGAGCGCGAACAAGCCAAACAGCAGCGCCAGAGCAGAAGGCCGCCGCTATTCCAACTCAACGCTCGACATAAAGCTGCGGAAACTGCTTCTTCAGCGCAGCAACCTTGGGCAAATCGTTGTAGATGATGTACGGCTGGTCGGGGTGATGCACGACATAATCCTGATGATAGGGTTCGGCCGCATAGAAGGCTTTAAGCGCAACGACCTCGGTGACGATGGGGCGCGGAAAACTTTTCGCTGTCTGCAGTTGTGCGATATAGGCCTGCGCTGCGCGTTGTTGCGCCGCGTCGACCGTGAAGATCGCTGAACGGTATTGCGGGCCGGTGTCTGGCCCCTGACGATTGAGCTGGGTCGGATCATGCGCCACCGAAAAAAATACTTTCAGCAACTGGCCGTAGCTGACTTTCGACGGATCGTACGTCACCTGCACCACTTCGGCATGTGCCGTGCGTCCCGAACTCACCTTTTGATAGTCGGCGGTTTCCGCCGTGCCGCCGGAATAACCCGATACCGCCTGGGTCACGCCCTTCACATGTTCAAACACCGCCTCGATGCCCCAAAAACAACCGCCGGCGAATACCGCTGTCTGGCTGCTGCTTTTGGCGGCCAGCGGCGCGTCACTCACCGGATCAGGCAACACCACCACCGCCGCCTCAACCATGCCGCAAACCGCCAGCAGGCTCACCGCCACCACCCGCATGAAATTTTTAACATCGCCATGCCAACGCTGCCACATGATGCCGACCTCCTGAAAAAATTAAGGGATGAAGCGCCCGATTCTACCGGCCACGCGCCCCTGTGCATCGGTCGTGCAGCGCGGCGAAAACTTACAACTGTTTTCGGACCGCAACCTCGACATTACTCAGGCTGGATCTTGGCCGCGCGCGCAATCTCCGCGTATTTGCGAATCTCCGCACGCACAAATTGACCGAACTCCGCCGGTGTGTCGGCGACCGGATCATAGCCGGCGGCAACGATGGCATCACGAATCTTCGGTACTTGCAGCGTCTGCCGGATCGCACTGTAAATATGCGCAATGATCGCCGGTGGCGTATGCGCCGGCGCGAACCAGCCATCCCAGTTACCGACAAATTTAAAGCCCGGCACACCGGCCTCGGCGATGGTCGGCACTTCGGGCAACGCAGGCAGCCGCGCCGTACCGGTGAAGCCGAGCGGGCGCACCTTGCCGGCCTTGATGTGCTGGGATGACACGATGGGCGGAATGAAGCCGATCTGGATTTCGCCGCCGAGCAAGGCGGTCATTGCCGGCGCCGCGCCTTTGTAGGGCACGTGTAACAACTGCACACCGGCGCGCAAATTAAACAGCTCGCCAGCCAGATGCTGGCCGTTACCAAACCCCGGCGTGCCATAACCAAAACGGCTATCCTTTTGACGCGCCAGTGCGATCAGTTCCTGCACACTGTTGGCGGGCACAGACGGATGCACGATCAAAATATAGCCGCTGCCCAGCGCCAGATTGGTCACTGGCAAAAGATCGCGCTCGGTGTCGTAAGGAAGTTTGCGGTAAACACTCGGATTGATGGTCACGGCGACGGTGTTGACGAGAAAGGTATAGCCGTCGGGCACCGCCTTGGCGACGATATCGGTACCGATGATGCCGTTGGCGCCGGCACGGTTGTCCACCACGATGGTGTAACCAAACTGCTTTTCCATCTGCATCGCGATCGGTCGCGCAATCAGATCGGCGGCGCCACCGGGTGCGGATGAAACAACCAGACGGATCGGACGCTCCGGATAGGGCGCCGCCTGCACCGTTAAAGCAGACAGCGACAACCCCATCAACACCACCGGCATTTTTAATTTTGTAAGCCCGCGCATATCGTCCTCTCTTCACCCCTGCGCCAGCGCGCAAAGAATCTTGGCAGTGCCTGACTTTACAGGCAATATCGCGGCGTGGTGATATTTCGATATTGTGCAGCATGAATATCCAGACCGGCCACACTGCCAGACGCGGGCTCAGTCTGGCTACCCTGATCAACACCATTGAAATGCTCGCATATGTTCGGCTCTATGCTCCGCCGTTTGATGAACCCACGCGCACCTACCAGCGAGGCACCGCTACGTCTGCATATCGGCGGCGAGATTGCACACCCGGAATGGAAAATCTTCAACATCCAACCCGGTCCGCAGGTCGATTACGCCGGTCATTGCGCCGACCTGTCGCGCTTTACCGATGGCAGCGTCAGCGAAATCTACGCCTCGCATGTGCTCGAACATCTGCGTTTCAAGGACGAACTGCCGGCCGCCTTGCGCGAGTTTTATCGCGTACTGCACCCCGGCGCCATGCTGCGCGTCAGCGTGCCCGATCTGCATACCCTGTGCCGGCTGTTTCTTGATCCCGAACTCAGTACGTTGCAACGATTTCAGGTCATGCAAATGATGTTTGGCGGGCAGACCAACGACGCGGATACGCATTATGTCGGGCTCGATGAGAACTTCCTCAGCGGATACCTCAGCGACGCGGGGTTTACCGGCATTACCCGTGTCGACGCGTTCAATCTGTTCGACGACACCAGCGCCATGCATTACAAACTGCCGATCAGTCTGAACATGACGGCACGCAAACCAGCGGCCGCCTGAACCCCACAACGGGCTACCAACATCACAGACGGATAGTCTTGCCGAGCCGGCTCGATTCGAGCATGGCATTGGCGATGCGTACCATCTGCAAGCCGTTCTGCGCCGACACCGCGGTTTCGCTGCCGTGCAGAATATGCCGGTTGAAATCTTCAATCAGCCGCGCCGTGCGCGACTGCGCGGTGTCGTCCGCCGGGCAACGCACACTGAGTCCGGCGACATCGCCCTCGATACCAGCCTCCTGCGGCTTACCCGGCTTGGGCGTGCCGAGCGTGCCTTTGCAAAACACGCGCGCCTTACTGCCATGAATCACCACATCGTTGTCGGAATGCGGCACCAACGCGCCAGAACTCACCACACCGTGGCAGCCGTTTTTGAAAGTCAGAATGGTAAAAGTCATTTCATCGACCGGCCGTGCGGGCGGATTTTCATCAGTCACGCAGCACACCGACTCCACCTCACTATCGAGGATAAAGCGCAACAAATCGACTGGATGCACCGCCTGCCCGACGATGGAACCCGAACCGCCGAGCAGCGGATCGACGCGCCAGCCCTTCCAGTGGCCGCGCACGCCGCCGACAAACAACTGCGCCTTGGCCATCTGCAACTCACCCAGCGCACCGCTGATCGCGTGGCGCCGTGCGTCGATATGCGCTTGATGATAACGATTGCGAAAAGCGACGCCGAGCCTGACCTTGTGATCCTCGCAAGCGCGGATCATGCGCTCACCATCTTCGACGCTGAGCGTCATCGGCTTGTCGCACAAGACGTGTTTACCGGCGCGTGCCGCGGCGATCGTCTGTTCGGCATGCAAACCGTTGGGCGAGGCGATATACACCGCGTCGAGCTGCGGATCGGCGAGCATGCCTTCGAGCGTATCAAAAGCGCGCGGCACGCCGTGCTTTTTTGCAAAGGCCTGTGCCTTCTCGCGGCTGCGACTCAGCACTGAAACCAGTTCCGAATCTTCCGCCAGCGCCAGCGCCGGCGTGAAATTGCGTTCGGCGATATCGCCCAGACCGATGATGCCCCACCGCATTGAATTCTCCCCGACAAAAAACGGCACTGTGCCGCACCGATTGTTATATAAATTTTTTAGAGCTTAGCATCGCCGCCGAGTGCGGCAAAGCAATCATAAAGCGGCTTGACGCCGCCGGCCGCGCGGGAGGAAACTCGAAAAAAATATAACATCACCGAACGCCCCACCAACCTTAAGTTTCATGCAGTCCATGTCACGCCTATCACTCATGATCGCGCCGGCGTTTGCCTCATGTATTACGCTGACGCCCCGCGCGGCCAGCAACGCCATTGCATACCAGCACAGGATCCGGACCGATCTTGTGATATGGGCTTCCATCACCAAGGCCGCCGGCGTGCGTGCCGAAGAAGAGGAGTATTAACTTGATGCAGGACACCTCAAACCAGCATGCCTACGGCTTCCTGACGAGGCCTGAAGTGCAGTTTCTCGACGCGGCAGTCGAACGCCTGATTCCCACCGACGAACTCGGCCCCGGCGCACGTGACGCCGGCGTCACGGCTTACATCGACGGCCAGCTCACCAGCACGTGGGGCATGCACGGCCGCAATTACCGCAGCGGACCGTGGACTGAAGGCACGGCACAGCAGGGCTTCCAGTCGCGCCTGACGCCGCAGGAAATTTACCGCTATGGCATCGCCGAAACCGAGACCTACTGCAAACGCCAGTACGGCAAAGCCTTCCGCATGCTCTCTGACGAACAGCAGGACGAAGTGTTGCAGGCGCTGGAAAAGGACGCCATCGAACTGCCGTCACTGCGGGCCAAGCTGTTCTTCGGTCTCTTATGGCGCAATACCGAGGAAGGTTTTTTCAGCGATCCTCTCTACGGCGGCAATCGCGACAAGGCCGGCTGGAAACTGCTCGGCTTCCCCGGAGTGGCAGCGTCGAACTACGGCGAACTGCTCTACACACAAAACGAACCCTATCGGGTCGAGCCGGTGAGTATTCTGGATGTGCAGGAGGGCCGCGCGGCCCTCGACAACCAGGGTTATCCGAAACACGTTCCACTGCACAACAAGGCGAAGGACTAACATGGCAGCCACCAAACTCAAACCAGTCGATGCGGTTGTCGTCGGCGCCGGCCTTGCCGGTACCATACTCTGCAAATCGCTCGCCGAAACCGGCCTCAAGGTGGTGGGTTTCGAACGCGGCCGCATGCTCGACACCCAGCATGATTTCGCCATGCCGTACGTCGATGACGAACTCAAGTACGACCGCCACAGCGACATCCTGCAAAACCTCTCGCGCGAAACCATCACCTTTCGCAACAAGATGAGCGAACTCGCACTGCCGATGCGCGAACTCGGTTCGTTCAAGCCCGGCGAATGTGTCGGTGGTGCGGCCGTGCACTGGGGCTGTCACGCCAAACGCTTTTTGCCGTGGGATTTCGAATCACGCAGCCGCACGATCGAACGCTACGGCGCGTCGCAACTGCCGGCTGATTGCACCAATCATGACTGGGGACTCAGCTATGAGGATCTCGAGCCCTATTACGACCAGTTCGAGCATCTCTACGGTGTCGGCGGCAAGGCCGGCAACCTCAATGGCGAGATCCAGGCCGGCGGCAATCCGTTCGAAGGCGCGCGTTCACGCGAGTTTCCCAACCCGCCGTCGAAAACCACACAAACCGGCGAACTGTTCGGCAACGCGGCGCGCGGCTTTGGTTACACGCCGTATTCGAATCCGACCGCGGCAATGACCCAGGCCTATACCAATCCGTACAAACAAATGCTCGGCGAATGTATCACCGGCGGTTTCTGCGGCAGCCACGTCTGCGCCCAGGGGGCGAAAGCCAGCCCGCTGAACACCGTGGTGCCGGCGCTCGACCGTCACGACAACTTTGAATTACGCACGCTCGCCAACGTCATCAAGATTAATCTCGACTCGACCGGCAAACGCGCCGTCGGCGTCACCTATATCGATGCGCGCGGCCGCGAGTTCGAACAACCAGCCGATCTGGTCGTGCTCTCTGCTTATACTTTCAACAACGTGCGTCTGCTCATGCTCTCCGGCATCGGCAAGCAATATGATCCGGTCAGCGGCACCGGTACGGTGGGTCGCAATTATTCCTACCAGACGCACGGCAAGATCCAGATGTTCTTCGAAGACCGCACCTTCAACCCGTTCATCGGCGGCGGCGGGCGCGGCACTGCGATCGACGATTTCAACGGCGACAACTTTGATCACGCCGGGCTCGGCTTTATCGGCGGCAGCTATGTCGCCTCGCAAAGCAGCGGCGCAGCGCCGATCAAGGGCAAGCAGGTGCCGCCGGGCACACCGGGCTGGGGTGCGGCATGGAAAAAAACTGCAGCGCATTACTACAACCGTAACTTCACGCTCAATCTGCACGGCGCCTGTCAGAGTTATCGCGACTGCTACCTCGATCTCGATCCGACCTATCGCGACGCCAACGGCCTGCCGCTCCTGCGCATGACCTTCGACTGGCATGAAAACGAGCAGAAGATGATCAAACACGTCATGGCCAACTCGCTGGAGATCGCCAGGGCGATCGGCCCGGCCA
>CAIWNB010000311.1 GCA_903913965.1 uncultured beta proteobacterium
GAACTGAGGATCGACTGGCCGGAAATGCGCACATGCAGGGCGGTCAGATTGTTGGCTGCATCGAAACCGCCGGTCAGTTTGCACTGGGTCAGCGGGTGATAGCGGCCCTGCGTCATGTCTTCCTCGCGCGACCACTGCAGTTTTACCGGCGTGCCGGGAATCTGTTTGGCGATCAATACGGCCTGACGCACATAATCCTGGAACGCACCGCGCCGGCCGAAGCCGCTGCCCAGCATCAGCTTGTAGACTTCGCACTTGTCGGCCGGCAGCCCGGATGCAGCCAGCACGGCGGCAAACGAGGCTTCGCCGTTCTGTGTGCCAAGCCAGACTTCACAACGATCCGGCGTGTAACGGGCGACGGTGTTCATCGGTTCCATCGTCGCGTGATTCAGATTCGGATAGGCGTAGACAGCCTCGACTTTTTTGGCGGCACCACTCAGTGCGGCTTTGGCATCACCGGCTTTGTTGCCGACAAAAGCCTGCTCTGCGCCCAGACCTTCCTTGAGCATTTCGCCAATCGTTGCGCTTGAGACTTTGGCGTTGGCGCCCTCGTCCCAGACGATCGGAAGTGCATCGAGTGCGACCTTGGCGCGCCACCAGCTGTCGGCAACCACCGCCACCGCTGAATCGCCCACTTGCAGCACGTGCTTGACGCCGCGCATGCCGCTGACTTTGCCTGCGTCGAAGCTTTTGAGCTTGCCGCCGAATACCGGGCATTCCTTGATCGCCGCCTGCAACATGCCGGGCAGGGTGAAGTCCGAGGTGTAGATCATCTTCCCCGTCACCTTGTCGATGGTGTCGAGGCGGTGCACGGATTTGCCGATCAGCTTCCAGTCTTTCGGATCTTTCAGTACCACGTCCTTGGCCTGCGGCTGCGTGACCTTTGCCGCCGCTTCGGCAACCTTGCCATAGGTGGTGGTGCGGCCGCTCGGGCCGTGAGTGATGATGCTGTTGGCAGCGCTGCACTCGGCGGCCGCTACTTTCCATTCATCGGCCGCAGCCTGGATCAGCATCATGCGTGCGACCACGCCACCGCGTCGCACGTAGTCATGCGACTCGCGAATACCGCGGCTACCGCCGGTTGAAAAATCGCCCCACACGCGTTTGCGTGCGACGCTCTGACCCGGGGTCGGGTATTCGGTGGTTACCTTCGACCAGTCGCATTCGAGTTCCTCGGCAACCATTTGCGCGAGGCCGGTCAGCGTCCCTTGGCCCATTTCACTGCGGGCGACGCGGATGACCACGGTATCGTCGGGTTTGATGACAACCCAGGCGTTAACTTCCGGGGTGGCTTCGGCAGCGCGCGCGCCGCGCGAAGCGAAGGGGATGTTCAGACCCAGCGCGAGTCCGCTGCCGACGGCGGCGGTGCCAATGATGAAGGAACGACGGCTGAGATCGGGCATGGTTTTGACTGTGCTCATGACGGTTCGCTCCTTATGAATTCGCAGCGGCATGAATGGCCGCACGGACTTGCTGGAAGGTGCCGCAGCGGCAGATGTTGGTGATCGCAGCGTCAATGTCGGCGTCGGTCGGCTTCGGCTTTTTCGCCAGCAGCGCACTCACTGCCATGATCATGCCGGCCTGGCAGTAGCCGCATTGCGGCACCTCGTGCTCAACCCAGGCTTTTTGCACTTTGGTCAGCACGCCGTTGGCAGCCAAACCTTCAATCGTTGTAATTTTTTTGCCCGCCGCCGTGTTGGCAGGGACCACGCAGGAGCGTACCGGGGCACCGTCGATATGCACGGTACAGGCGCCGCATTGGGCCACGCCGCAGCCGTATTTGGTGCCAGTCAGACCGACCTGTTCACGAATCGCCCACAACAAGGGCATAGCGGGTTCGGCATCGATTTCGTAATTCTTGCCGTTGACATTCAGACGTGTCATGAAGTGACCTCCTGATCATAGGGTTATAAGTTGCAGTGCAGATGTGGCCGTCTGGCGCGGCATCAATTGCACCATTGTAAACCTGAATTCGGCTGCAAAAGGTAGTGCGGTAAATCACTCCGGCGTGATCCCGGCCTTGCGTATCACCTGCGCCCATTTGGCGATTTCTGCACGCACGATGTGGTCGAGTTCTTCCCCGGTGGTGCCAACCGGGTCGATCCCGGCAGCCGACAGCCTCTCCTTGAGGTCGGGGGCTTGCAAAGCAGCGACGGTCTCCCGATTGAGATAGGCGACGATGTCTTTGGGCGTGGCTGCAGGTACAAAGACCGCATAACTGGCCACCGATTCGAAACCCGGTAACCCGGATTCGGCGACGGTCGGTACATCGGGTAACAGAGGTGTGCGTTTACCCGCCGTCACCGCCACGCCGCGGAGCTTGCCTGCTTTGATAAAAGGCAGGTGAGGGGCGATGGTGTCGAAGGCCATTGCGATTTGCCCCTTGAGCAGTTCGGGCAGGAACAGCGCGCTGCCTTTGTAGGGCACATGCACCAGTTTGACTCCGGCGGCTTGATTGAACATTTCGCCGGTCAGGTGAATGAGCCCGCCGGTGCCAGAGGAGGCGAAGTTCAATTCGCCCGGTCGCGCTTTGCTCAGTGCAATCAGGTCTTTGATGTTTTTGACTGGCAAGGCGGGATGCACAACAACGATATTGGTGGTGGTGCCGGCCATGGAGACAGGGGCAAAGTCGTTGCGCAGATCGAAGTTGATTTTGGCGTAATACGACATCGCCACGGCGTGTGAACCCAGTGCCCCCAGAAGCAATGTGTAGCCGTCGGCGGGTGATTTGGCGACGACTTCGACACCGATGTTGCCAGCCGCCCCCGGACGGTTATCAACGACTACCTGCTGGCCGAGGCGTTCGCCGAGTTTTTGCGCCAGCACCCGCGTCATCAAGTCGGCTGAACCTCCGGCCGGATAAGCGACCAGCATGCGCAAGGGTTTTGTTGCATAACCGGCAGGCTTGTTACTTTGTGCATGGGCTGCGGGCATGGTGAGTAGCACAGCGCTCAGGCAGCTGTTGAACACCGCGGCGGTTGGGGCTTGTTTAAACAGGGTCATGGGTTTTCCAGCGAATGTGAATAACAGATCGATCTGCCGGCGCATGCGGACACCCGAGCAGCGGCATGGCGCCGCCGCTGGAGAGTTGATCTCAGCGTACGGTTTTGCGCGCCAGAATCAGATTGTCGAACACCAGATTCAGCGACCAGATCCAGCGCGATCCGTCGAACAGTTCCGGGAAGTTGGTGTAACCCTTGACCGAGGTCACGCCGATGTCTTCGTCGGTGTATTCATAGGCGCGCGGCCATTTGCTGTCGTCAAAGGACGTAGCGGCCCAGTTC
>CAIWNB010000312.1 GCA_903913965.1 uncultured beta proteobacterium
CACCCGTCTGATAGGAAAGGTAGATCAACGCAGCCCCCATAATTACCGCACCAATACCACCACTTTTTGCGCCGACGGTAACAGGCACGATGCGGACTATCGTGCCAGAGGGTTCGAACAGCTGATTGGTATCAGTCAAGACACCTCGGCCCGACCACACGCGGTAACCAGGCGCGGATTGCCACAGCATGTAATTACGGAACCCCGGAACGGTAGCGCAGAGCGCACGAACCGCTTCACCGGAGCTGGCGACCGCATAACGGTGATTTTTCCCAAAGCGCTGCCGCAAATGTCCGTATAGACGAACCTCAACAAGCGGGGGCGCTTTACGTTCTATTGATGTCATGGCGATCCTCTTAACGCAAGAGCGGCGAGCGAATTTCGCGCCGCCGCAGGGAGTTTTTTAAAAAGTGGCGATAAACGCCTTCCGAAATTCGGTACCAGTGCCGCTGAATTTCCGCGTCTATACGCGCAGATGTTGGCGTATAGCCATTAGCGCGAAGATGTTCGCAAGCCCGAGCGCGTAACCTGCGATACCGACGAATGATTTCTAGGTTTTTTTTGTCTTTGTTCATAGCTTCAAAAGTTGCGCGGTAGATCTGCCCCGAAATTTGGCGAGAGCCTCGACGCGCATCACTGAGCCCTGTCGGATGCTCAGCCAAGTACCAACCCATAGGGAAAGCCTCCGCAAGACGCCGGTCCACAGAGGGCGGGGCAATCGCATATGGGCTAGCTCTCTCTGCGATTGCCCCATTGGTAATCATTTCCTTAGGAAGTCAATGCGTCACGAGAGCTTGGCGTCGTTCATCACGCAAAATGCAGACGGCTGCAGCACGCCAGACGCGATATAGGCGTTGATGACCACCCGCACTTGGCCCTGGGCAGCTTTGGTGTAAGGGTCTACAGTAAGATCGACTGCGCCAAACATGGGGACGAGGAGCATTGACCAGTCCGCAGAGTAGACCAACGATTGACACACCGCACCGCTAACACCCTTCGTTAAATTGCTTGGCAATACATTTGAAACAGCCGTTGGCCGGTCGTTGAGCGGCGTAATTCCACCGTCCCACATATAAGGTAGGCCGCTGCCTCTAGCGGTACGCTTCACAAATCTACGCGTGCCGGAGTTGATCAAATATCCGGGCGCCACCTCTGCCACATTGTCGTTTGCTGGCTCGTATTCAAGATCCGTAAGGTGCGTCCAGCTCAGCGTCGCGCCGTCGGTGCCGCCGACAACCGTGTTGATATTGGCCGTCGAACGAACGCCGACAGGGTTGTTCCCGGTGCCGTCGCCGTTGATTGCGCCGTCCTCGATCGCTGCCGCGACCTTGCCAAAAATTACGCGCCTCAAAATCTGATTGAGCGGCTCGCCTCCCTGGATCAGCGCTTGCGTCGAGACCTCAAGGTAACCACCGACCCGTTTTGGTGCGAAGTCGATAAGGCCTGAAGTTACTCCGCCCTCGGGTGCCGCGGAGACTTCGCCCAAATAATTGACGTTGCTGAGATCGCCAGTAATTACCGGAACTTTGAAGCCGGCTCCCTTAATCACCGGCATTAGGGCTCCAAGCCTTGCAAGCGCAAACGCATTGCGAAGGGCGTCGCCGGAATACTCGCTACCTAGCCGAGTCGGAATTAAATTACCAGATTCGCTCGCGCTACCGGCCGAAAAATCTCTCGTTAACACTGCCCACGGCAGTTTGTTCCCACACATCTCTAGCTCAGGGCACGTCGCATTGCGTTCGGCAAGCAGCTGGCTGCGAGCGAACTCCTGATTTTTATCAAACGAATCGGGCAACTGGCTGCGACGAGCATACGTCACGTTCATCATCGTCCGGATCTGCCGGCATATATCGAAATCCCGCACCTCACGGTCGTTCAAGCCTGGTAGGCCAGCGGCCTTATCGGGATCCGCTCCAGATCGAATCCGTGGCGTCATTCGACGATGAAACTCGGCGAGACTGCCGCCAGCGGCTAGGACCTCCCGCGCCACGCGACTTCCGCCGTACTGATCAAATATTTCGCCTAACGCGACAATTTGCGATGTGATTTTGCTGCGGTTCATATCCATTCGAAAATCCTTTATGAGGTTGACGTCACAAGGCTATCGTTTTGTTCCCCACTGACACAAAACCGCGAGGCCGTCAGTCGTGTCAGTGGATTTTTCTTCGGTGATGATTCGATAGATCTGTCGATCGGAGCGCGGGCAATCTTTATCTTGGCGCAATGCCGTCACAGCCGTTGAGGCGCCGTGCGGAGCGTCTTTCGCGCCTTTAAGGATCATGGCGATTTGCTGTGCCGCCATCCAGGTAAGCCCCAGGCCGAGGCCATCAGCGAGTTGGCGAATTAGGGCCCGCCGGCGCCCGGCGCGGACCTTTGCGGTGGGCGCCACTGTCGCCACATTCTGCGCCTCTAAGGCCCGGCGAATAGCGCGCAGCTCTGCGAGTAACGCCCCTTTAAATTCCGCGTCTGAAATTGACGCGATATCCGGCGCGCCCATTATTTTTCGATCGGATTCGCCGCAAATGCTGCGGCCTCAGCCTCGATTGCAGCCAGTACGACGTCGAGCCTCGGACCCGACAGCTCGTCGCTCAGGATTTCCGGAATATGCACTTCATCCGAATCGCTCCCCAGGACGCCGCAGGCGGCGACGTTGAAACCCAATAGACCGCCTTGCAATATGTCGCGCGCGATTGCCGGCGTGAGCTTGTGGCGATAAACGATCCAGGCCGCCCAGGCGATCGCCGACCGGTCGAATATTTCCGAAATGATCATCGACAATTTGTGCTGCGCGAGCAGCTCGCTGCCGGATATCGGCGTCGCGATCTCCGGTGCAGATGTCTGCATTGCAGGGCCCAACCGCGTGCGAGTCTTTACCGCCTCCGCAATATCGGTGTTTTCCCGCCAGAGCTTGTCAGCCAGGCGCCACCGGATGCCGTCGACGCGACCGCCTTTGCCATATTGCACGGCGGAGGTGATCCGCCCGCTACGGATTGCCTTCGCTACGGCGTTTGGTGTGACACCTTGGTGGCGCGCATATTCGTTTCGCCCCATGATTTCATCATCGGATACTCGGTTAACTGTCATGGACACCTCAAACTAGATACTGCATGGTTAAACGGATACCCCCCAATAAAATCAATGACTAGCGCGACGTCGGGGTTGGAATTACTCCGACGCGGTAATTTAGAAAGGGACCCGCGCACTAATTCGGATTGGCGTTTGCGGTTGGCGGACACCTGGACACCGGCGGACGTGTCCTTTTCAAGTACCTTGCGTGTGCGTGTGCGCGCATGTGTGTAATCAATATTCATGTGTCCTAGGTGGTCTAGGTGTCCGCCATAGAGGGAAAGTAGGGCGGACACCTAGGCGGACTCCTGATTGTTTTCGTTGTTGCAGGTGTCCGCCGTCCAGCCGCGCTCACGGTCTTTGCCGTTGCGCTGCGGAACGTAGCCAAGACGCCGCATAACTTTGCCCAGCCGCGTGCTGCTAGTCTGCGGTTGTTGACTCGGATCGAGGCGCAGCCAGTCGCGCATGATTTGGGATGAGGCGATCCACCCCACCGGCCAACTCACATGGCCTTCGCCGGTGCGCCTGCCGTTGGCAATAGAATCCCGTAAATGATCCTCCCAAGGATCGACAATCTGCCGGTCATCCTGGTCGGAAACGACGGCGGAAGGGAATTCCCACCAGGTTGCACCCGCGTCGTAGAAGTGCCGAGCTTCAGCGAACCATTGCAACCGCTCAGCCTTAATCAAATCGATGTCTATGAGGCTAGTACGAATCGGAATTAACCGCCGCGCACCTGAGCTGTCCTGCCAGTATGAATTCTCGTTAGTAGTCGCGACCGCAACCGCACGCCGTTTGTACACCTGGGCATGCTTCTCGAATTTCTCTACAAAGCGATCAGACGGCGCGGATAGCAGCCGCTTGATGGTTGACGCCTCCCGGCCTCGCAGCGCGTCAAGCTCGGCCAATTCGGCGATCCATACGCCGCGCAATTGTCGATAGAAGTCATCGTGGCCGACCTGCGCGGAAATCTCAGCATGAAAATCTCTCCCCAGTGCACGAAGGGACCGTGATTTACCCGTGCCCTGCGGCCCCTCGAAAACGAAAAGATGATCGACCTGTGCGCCAGGAACAACGGCGCGAGCGTGCAGTGCCACAAAGAAGTTTTTGGATGCTGCGCGTGTCAGTGGGCAATCTGTCACGCCCCACGCTCTAGAGAATGCGCTCTCAATCCGCTCCTTTCCGTCCCATTCAGGAAGGTTAGACACAAACTCGAAAAGAGTATCGCGGCGGCGCGTGTGTGCGAGCGTCATCGAAGCGGTTCGTGTGTGAGTCAGCGAAAAGCCATGGACACGATATTTCGACTGTAACCAGCACAGGGCGTCCCGGTCATCTGCATCAGTCCAATCGCGTCCATCTATACAGGCTCGATAAGTAAATTCGTTGAAGTACAAACCCTCATATTGAGGCGCAGCATTTAGCAGTTGTAGTGCATTGAAGTCGCACGCCCGGATTACCCCCTTATCGCCGAGAATTAAATCTGGTGAGGCGTGCGCATTTTCCGCCGCTGGCTTATTTGGTGACTGGTTTAGCCAGGGCGACAATTTTCTATAGCGCTCGATTGCCTTGGCGCGATCGTCAGCGGAAAGCTTTTCTTTTTCCTCCTCCGAGAGATCGGCCCACGCCCTTGTAAATGCGTAGTCATCCAGCGCCAGGAGCTCAGCCGGCGCAGTTTTCTTTTTCGACAATTTGGAATCAATCCCCGCGTTTAGCCGCTGCGCGCCGGCCTATCACCATCGCAGTTTCAGCGAACACAGGAGCGTCCACCAGCAACCGGCCGGCAAGCTCAACAATAGCGCCAGCCTTAAGGAGTTCGGCGCGATGTTGACGATAGAACCAGCGCAGCGATGGAACGCTCGGGAAAATGTGCGCGTTTGCTGTCTGGAAGGTTTCGAGCTGCTGGAGCTTTTCCAGCGATGGAAGGGCGGTAACGCGGCGCGGGCGCGTGCGTTTACGTGTAACGGTTGTCGTGTTCATCATCACTCTCTCTTGAAGATTGGCGGACAGCTTCCGACTGCCTGCGGAGAATGATGAAAGATGGCGTCGACTATTTCTTTATATTTTCTTGGTCGTTTTTTTAGAAGGTTTAGGAAACAATTCAGGGGCAACCATTTTGCATCGGTAATATTCGGCGCGAACAGCCTCTACGCTAAGCGCGCAGCACTTTGACGCGCTTTCCAATGCTGCGGTGACTGTCGAGCCTTCCCGAATCATTTTCACAGCCATGGAGACCGCCTGCGCATAGGTACGCTTACGTTTGCGCTCCAATGGTTTTAAATCTGGCACACGGAATGCTTCCCCCAGGGTTAAGGCTTGACCAGACTCATAGCGACCGAGCGCCTTGATTAGTGATTCGCCAATATGGCGCGGCACCGCAACGCCGCGGCGGTAACAAAAGGCGATTGCCTCAAGGATCGCCACTCCCTCACCGCGATCCTCGAATTCCTCTAGGATCGCGGTGATTGCCATACGCTCATCGGTTATATCCGGTAGGATCACCGAATATCCCCAAGGACACGATTGACCAAGGAAGCCTTGCTGCCGACGGTCAGATGCGCGTAACGTTTCGTCATGGCAAGTTGCTTGTGCCCCATTACGTCCGCAATTTCCAGCAGGCTTGCACCATTCTGCGCGAGATAGGAAGCGCAGGTATGGCGAAGATCGTGGAAGCGGAATTTTTGAATCTTTGCTGTTTTAAGCGCAGTTTTCCACGAGCTCTCAAAGTGGAAGGCGGACTTTGGCCGGAGTCTAGAGCAAAACACTAGAGCCGATGGTGCGCATTTGAAACGCTGCAGTTCCTCCATGACGGCAGGCACAAGCGGCAATACCTTAGGCTCGCCGTTTTTTGTAGTGCAAATGTGTGCGCGAGCTCGTCCGATGTCGATATCAGCCCAGCGTAGGGACAGGAGTTCACCACGGCGCGCACCGGTCGTAATCGCAAGGAGCACAAGCAGATAAAGACGATTCCACCTGGATTCTTTACATGCAACCAGAATCCGCGCACGCTCGTCGTCTGACAAGAACCGCACAACCCCTGCGGATTCAGCGTTTTTCTCAATTCCTTTGCATGGATTCTCCCAATGCTTTGGAACCCTCCGCCGTTTGATGGCCCACGAAAAGAGTGCAGCGAGCGCCACCAGGTAACGGTTTAGCGTTGCAGGCGCACGCTTACCAGCCTGAGCGCGAAACACCTTGTTTCCGTCCGCATCGTGGCCAGCATAACGACGCGGCACTTGTGCTGCGAGCTCCTCCATTGCGATAAATACGTCGTCATCTGTAATTGAGATCGCCGGCCGAGCTCCGAATTTTCCTACCCACCACGCGAGACGATGAGGGCGGGAGGTATCCCGCCCCGCGTACTGGGCGAAATAATCAGAGACTAACTCTGTGAACGTAGGCCACACTTTCAGGTCCAGGCTAACTGGTGCGTTCATGCGCCGACCTCGCTAGCGCCGTTTTGAAATAACAAAACCTCGATCTGCGAGAACTTCTGATTCGATGCTCGAAGAAGTCTAAACACAGGGAACAGGAGACGGCCAGCCCCATCCGCATCATGTAGGTCTGCGAATTCAGCCAAGGACAGCGCTGCCAGGAGAACGAAAACCGCATCCTGAAACAGTGCATCAATGCTTTCGGATTGCTCCGCCTGTGAAATCGGCCGGCGTGAGGCAATATCGAATTCATCAAATTTCTCGATAGCGGTATTCAGGAGAATCCGCATAGGGAAAACGAGTGTTACACCCGCGTCCGACTTATCGACGCCGACATCACCGGATGTCATGCCGAACTCAACGATATTGCAGGCGGCGCTTAAGTCTGCGTTAGCCTCTTCGAACAAATGCCTAAAATCAGCGGGCGCTTCGCCGGAAGTCGAATTGCCCGGTGTTACGGTGTTTGGAGTGTTGAATCGTTCCATTTTTGGAGCCCCTTTGCGAGTGCGCGCCATGTCAGCGGCGCGCGTGCTGAGGAATCCGAAACTGCCCGACCAATCACGAAAGAGAGCACAAATTATAACGAGTTGTTGTTACCAGCAACGGACCTAAACAACCGTTAAAATTATTCTAACCAAGTAATTGATAAGTAACAGAAAAATGGTGGGGCGTGAGTGGCTCGAACACTCGACCTACGGATTAAGAGTCCGCTGCTCTACCAACTGAGCTAACGCCCCAAACTTGGACCCCAATTTTACAGTAAAAGCGCGGGCCTAACCCGCCAAAAGAAACGGGGCGGATACCTGTCTGGCATCCGCCCCGCATGCTGCCGATGGTGCGCGCTGATCAGCCCTTGAGACAGGTGCTCATGAACTTCTTGCGATCGTCACCCTTCATGTTTTTCTCGCCCGCCTCTTTGTTGCAGGAGGTCATTTTGTTCTGCTGGGTTTTCTGCTTATCGGACGCACCTTCTTCTTCACCCTTGAGGCAGGAGCTCATGAACTTCTTGCGCTCGTCCCCCTTCTTGTCGGTGGCCTTGTCGTTGCAACCCTTCATGCGCTCTTGCTGGGCTTTCTGTTTTTCACTGGGTTCTTTTTTCGCCTTTTCTGCAACTGGGGCGGCCTTCTTTTCTTCGGCTTTGGCTTTATCCTGCGCCATGGCTGGAGCCATTGCGAGGGCGAAACAGAGTGCTGCGATCAGCTTGTTCATGTTGGTGCTCCTCTTATCAGTGGTCTTAGGAATTAGATCTCTAGTCGGAGGCTATCGCGCCTTTGTCCCCATCACTACAACCCCCGCGCCTATTTAACGCGCCTGCTTCTGATTCGGCTGACCGAGTTCGCAAATTTCTGCGATCCGAGTATACGACTCAAGACGCGTTTCGTAATCCCCGGTGATGGTAATGATCATGAGCTCGTCGGCATCGAACTGTTGCTGCAATTCAAACAGCCTTGCCTTAACCGTCGCGGGTGAACCGAAGACGAGGCGACGGCGGTTATAGGCGATGCGCGCGCGTTCCTCTGCGGTGTATTGGCGCGCTTCCGCCTCGGCCTGCGTCGGCACTGGCTGGTTAAGGCCGTAATCCATGTTGAGCCGGCGCAGATCGATACTCGCCGCGCGCCGTTCCGCCTCGGCATCACTGGCCGCACAAATCACAAATACCGTGAGCATGGCGAGCGGTGCGGCTTCACGCAGGGACGGCTGGAAGTCGCGCTTGTAATCCTGCATCACGCGGTCGCCACCGTCGGCACTGATGAAATGGGCGAAGGCGAAGTTCAGGCCCAGTTGCGCGGCCAGCGCACCGCTGTAATCAGAGGACCCCAGCAGCCAGACAGGCGGCGCGGTGGGGCCCGCCGGCTGCGCCTTGACCTTGCCAAACGGATGCGAGGCGGGTATCGCATCATCGAGATAGGCGACGAGAAATTTCACCTGTTCCGGGAAATCCTCCGCGTTCGAATACTGGCCCTGCCCCATCGCCATGGCGGTGGCACGATCCCCACCGGGGGCGCGGCCGATGCCCAGATCAATACGCTGCGGATACAAGGCTTCGAGCATGCGAAACTGCTCGGCCACTTTGAGCGGACTGTAGTGCGGCAATAAAACCCCGCCAGTGCCGACACGAATACGCTTGGTTTCAGCGGCAACCCGCGCGGCAAGTATTTCCGGACAAGGGTCAGCCAGCGCCATCAGCGAGTGGTGTTCGGCCAGCCAGTAGCGGTGATAACCAAGACGGTCGGCAGCACACGCCAGCTTGATG
>CAIWNB010000313.1 GCA_903913965.1 uncultured beta proteobacterium
GCACCGATGCCCGCGGTTTGAACGACGAAATTTTGCAGCTCTGCAGGCAGCGGCCCAACCAGGTCGACACCCGGTGTGGCGAGTATGTCGCTGACCAAAACAATGGCGAGCTCCGCCTCGCCCCTGGCAACAGACGGGGCGGTGCGGCCGCCACCAGGCTGTAGCGTGGCCTTGGGTTTTATCTCTGCGGCGATGCCCAGGCGATCAAGCATGCGCGTCACATAGTTGCCAGTTTCGCTGCCATCGGTATAGGTGATGGTCTTGGCGGCGAGCAGGGTGCGTTTGAACGCATCGGCTGTGCCGATGTCCGGTTTTGCCGCGCCAGAGCGCACGGCGACGCCGATGCTGGTGCGGGCGATGTTGGTGCTGGCGCCGGCCGCAAGCCGCCCCTGTTTTTCCAGCGTGTCGATCACGGACTTTGAATAAATCGCAACGTCAAAGGCGCCGGCCTCGAGCGGAGCTTTCATCAGCGTAAAGATTTCGAAGCGGATGGCGAGCTTGTGTCCGGATGCGCGCTCGAACTGGGGGGCGAGTTCCTCCAGCGGTGCCTTGATGCCAGGGAGACTCAAGACCCTGATTTCAGCCGCCTTGGCGGCAGTGCCTGAGGCAAGCAGCAGAAACGCCATGGCGGCGAATAAACCTCTTAGCATGACGCGCTCCAGTTGACGGCAGGGCACTGCATTATTGCCCTTGCGATCAGGCGGCGATGACGTGTACTTCGGTGTTCACCGAGTTGGCGATGAAGCATTCCTTGTGCGCCTTGTCGTGCAGCCAGTCGAGATCGGTCTGCGCCGGTAGCTTGGCACCGCTGAACGTGATCTGCGGATGCAGGTCAACGCGGATCACCGCCATTTTGCCATTGGCATTTTTGCCGAGGTGGCCGACCGCGCCATCCTCGTAACTGTCGACGACAAAGCCGCGATTGGAGGCCAGTGCAAGAAAGGTCAGCATGTGGCAGCTTGCCAGGGCGGCGACAAACGCACCTTCCGGATCGACGCGATCCGGGTTGCCGAGGTAGGCCGGCGCCGCGGAGCCGGGGATTTCAATACCGTTGTCAAAGCGCCAGGCGTGGTCGCGCGGATAAGTCTTGTAACCGAAGTCGGCGCCGTTACGCGCCCAAACGATGGTGGCTTTGTGTTCTGACATGGTGTGCTCCGCGGACGAATTCAGTTGTTGCCGTGATTAAAAAACGCCGACTCGCCCCGCGTGGGCGGGATGAGGGTCGGTGTGAGGCGCGATGAAATCAATAACCAACCGCCTGACCGTCGGTGCGGCGCTCGGAGGCGGCGAGGTAACCGTCTTCCATCTTAAAGATCAACTGCGCGCGACCGAAGTCGGTGCTCCAGCGGTCGGCGCGCGTGAGGTCATGGCCGCGCGCCTTCAATTCATTGAAGACTTCTTCGCTGACACCCTGTTCGATGCCAACCTTCAGACCATTGTCGACGCGCCAGCGCGGCGCATCGACGGCGGCCTGCGGGTTCTGACCATAATCGGCGAACCGTACCATGACCTGTGAGTGGCCCTGTGCCTGCATCGAGCCGCCCATCACGCCGTAGCTCATCACCGGTTTGCCATCCTGGGTCATGAAAGCGGGGATGATGGTCTGGAAGGGGCGCTTGCCGGGTGCGACGATATTGGCATGCCCCGGCTTGAGGCTGAAACCGTAGCCGCGGTTTTGCAGGCTGATGCCGGTGCCGTCGACCACGCAACCCGAGCCAAAGCCGGCGAAGTTTGATTGAATGAACGACACCATCATGCCGGAGTCGTCGGCCGCCGTCAGATAGACGGTGCCACCGGCGGGCGGGGTGCCAAACTTCGGGTCCTGCGCTTTTTTCATATCGATGAGTTTGGCGCGGTCGCGTAGATAAGCCTTGTCGAGCATCTGCGCAGGTTTGATGCGCATCGTCCTGGGGTCCGACACATATTCATAGATGTCGGAGAAAGCGAGTTTCATCGCCTCGATCTGCACATGCAGGCTGTCGGCGGTGTCGACTTTCATGTCGCGCATGTCGAAGTGGTCAAGAATGCCCAGCGAGATCAGCGCGCCGATGCCCTGACCATTGGGCGGAATCTCATGCAGCGTGTAACCGCGGTAGTCCTGCGCCAGCGGCTCGACCCAATCGAGGCTGTGCGCGGCCAGATCGGCAGCGGTCATCGCACCGCCGTGGGCTTTCGCATGGGCGGCGATTTTTTCGGCGAGTTCACCGCGGTAGAAAGCCTCACCTTTGCTCTCGGCGATCTTGCGCAGTGTGGCGGCTTGATCGGGGAAGGTGAATTTTTCACCGGGCAGCGGAGCGCGACCGCGCGGCATGAAAGCCGCGGCAAAACCCGGTTGCGATTTGAGTTCGGGCACCTGATTGGCCCACAGTCGCGCGATGGTTGGTGTAACCATATAGCCGCGCTCGGCGTATTCAATGGCCGGCTCAAACAAATCGGCGAACGGCAGCTTGCCATATTCTTTGGACAACTCAACCCACGCCGAGACACAACCCGGCACGGTGACGGCATTCCAGCCGCGCATCGGCATCGTCGCCGCATCCTTGAAGCGCTCGGGTGTCCACGCCGCGGGGGCGCGTCCGGAAGCATTCAGGCCGCGCAGTTTTTTGCCGTCCCACAAAATGGCAAAAGCGTCCGAGCCGATGCCGTTGCTGGTTGGTTCGAGCACGGTCAGGGCGATGGCGGTGGCGATCACCGCGTCGACCGCACTGCCGCCTTTTAACAGCATGCGCAGACCAGCCTGTGCGGCCAGCGGTTGCGAGGTCGACACACAGTTGCGCGCCAGGATCGGCATGCGCTGCGAAGGGTAGGGGAAATCCCAGCTGAATTCGTTCATGAGGGTGGCTCGTAGACGTCGTGGAAAGAGCTGCGATGATACACCAGCGTGTGTCGAGAGCCGGGCCGCGGTCGCGCTGCTGTCGCAGTGCCGGTTCGCAGCTACAATCGACGCAGCGCGAACAACCGCTCGCGCCTGTGCAGAGGTCTATCATGAAGAACGAAGACGCGGCGCAAAGCCGTCCGGTGCCGTCGAACCGCCCCACCATCATGGGCACCCGCCATGTCATCGCCGCCGGGCATTATCTCGGCGCGCATGCCGGCTTTGAAATTCTGGAGGCCGGCGGCAACGCGATCGACGCCGGCGTTGCTGCGGGCCTCGCCGTCAGCGTGCTGCAAACCGACAAGGTGAATTTTGGCGGTGTCGCACCGATGATTATTTATACCGCCAAGACGCGCGAGATTTTTTGCATCGACGGTCTCGGTGTATGGCCGCGCGCGATTGAGCCGGACTTTTTTCAAAAGCATCACGGTGGCAAGATTCCGCCGGGTGTGTTGCGCAGCGTGGTGCCGGCCGCCCCCGATGCGTGGATCACGGCACTCGAACGCTTCGGCACGATGACGTTTGCCGAGGTGGCCGCCGCGGCGATCCGCTTCGCGCGTCATGGCTTTCCGATGTATCCGTTGATGTCGGAATATCTTGCCGATAACCAGACCTCGTATGAACGCTGGTCGTCAAACAAGAAAATTTATCTGCCCAAGGGGCGGGCGCCGCAAGCGGGCGAACTGTTCATCCAGACCGAACTCGCCGCCACGCTGCAATATCTCGCCGATGTCGAGAAGGCGAATCAGCGTAAAGGCCGGCGTGTCGCCTTGCGCGCTGCGCGCGACGCCTTTTACAAAGGCGATGTCGCCGCCACCATCGTTGACTTCCATCGCAAGAACGGCGGCTTCATGCGCATGGAGGATTTCGCCGATTACAGTATCAAGTTCGAGCCGACGGTGAAGGCGCGCTTCAATGGCATCGATGTGCATGCCTGTGGTGCGTGGTCGCAGGGGCCGGTGCTGCCGATGGCGCTGAACATGCTGAAGGGCACTGATCTCAAAGCCCTCGGTCACAACTCGCCGCAGTACATTCATTTGATTACCGAGGCCTTGAAGCTGGCGTTCGCCGATCG
Organism: uncultured beta proteobacterium; assembly: GCA_903913965.1. Lineage (GTDB taxonomy): Bacteria > Pseudomonadota > Gammaproteobacteria > Burkholderiales > SG8-41 > PALSA-1004. The sequence continues at coordinate 3,951 of CAIWNB010000313.1, forward strand.
CCATCATCATTTCGGCGACCCTGATTTCGTCAAGGTGCCGCTCAAAGGGCTGATGTCCGAGGCGTATGCGCGTCACCGTCGCAGCCTGATTCGCGACAAACGCGCCTGGCCGGCGATGGCGCCACCGGGCGATCCGGCGTCATTAAGCGAGCTCAAGCCCCGCTGGCTGCCCGAGCCGCAATCGGAAGAGGCGCCGGGGCCCGGTGACACCACCTATTTGTGCTGCGTTGATCGTCACGGCAATGCGATGTCGGCCACCCCTTCGGACGGTTCGAACAGCTCGCAGATTATTCCGGGCACCGGCATCCTGTGTTCGGGGCGCGGCTCACAGTCGTGGTCCGATCCGACGCATCCGAGTTCGGTGGCGGCGGGCAAACGGCCGCGTCTGACACCGGCGCCGGCACTCGCGTTCAAGAACGGCAAGGTTTATATGCCCTTCGGCACGCCCGGTGGCGATGTGCAGCCGCAGGCCATGCTGCAAGTGTTTCTCAACGTTAATGTGTTTGGCATGGACGCGCAGAGTGCGATCGAGGCGCCGCGGGTGGCCAACTACAGCTTCCCCGGTTCGTTCGAACCACACGCCTATTACCCCGGTCGCCTTTATCTCGAATCGCGTATTCCGAAAAAAACCGGCGAGGCGCTGGCGAAGTTCGGCCACAAGGTGTTCTGGTGGGACGACTGGACGTGGCTGGCCGGTGCGCCGTGCGCAATCGTGGTCGATCCGAAGACCGGCGTCCGGCATGGCGGTGCCGATCCGCGGCGCCCGGCCTATGCGCTGGGTTGGTAGCCACGTCGCAGAGGGTTTGCTGGCGGCGTTATTGACGGTTGCTGCCACGTCTGCGGTGGCTGAAGGTGGCGTCATTGCGATCGACGTGGGGCATTACCGCGAAGCGCCGGGCGTGACCAGCGCACACGGCAGGCCGGAGTTTGAATTCAACCGCGATCTTGCCGCCGAGATTGAGGCGCAGTTGCAGGCGCGCGGACGCAGCACGCAACTGATAGGCGCAGCGGGTGAGATGAATTCACTGCCTGCACGGCCGCGTGCTGCGGCGGGCGCTGCGCTGTTGGTCTCGGTGCATCATGATTCGATGCAGGCGCGTTTGTTGTCGAGCTGGACTTACGAGGGGGTCGAGCGCCGCTATGGCGATCGCTTTGCCGGTTTTTCGTTATTTGTCTCGCGCGAGAATCCGGGCTGGCGGCGCGGCCTGCGGTGTGCTTCGGCGATTGGTGCCGCCTTGATCCACGCCGGTTTCACGCCTTCGCTGTATCACGCCGACCGCAAGGTGGGTGAAAATCGCGCGTTTGCCGACAAGCGCAATGGCGTGCATTATTTCGACCGTCTGGCGGTTTTGCGCCATGCCAGTATGCCGGCGCTGCTGTTTGAAGCCGGTGTGATCGTTAATCGTGAAGAAGAAAAAAGGTTGGCAGACCCCGCAGTCCGCGGGCGTATTGCCGCCGCTGTTGTCAACGGAATAGAGGAGTGTATGCCGTGAGAAAAAAATCCATCATTGCGGTCGGCGTGTTGTCGGCCCTGTCATTGCTGTCATCGGCGGCTGTGCTGGCGCAAAACTATCCGTCGAAGACGGTGCGTTTTATCGTGCCGTACACGCCGGGCGGTGCGGCCGACATCCTCGCGCGCGCGGTCGGCGCCAAGCTGACCGAGGCCTGGGGGCAGTCGGTGGTGGTGGAGAACCGCGCCGGCGCCGGCACCAATCTCGGCAGCGAAATCGCCGCGAAATCTCCCAATGACGGCTATGTGCTGTTCATGCCGACCATTGCCAATGCGATTAATCCGACGCTGTATCCGAAGCTGAATTACGACCCGCTCAAAGATTTTTCGTATGTGACGAATATCGCGCGCGTACCCGGCATCGTGGTGGTACACCCGAGCGTGCCGGCGAAGAATGCCAAAGAGTTGATCGCCCTGGCCAAGGCGCATCCCAACCAGTTGCGTCACGGCTCCACCGGCAGTGGCAGTCCGCATCATCTGGCCGCTGAATTGTTTAAGACGATGGCCGGCGTGAAGATGATCCATATTCCTTACAAGGGGGCGTCACCAGCGCTGGTTGATGTGGTGGCCGGCCACATTGAAATTTATTTCGGTGCGATGGTTTCGGTCATCCCGCATGTCAAAAGCGGGCGTTTGCGTGCGCTGGGCGTGACCAGCATGAAGCGTGCGGCCGCCGCGCCGGATATTCCGACCCTCGACGAACAGGGGCTTAAAGGTTTTGAAACCGGTTCGTGGTTTGGTCTGGCGCTGCCCGCCGGCGCGCCGCGCGAGATCGTCAACAAGCTGCACGCCGAGGTGGTGCGCATCATCAAACTGCCCGAGGTTGCCGAACGCATCGCCTCGGAAGGCGCGGATTTCGTTGGTAACACGCCGGAGGAATACACCGCCTTCGTCAAGGATGAAATTGCGAAGTGGGGGCGGGTGGTGAAAATGTCGGGGGCGAAGGTCGATTAAGGCGTTGCTGATCGCATAAAAAACGCCGCATCCGTTGCGGCGTTTTTTTTCGTATGCCTTCGTTCGTTGCGCTGATGCAGTTCTGCGTGAGAGGAGTCAGCGCAGCTCGCGGCGTTAGCGGATGGTGCCGCTGCGGTCGGCGGCGTAATAACCCTCGCTCTTGCCATTGACCGTGCCGTGCAGCAACCATTCTTTCGAGGCGGCATGCACAACAGTGCGCTGGCGCTCGTATTGCAGATAATGCGAGCCGCAGGCGATTTTCAGAAACGCCTTGTGTTTGACCGTAAGCGCGCGCCAGGCATCATGGCGGCGTTCGAAGTTGTCAAACTCGCCCAGCAGGATCAGCACCGGCGCCTTGATTTGCGGCACGGTTTTGCGCCAGCCGTAATTCATGCGATTGGGGGCGCGCATCACACCGCCCGGTATCCAGTTCGCCCCCGCCCCCTCGACCTTCATCAGTTCGCGCCACATCACGTCCCCGATGGCCGGGTCGTCGATCTGGTCGTCGCATTTGACGTCTGCCAGCCAGCGGTCTTTTTCCAGCCGTTCGCGCGTCTGCAGCAGCACCGGTGCGCCGGCTTCAGGATAGGCGGCCGGCGGGTTGTCGTTTTCAAAAAAGGGCGCTGGTGCGAGATACACGATCTTGTCGACCAGTTCCGGGTGTTGCGCCGCGAAGCCGCCGATGCGCGGCGTGCCGGTTGACCAGCCGATCAGGCTGACCTTGGCCACACCACGCGTCGTCGTGATGTGTTTGACCACGGCGGCGACTTCATCCCACTCGCTTTGACTGGAGACGAGTTTGAACGGATAGCGCGGCGCGCAGGGTGCCTTTAATACATGGGGAATCAGGATCGCTTGTTGTTTGGGATCGACGTTGCAGGGGTCGTCCATATACGGCTTGGGTGAATAACCGTAGGCGGTGTGCGTCATCGCGAAGACGTCAAAGCCGGCCTTGGCGAGATATTCCATCCACGAAAAATTTTTGTAGTCGAGGTCATAGGCGACGATGGCCGGGGAAAAGCCGCCGTGCACGAATAGCACCACCGGTGCGGGTTTGCCGGCGACGCCGGCGTGTTTGACGCTCTCCAGCACGCGTTCGCGCAGATGCAGGCCGACGGGCTGATCGCGATTGGCCGGCACCGTCGAAATGTGCGGCACAAAACTGTCGATTGATAAGACTTGATCGGCTGCCTGCAGGGTGTGGCCGCTGATGGCAAGACCGATCGTGAGGCAGATCAAGGTGAGGCGGCGTGTCAGTGCGCGGATGGCGTGGAGCGGCATGTTAAAATTCCTCCTGTAGACGTTCTGATTTTTTCTTCGGCCCCGGGTTGTTTTGTCAGCCGCCGCCGTTTATTTATTTTTTTGCGGCCGCTGCTGTTTTACCGGCGACGGCTGTCTGAAGCCCATTAGTCATGAGTTCAAATTCCAGCGTCATTCTGCCCGATCCACGTCATTATGGCGATGGTAGCCATCCGTGGTTTCAATTGTCGCGCGAGGCGCTGCACGAGGCGGTCGCCGCGTGTTGTGCCGGCGGGCAGGACGCGGTAATCGACGAGGCCCTGGGCGCGGCACCGTCGGCTGCCGCCTATGCGCAACTGCGCGCCACGGTGTGCGATGTCGCGCATCACGCGGTCGGTGCCGCCTCCGGTGACACGCTGCTGGCGCGTGTTTTTGCGCTGCCGCTGATTGTGGTCACGGGCAGCCGCAAACCGCTCACGTTGTCGGGGGCGCTGCCGGATATTGCCGCCGTCACTGATTTGTTTTTGCAAAAAGGCGTGCTCGGCAAGACGAAAAATTTTGGTATCGGCAACGCGCTGTGCACACTGGAGACCTTGGACGCCGTGCGCATGAGCGAGGTCTACGCGTGGACCGGTGCCGCCGGTTCGCCGCGGCGCGAACTGCCGCCCGCCGCGCTGGTGATGGAGAACCCCGGCGAGCAGGTGCATCTGCGTTTTCTGGTGGGGGCGGGGATTGCGCCGGCGAATGAGCCGGCGCTGACGGAAACCGCCTCTAACATCGGCGCCTGGGGCATGGCCTTGACGAAAATGCTGGCAGGGCAGCTGGCGCAGGCCGGCGCAGAAATCCTGCCGATGGCGCGTCCGCCCGCCGATCTGTTGCGTGCCTCGTATGCGGGACGCACCGCACAACTCGAAACGGCGTGCAATCTGTTTGCCAGCAATGCGGTGCGGCGCTTCCGTTCCGCCAGTGGTGATCCGGTGGCGATCCTCAGCACCCACGACAATGGCGATTTACGC
>CAIWNB010000314.1 GCA_903913965.1 uncultured beta proteobacterium
CATAGCCTTGACCGCATCAACCAGGTGATCGGTCGCGACGTCACCGATATCTGCGCCGACATGGCCGTGCAAGTACCGGAACGCGCCAATGTCGATGGCGGAGACCCCATCCGCAGCACCCAGGTCGATAACACCAATTATCTGCTGCGCGTCGGCGACCGTATCATGGGCACCATGCAAACCTGTTTTACCGCCTGGTTTGGCAGCGGCAACCGTTTCGAAATCTACGGTACCGAGGGCATGCTGATGCTCACCACAGACGCCTCGCCGGCGTGGGAAAAGACAACGGGGCTTGGTGACCCCAGCCGTGGCGAATTGAAACTCTATGGTGCGCGCGCCAACCTCAAAGACATCCTCGAAAACCCGGTTCCGCCGGAACGTCTGCAACGCCAGTTCAAAGAGTTGCCGATTGATCCCAAACACTATTATGTCGAAGGTATCGAACGCGGACGCGCCACGTATCTAGTGGCGCAGATGTGGCACGCATTTGCCGAGGCCATTCACAATGGCACCGAATGCGCGCCGAGCTTCCGCGACAAATTGAAGATCCATTGCATCTGGGACGCCGCCGAGCAATCGGTGCGCGACAAGCGCTGGGTGAAAGTCGATTACAGCAGAATCGGCGCTTGATCATGTCGACGCGCCACGTTCCGCTTGCAATGCTTGAACTGGTGAGAGCCATTGGTCTATGCGCCGCGGCCTTTGGCATTGCAACGCCGGCAACAGCAGTCTATCCCGAGCGGCCGATACGTATCGTCGTGCCTGTGCCGCCCGGTGGCGGCAACGACATCGTGGCACGTCTGCTGGCGCAACGCCTCGGGGACAAATGGGGCCAACAGGTGATCGTCGACAATCGTCCAGGCGCGTCCACCGCCATCGGTGCGGAAATCGTGGCGCGCGCTACCCCCGATGGCTATACCCTGATGTTTCATTCGGCGAGCTTCGCTATCAACGCAGCCATGCAGCGCAATTTGCCGTTTGATTCGATCAAGGATTTCGCGCCCATCGGTCTCATTGCACGCGTGCCGCAGATACTCGTCGTCAACCCGGCGTTTCCAGCCAAAAATGTCAGCGAACTGATTGCGCTCGCCAAAGCGCGTCCAGGTCAGATTAACTTTGCCTCCGCAGGCACTGGTTCTTCACCGCATCTGGCCATGGAAGTTTTTATGGAAATGACGGGGGCAAAATTAAACCATGTGCCCTACAAGGGAACTGCGCCGGGTCTTGCGGATGTAATCGCCGGCCATGTGCAGCTTACCTTCGATGCCATCCCGCCGGCACTGGGTTATGTGCGTAGCGGTCGCGTGCGTCCGCTGATGGTAGTGTCGGCGAAACGCTTCCCTTCGCTGCCCGACGTACCAACCGCCGCCGAAGCAGGCCTGCCCGCCTACGACTTTGCCTCCTGGTTCGGCATGCTTGCGCCCGCCCGCACGCCCACTGACATCATCACGAAGCTCAATCGGGAGATCGTCGGACTCATACAATCACCGGATATTCGCGAGCGCCTGACCGACCTCGGGCTCGAGCCACTGGGAACGTCTGCCGAGGAAAACGCCCGCCACCTGCAAGCGGAAATCAGCCGTTGGCGTGCTTTTATCCAGAGACACGATATACGGCCGCATTAAATTCGGCACACTGGCGCCGTTATGGCCTGGATTTTTCTTCGCCGCCCTTGCTCGCGGGCTCGCTACGACTGGAGCCGTTGACGACACCAGCGTCCTGTGATGCGGCCGGGACCTCGATGACCTTGGGCGCGTTCTGCAACGTCTGCTTGCGCGCCACCTCCACCGCATAATCAACTCGCACCTCGCTGATCTTGCGATTGAGCTGCCAATAGACGACATAGCAAAAAATCGTCGCCAACACCGCAAAGATCAACGATTCGATGCCAAGTTTGCGCCGCGCTTGGGCATCTTCCGGAAAAAATACCAGTTTGACCCCGGCTTCATCCGCCGCAAGCTTTGCATCGTAGCGGCTGCGCAGCGCCACATCAGAAAGAATCTTGTAACCATCACGCACGAGTTGGGATTCCATACTCGCACCACTCGCGCCCCGCCTGACGTCCTCAGCGAGGCGTACCATGACCAGCGCATAAGCAGCGTCGATGCTGGGCTGATCGGCGTCCCGCGCAACCCCGATCATTTCATAAAATGAACGTTTCCCTGCCATTGCCCCGCCCCCCTTTGTTGCCCGTCCTTACCTTAACTACTTTAATCGGCACAGCTCCAACCTATTAACCCCCCATTAAGCGTTATCGGCCGTACCAACAAATACTCATAGCACTTTCAAACACTGCTTGTTCGCAATTAAAAAGCCCCGATCACGGGGCTTTTTAAAATACCAGATTACGATCAGGCGGCGAAATCTGCCATTTTTGCACCCTGCTCAAGCTTCTCTTTCAGCCAAGCCGGCTTCGGACCTTTTCCGCCATAGGTCTCATTCGGGTTTGCCGGGTTTCTATATTTAACAACCTTAACCGCCGCGCCTGCCTTGCCCTTGGCTTTCGCCCCCTTACCAGCCGTCAGACCCAGATCGTCCGCAGTCAAATTATATTTTTCAATCAATGCTTTAACATCGATAATTACAGCAGAAACTGCACTTTGCCGCGCCTCCTCTATCTTTTTCGCCAGCTCTTCTTGCTGCTTTAGCAACTCTTCATAAGTTTCATGCTTGGACATTATTACACTCCCTTTTAAAAAAATTAAGAAAAAGCAATGCCGCATTATATCAATTATATTTATGGCGAAAAATATTTTAATTGAATATTAAATTTAAATAAACCAAATAACATGTGCGCACAATATCAACCCGAATCAACTTCTGAGGGCGTGAGCCATCACCAATCTCAATTAAGGCAATACCAAAATACGCTTAAGTGCAATATGGGAAAACTATTCAGACATATTTAAAGACCCTAGCAATCAGACTACTCCACGATCGGGCCGTCTTGGCGTGAATCACCTAACAACAGCCGCCTGACGAAGCGGGTCGACCGTTGACGGTCTATTGGTTAGAATGCCGTCCGCAACAACAAAGTCACGCCATCGCAATGGCAGCATCGATGCGCTGGATTTTGACCCGCTAACCGCCGCAAGCGCCCCGAGTGGGGCGTTTTCGTTTTTTGATACAGGAAGCCTCAAATGCCCAAAGCTGCAAGCCGCGCGAAAAAATCGCCGACGCGGTCCTCGCCGGACGCATCCGTTGAGAAACTGAAACAGAAAATCGCCGCCCTGCAGGCGGAAAATGCCGAGCTCAAAATCGAGCTTGAACAGTACATCGAAAAATGGGAAACGCTCGACGGAGATGCGGTCAAGGCGCTAATCTACCTGGCACACAACAAGGGTGGCGCGGCGAAGGACATCGCCAAAGCCAACGGCGCCAATATTCAGATCGCCGATCATTACCTTAAGTTTCTGAACGACAACCATTATGTGCGTGCGGCCAGCGGCAAGGGATACACC
>CAIWNB010000315.1 GCA_903913965.1 uncultured beta proteobacterium
CTACCCCGCCAAACCGGTGCGCCTGGTGGCGCCCTACCCGCCCGGCGGTTCGAGCGACGTGATGGCGCGCGTGCTGGCGCAGAAGCTTAGCGAATCACTGGGCAAACAGGTCATCGTTGAAAACCGGCCGGGTGCTGCCGGCAACATCGGCCATGAGATCGTTGCCAAGGCGCCTGCCGACGGCTACACCCTGCTGCTGACCACCAAGTCGCAGATGGTCAACAATCAATATCTGTACAAGAAACTACCGTTCGATCCGCTCAACGACTTTACCCACATCACCTTGATCGCCTACTCCGGCCACGTGCTGGTGGTGCATCCGGCGGTGCCGGCGCGCAACGTCAAGGAACTGATCGCGCTCGCGCGCAAACAGCCGAACAAATTGAGTTACGGTTCGGCCGGCCTTGGCAGCACCGTCAACATCGTGGCTGAAGTATTTAAATCGATCGAGAAGCTCGACATCGTCCACGTGCCATACAAAGGTGCGGTGCTCGCCGTCGCCGATGTGGTCGGCGGTCAGATCGAAATGGCCTTCTCCGACATGGTGCCCGCCGTGCCGCAAATCCGCGGCAACCGCCTGCGCGCACTGGCTGTTACCACCGCCGAACGCTCGCCGGCGCTACCAGGTGTGCCGACCATGAGCGAATCCGGCGTCCGCGATGAATTACCCACACAGTGGTGGGGCGTGATCGCCCCTAAAGGCCTGCCCACAGGCATCGTCGCTAGGCTGAACAGTGAGATCCACCGCATCGTTAACCTGCCCGAAGTGAAGGAACGTTACAACGATCTGGGCATCATGCCGTTACTCTCAACCCCGGAACGCATGCACGACACCGTGCGTATCGACGGCCCGAAGACGGCGAAAGTACTGGCGGCGATCGGCTTGAAACCGGAATAGCAACTAACCTAGCATTCAAAACTATTGAAAATTGAAAAACCGGCTATGAGTGGAAACCTGTTTACCGATCCCGGTAACGCGGCGCAGTCGCAGGAGCACGTCGAAGAACTGCTATGCCGTTCGGGGTGTGCGGTCGAGCGCATCGTATCCACCGGACAGGCAAGTCCACCGGGGTTTTGGTACGACCAGGAGACGGCGGAGTGGGTGGTATTGCTATCCGGTGCCGCCGAGCTTCAATTCGAAGATGAAACTGCGCCGCGTAAAATGCGACCCGGCGACTGGATCAACATCGCCGCCCACCGCCGCCACCGCGTCAATTGGACCGATCCCGCGCAGCCATCAATCTGGCTGGCAATCCACTACCGATAAACCGCAGCGGAACGACCACACGGTCCTAGCACTTCGGTGCGCGCGATCGGACAAGCGCTGAAAAAAAGCGACCGCACAAGGCGGTCGCGATCGTTTTCGACACAAATAACAAATCGTTAGAGCTTCTGTTCGACCCAGCCTTTGACCGATGCCAGTGCTTCTGGCAACTTGGAGGCATCTGTACCGCCGGCCTGCGCCATATCCGGCCGTCCACCGCCCTTGCCACCCACCTGTTGGGCGACGAAGTTAACGAGTTCGCCGGCTTTCACTTTCGAAGTCAAATCAGCACTAACGCCGGCAATCAACGAGACCTTGCCGCCGTCGGTCGCCGCCAGCAGCAGCACACAGGACTTAAGCTTGTCCTTCAACTTATCCATCGCTTCACGCAGCGCCTTGGAATCTGCACCTTCCATCAGCGCGGCGAGCACCTTCGCGCCCTTGATCTCGATGGCCTGAACAGCAAGATCATCACCCTGACTTGAAGCCAGCTTGGATTTGAGACGCGCGAGTTCCTTTTCAAGATTCTTCACGTTTTCGACGATCTGACCGATCTTCTGTGTCACTTCGGCAACCGGCGCCTTCAGCGCGGCCGCAGCCTGCTGCAGAAATTCTTCCTGACGCTGTACCAGTGCCAGCGCACCTTCACCGGTCACCGCCTCAACGCGACGTATCCCGGCAGCAACACCACCTTCGGAAATAATCTTGAAGAGACCGATATCGCCGGTACGCACAACGTGGGTACCGCCGCAGAGTTCGCGCGACGAACCAATATCGAGCACGCGAACTTCATCACCGTACTTCTCGCCGAATAGTGCCATCGCGCCAACCTTGGCGGCTTCATCGAATTTCATGACGCGCGCGCTGGTTGCCGCATTGGCCAGAATTTCGGCGTTGACGATGGTTTCGACGCGACGGATTTCGTCCGCGCTCAATGAGGCATTGTGGGAGAAATCAAAACGCGTTTTTTCCGCATCAACCAGCGAGCCCTTCTGCGCCACATGACCACCGAGCACCTCGCGCAGCGCCTTGTGCATCAGGTGGGTGGCCGAGTGGTTACGCATGGTGCGCGCCCGTGCTTTGGTATCGACCTGCCCCTTCAACGCATCGCCAACCGCAAGTCGCCCGGTGTGCAGCACGCCATGATGCCCGAACACTTCCGACTGAATCTTCTGCGTATCGCTGACGTGGAAGGTGCCGTGGGTAGCGACGAGTTGCCCGCGGTCACCAACCTGGCCGCCCGATTCGGCGTAGAACGGCGTCTTGTCGAGGACGATGATCGCCGTATCACCGGCTTCGATCGCTTCAACCGAAGTGCCATTCTTGTAGATAGCAACAATATTGCCGTCGTGCACCAGCGTGTCGTAGCCGTGAAACTCGGTTTTACCACCACGATATTCGACTGAAGTCTGGCCACCGAACTTGGACGCTGCTCGCGCACGTTCACGTTGTTGACCCATCGCCGCCTCGAAGCCGGCGAAATCAACAGTGATGTTGCGCTCGCGCGCGATATCGGCCGTAAGATCGAGCGGAAAGCCGAAGGTGTCGTAGAGGCGGAACACGGTGTCGCCATCGAGCATCTTGTCTTCGGACTGCAGCGCGCCTTCGAGCACCGCCATGCCGTTCTCCAGCGTTTCGGCAAAACGCTCTTCTTCCTGCTTCAAGACCTGGCCGACGCGGTCGGCAGTGGCAACGAGCTCCGGATAAGCCACACCCATCGCCTTGACCAGATCCGGCACGATTTTGTGAAAGAAGGATTTCTTCTGACCGAGTTTGTAACCGTGGCGGATGGCGCGACGCACGATACGACGCAGTACGTAACCGCGCCCTTCATTGCCGGGGATCACACCATCGACTATCAGGAACGAACAGGCGCGGATGTGATCGGCGATCACCTTCAACGAATTGTTGTGTAAATCGCTGCAGCCGGTTTCGCGCGCGGCGGCCTTGATCAAATCCTGAAACAGATCGATCTCGTAATTCGAGTGCACGCCCTGCAGCACGGCGGCAATACGCTCGAGGCCCATGCCGGTATCGACTGACGGTTTAGGCAACGGATGCAGGGTGCCCGCATCATCGCGGTTGAACTGCATGAAGACGAGGTTCCAGATTTCGATATAACGGTCGCCATCGGCTTCCGGCGTGCCGGGCGGGCCGCCGGGGATTTCCGGACCGTGGTCAAAAAAGATTTCTGTGCAAGGGCCGCAGGGCCCGGTTTCGCCCATCTGCCAGAAGTTGTCCGAACCGCCGCCGGGCTTGTCGCCGATGCGCGTGATGCGCTCGCGCGGCACGCGGATTTCATTCGCCCAGATGTTATAGGCCTCATCGTCCGTCTCGTAGACGGTAACCCAGAGTTTTTCCTTCGGCAGCTTGTAGACACCGGTCAGGAGTTCCCACGCGAAATGAATGGCATCGTTCTTGAAATAATCGCCGAAGCTGAAATTACCCAGCATTTCAAAGAAGGTGTGATGACGCGCGGTATAACCGACGTTCTCAAGATCATTATGCTTGCCGCCCGCGCGCACGCAGCGCTGCGAAGTGGTGGCGCGCTTGTAATCGCGCTGCTCATGACCAAGAAAGAGGTCCTTGAACTGCACCATGCCAGCGTTCGTAAAGAGCAGCGTCGGATCATTGCCCGGCACCAGCGGACTGGAGGCAACGATGGTGTGACCCTTGCTTTTGTAATAGTCGAGGAACTGCTGGCGGATTTCGCTGCTTTTCATGGGGGATGGACCAGTATTCAGGAAAGCGCGATTTTAAACCGGTCTTTCCGGGAATGGCGTGAAAAATCAATACCCCACGGCTACTGGTACGCCGAGATCAGGCCGCCCGGTCGCAGTCCCGTTCAGTCGTCGTCAACGCCTGCGATCACCTTGCGGATGATATCGAGGCTAAAGCCGCGCCCCTGTAAAAAACGCATCTGGCGTGCTTTGTCATTGGCGTTCAACGGCGGTTCGGGAAATTTGCGGCGCCAGACTTCGCGTGCCGCCTCAAGATCGCCTTCCTTGAGCGTCTCGCGCGCACCGGCAATAGCCTCGTCGGAGAGCCCCTTATCACGCAATTCCTGGGTAATTTTCTGACTGCCGAAGCGTTTGCGGCGGGTCGCCACCACCTGTTCGACCACGCGCTTTTCCGACAACCAGCCGCGCTCGACAAAATCTTCGATCAGCGGCGGAATTTCATCGGGGTCTTCGGTGTATTGCAGCAAGCGGCGGGCGAGCTCGAGCTTGGAATACTCGCGCTGCGCGAGCAGGCCCAAGGCCCGCGCGCGCAGACTGAGCGCCGGCCTACTCTTCTTCTTCGTCGTCGGCGGGTTCGGATCCACCACCGGCTCCAGCCGCCACCGCCGTCACACCGAGTATGGCGCGGATCTTGGCGTCGATCTCATTGGCCATCTCCGCATGATCACGCAGGTATTCGCGCGTGTTGTCCTTGCCCTGACCGATACGTTCCTTGCCATAGCTGTACCAGGCGCCGGCTTTGTCGATAATCTTGTGCTCGACACCCAGCTCAATGATCTCGCCTTCGCGCGAAATGCCTTCGCCATAGAGAATGTCAAAGTTGGCCTGTTTGAACGGCGGCGCCACCTTGTTCTTTACAACCTTGGCGCGCGTCTCCGAACCGATGACCTCTTCGCCCTTCTTGATGGCGCCGGTACGACGGATGTCGATACGCACCGAGGCATAGAACTTGAGCGCATTGCCGCCAGTGGTGGTTTCAGGATTACCAAACATGACGCCGATCTTCATACGGATTTGATTAATGAAGATGACCGTGGTGTTTGAACGGCTAATGTTGGCAGTCAATTTGCGCAGCGCCTGCGACATCAGGCGCGCATGCAGGCCCATCTGCGGCTGGCCCATCTCGCCTTCGATTTCAGATTTCGGCGTCAGCGCCGCCACTGAGTCAACGACAACGATATCGACCGAGCCGGAGCGCACCAGCATGTCGGCGATTTCAAGCCCCTGCTCGCCGTTATCCGGCTGTGAGATCAGCAGATCCTGCACATTGACGCCGAGCTTCTGCGCGTATTGCGGGTCAAGCGCGTGTTCGGCATCGATGAAGGCAGCGGTTCCGCCAATTTTCTGCATTTGTGCGATCACCGACAGCGTCAGCGTCGTTTTGCCCGAAGATTCCGGCCCGTAGATTTCGATGATACGGCCACGCGGCAGACCGCCCACGCCGAGAGCGATATCGAGCCCCAGCGAACCGGTCGACACCACCTGGATGTCCTTGGCGACATCGGCTTCACCCAGACGCATGATGGAACCCTTGCCGAACTGCTTTTCAATCTGCGACAGCGCTGCCGCCAGTGCCTTGCTTCTATTTTCGTCCATGATTTGCCCCAGTTAAGCCTGCAAGATTATCGCATACCCATCGCGATCAACGCGGCGTTAAAAAGCCCGGATGACAGCTAATTCTTCAGTAGTAAATCGCCGTTCAATGCAACCAATGATGGCCGCCCACTCGCTCACTGGGTGAGCTAGCAAAAAGCAGTCCTTAATTTATTCTGGTCATCGCAAGCACCCCCTGCAGCGCCCGGATGACGCTCTGCCTCCGCACGGCTTCACGATCCCCATCGAAATGGCAGGTCTCGGCACGCAATTCGGTTCCCGCCGCCACACCCTTGCGCGCCCAGCCGATACACACCGTACCGACGGGCTTGTCCGCGGTACCACCGGTGGGACCGGCGACGCCACTGACCGAAACGGCGATGTGGGCACGACTCGCCGCCAGTGCCCCCGCAACCATTTCACGCACCACTGGCTCGGACACCGCGCCGTGTTCACGCAAGGTCAGCGCTTTCACGCCGAGCATCTGCTGCTTGGCCGCATTGGTATACGTAATAAAGCCGCGATCGTACCAGGCCGAGCTGCCGGACACACTGGTGACAACTTCGCCGATCCAGCCCCCCGTGCAGGACTCGGCGGTGGTCAATACCAATTCGTTGTTTTTAAGCGCGGCGCCAACCTGCTCGCCCAATTCGTTTAGTTCACGGTCCATCATCATCCCGGAAAAACATTACGTGCGATTGCCAGCACGATCAGCGTATAACACGCCGCCAAAAAGTCGTCGAACATCACACCAAAACCGCTCTTTAGTTTGCGATCAAAGTAGCGAATTGGTTGTGGCTTGACGATATCAAAGAAGCGAAACAACACAAAAGCAGCGCACTGCCAGGCATAACCGACCGGCGTGAAAAACAAAACCAGCATGAAGGCGACGATCTCATCCCAAACGATGGCGCCGGGGTCGGCCACCCCCAGCGACTCGCCAGTGCGCGCGCAAGCCCAAATACCCAGCACAAAGGCGCTGGCAATCAGAACGAGCTGCTGTAGCGGCGTGCAATAAACCAGCGACAATGCATACAACGGAAACGCCGCCAGCGTGCCGGCGGTGCCCGGCGCATGACGGACCAACCCGCTGCCGGCGCCGAGCGCGATGAAGTGCGCCGGATGTTGCAGCAAAAAACGGATGTTCAAACCACTCACCGGTTCAGCCAAAATGATCAAAGCCTCCCCGCCCCGCGAGTTGCAGCGGCGTACCGTCGGGCGCGCGCACCAGCAAGGCAGGCACGCCACGTCGTAACGCTTTGATGCGCCCAACCGGCGTGACGCGCACCCCGGCACGCAAGGCTGCCGCCCGCACGCGCGCATGATTGCGCAGGGGCGCGGTAAAACACAATTCATAATCATCACCGCCGGCAAGCAGGGCGCGACAACCGATCACCGATTCAAGATGACGGCCGAGCAGCGGCGAAACAGGCAGCGCATCAAAGTCGATCTCGGCAGCACATTTCGAACGCTCGAGAATATGCCCGAGGTCGGCCAGCAGGCCGTCGGAGATATCGATCGCGCTATGGGCGATGCCCCGCAGCGCCAGCCCCAGCGCCACGCGCGGCTGCGGCTGATGCAAACGTTTCACACAAGCGGCCAACTCTGTCGCGCTCAGGCGAATTTTTTTCTGTAACGCCGCCAGCGCCAGCGCCGCGTCGCCAAGGCGACCGGACACCCAGATTTCATCGCCGGCACGTGCGCCATCGCGACGCAAGGCTTTGCCACGCGGCACCTCACCCATGATTTGCACACTGAGGTTAAGCGGGCCGCGCGTCGTGTCGCCGCCCACCAGATCCACCTTGTGTTTACGCGCCAGCGCCATAAAGCCGGCGGAAAAGTCGCGTAACCAACGGGGATCCACACGCGGCAGGGCCAGCGCCAGTGTGGCCCAGCGCGGCGTGGCCCCCATCGCCGCCATATCGGAGAGATTAACCGCCAGCGTTTTGTGTCCGAGCGCACGCGCATCGGCACCGCGAAAAAAATGCCGGCCCTCGACCAGCATGTCGGCGGACACCGCCAGCTCGTGCCCCGCGCGCACGCGCATCAGTGCACAGTCGTCGCCCACGCCCAGCACCGCGCTGCGTGCGGGATGGGTGAAGTAGCGGGCAATCAGGTCGAATTCAGGGGACATCGCAGAAACGCGGCTCCATGTCGTGACAGTAGTAGCGGCACACCTTAACTGCGATCAGTCCAATCGGGCGCCGGTCACGTGATTCAATCGGGCCACCACTCGCTGGCTCCTCAGCACATCAATTGCCAACACCCTGAGTGACGAAGGCGCGCTCAGGCCGCCGGCTTGCCGCCGTCGTTTTGCGACTGGCTGGCGGCGAGCGCTTCCCTTACCTTCCGTTTCAGATATGAGGCCATGTAGAAGTTCACGACCGCAAAGCCCAGAAAAACCAGTGTCAACATTTTGATCTGGCCTTCAGGCAGAAAAGACGGGCCTTCAAACACCACATACAACCCCAGCAGCGCATTGAAGATGCCGCCAATATAAAAAATAATGATTCTGGTTTTGGTCTTGTCATTCATTTCGCACCCCGTTACCTTGCACGCACTTCACCGGGCCGCGCCAGCACGGCCAGTTTATCCAGAACACCATTCACATATTTGTGACCATCAGTGCCGCCATAACTTTTTGCCAGCTCAACCGCTTCGTTGATCACCACCGGATAAGGCACCTCCGGCAGGTTGGACAATTCAAACGCCGCAATCAACAGGATCGCGCGCTCGATCGGGCTTAACTCGACAAATTTGCGGTCAAGATGCGGTTGCAGCGCAACTTCCAGACCCGCCGCATATTCAATGACGCCCGAGAGCAATGCCGAAAAATACGCTTCATCGGCACGATCAAAACCCTTGACGGTCGCCAGATGCTGTTTGATTTCGTTGACGCCGGCACCCGCCAACTGCCACTGATAAAGCCCCTGCAATGCAAACTCGCGCGAACGCCGGCGTGCACTGCGCGGCGCCACGCTGCGCGGTGCCGATCTACCCGCGGACAGCGCTTCTTCCGCCATCACGATTTGCCGATGGTTTTAAGCAGATTGGCCATTTCAACGGCCGCGGCAGCGCAATCAGCGCCCTTCTGCATCATGCGCACTTCGGCCTGCTCGTCGTTTTCCGTGGTCAGTACGCCATTGGCGATCGGCACGCCGGTTTCGAGCTGCACTTCCATAATGCCGCGAGCCGATTCGTTCGAGACAATTTCGAAATGGTAGGTTTCGCCGCGGATCACCGCACCGAGTGCCACCAGCGCATCGTATTCGTCACTCTCGGCCATGGTCTGCAAAGCCAGCGGCAGTTCGAGCGCACCCGGCACTGTGACGATCAGAATATCGGCCTGGCGCACACCCAGCTTCGCCAGTTCGGCGGTGCAGCCAGCGAGCAAACCGTCGGACACATCGGCGTTAAAACGCGCCGCCACGATGCCAATGCGCAAACCTGCGCCGTCCTTGTTGATGTCTATTTCTTCGATGGAATCGTAATCGGACATGTCATTGCTTTCCTGGTCATTCGGCGGCGCGATAAAGCGCGCCGCGCTGCATTCAGTCCGCACTCCCCTGCGGGAAGCACGAGGATAAAAATCTATCCCTCAAAAAAATCAAAGCGGCTCGTCTTCCGGCTGCAGATAACCGGTGACCTGCAAATCGAAACCGGCCATGCTCGGCATTCTACGCGGCTTCGACAGCAATCGCATTTTCGTCACCTTCAAATCGCGCAGGATTTGTGCACCAATCCCATAGGTGCGCAGCGCGTTTTTCGGGTTCACCGGAATCGCACCGGGCAGGGCGCGCGCGGCCAAATCGGCGGCGGTCTCCGGTCGGTGCAGCAGAACAATGACGCCGCACTCGGAACGCGCCACCGCCGCCAGCGCACGATTGAAATTCCACGAATGACTGGCGCTCTTCACATCGAGCAGATCAATCACCGACAGCGGTTCGTGCACGCGCACCAACGCCTCGCGACCGGCTTGCATCTCGCCGCGCACGAGCGCCAGATGCGTGGCGTTACCGATGCGATCGCTATAGACCACCAGTTTGAATTTGCCCTGCACGGTATCGACTTCGCGCTCGGACACGCGCTGCACCAGCGATTCGGTGCGGCTGCGATACTGGATCAAATCGGCAATGGTACCAATCTTGATGTCGTGCTGTTTGCCGAACTCGATTAAATCCGGAAGGCGTGCCATTTCGCCGTCTTCCTTGAGGATTTCGCAAATCACCGCAGCCGGTGCGACACCCGCCATCTGTGCCAGATCGCAACCCGCCTCGGTATGCCCGGCGCGCACCAGCACGCCGCCGTTCTGCGCCTTCAACGGAAAAATATGCCCCGGCTGGACGATGTCCACGGGACCGGCGTCGGCGCGTACCGCCGCCTGCACCGTACGCGCACGATCGGCTGCTGAAATCCCCGTTGTCACGCCCTCGGCGGCCTCGATCGAAACCGTGAAGTTGGTACCCAGCGGCGAGTTGTTGTTCGAGACCATCAACGGCAGATTAAGCTGCCGGCATTTTTCCTCGGTGAGGGTCAGGCAGATCAGGCCGCGCCCGTAGCGCGCCATGAAGTTGATCGTCTCCGGCGTAACGAACTCGGCGGCCTGCACCAGGTCGCCCTCGTTCTCGCGGTCTTCCTCGTCGACAAGGATGACCATTTTGCCGGCACGCATGTCGGCGATGATTTCCGGTACGGGGCTGATTGCCATGTCACTCCTTAAATTGGGACAAACGCTCGGCGTAACGCGCCAGCGTATCAACTTCGATGTTTACTTTTGCGCCCTCTGCCAGCACACCGAGATTGGTATGCGCCAGCGTATGCGGAATCAAATTAACCTCAAACACACATCCATCCACCGCGTTGACCGTGAGACTCACGCCGTCTACAGCGACCGAACCCTTGCGGGCGACGTATTTTGCCAGTTCGCGCGGTACTTCGAAGGCGATTCTGCGGTTATCCCCCTCGGCGGTAATGCGCGTGACGACGCCGATACCGTCGATGTGGCCGCTGACGATATGTCCGTCGAGACCGTCACCAACGCGCAGCGATTTTTCCAGATTGACCGCCGCCCCTGGCGTAAAGCCGGCGGTGCAGGCCAGTGTTTCACGCGAGACGTCGAATGCCAGTCGAGGCGTAGCCAGCCCGACCACGGTGAGACAAGCACCGTTGACGGCGATACTGTCACCGAGTTTGACGCCACCAAGATCAAGCGCGCCGCTGTCGAGTCCGACCCGCGCGCCCCCCGATGTCGGCGACACCGCGCCGACCTTGCCCACCGCCTGAATAATGCCGGTAAACATCATGCCATCCTTGCAATGATGCGCAGATCACCATCGATCATGCGCGTTTCGTGTATGCGCAGCGCGCGTCGCGCCTGCAGCGTGGTTAGTTCGTCCAGATCAGCCATGCCCTGCGCGCGATCGCCGAGCAGACAGGGCGCGAGATACAACAGCAACTCGTCGACACAACCTTCGCGGATCAGCGAGCCGTTGAGCTTGTGACCAGCCTCGACGTGCAGTTCGTTGATGCCGCGCCGGCCCAGCTCCTGCAGCAGCGCCGGCAGTTCGACCTTGCCCGCCGTATTGGGCAGCACAACGATCTCCGCACCGGCCTCACGCAAGGCTGCGCTTTTCGCCGCATCATCGCGCGCGCAAAACAGCAAGCTGCCGCCACCAGCCAAAATCTTGGCCGTCGGCGGCGTCTCCAGTCGGCTATCGATGATCACGCGCAGCGGCTGACGCGTAGTCGGCACCTCGCGCACATTGAGTTGCGGATCGTCACTCTTCACGGTACCGATGCCGGTGAGCAGCGCACAAGCGCGGGCCCGCCATTGATGTCCATCGAGTCGCGCCGCTGCGCCGGTGATCCATTGGCTGGCACCGTTGTTCAGCGCCGTGCGTCCGTCCAGACTGGCCGCGATCTTCACGCGCACCCACGGACGACCGCGCGTCACCCGCGAGATAAAGCCGATGTTGAGTTCACGCGCAGTGTCTTCACAGACGCCGCAGTCGGTCAGGATGCCCGCCGCACGCAAGCGCGCAAGCCCCTGCCCGGCGGTACGCGGATCCGGGTCCTGCATCGCCGCCACCACGCGATGCAATCCGGCTGCGATCAGTGCTTCATCGCAGGGCGGTGTGCGGCCGTGGTGATGACAGGGTTCGAGAGTGACGTAGGCGGTGGCGCCACGCGCACGCTCACCAGCCGCCTGCAAGGCGACGACCTCGGCGTGCGGCCCGCCGGCGCGCGCATGCCAGCCCTCGCCAACGACCTCGCCGTCGCGCACGATGACACAACCGACACGCGGATTCGGCGTGGTCGTCCACAGACCGCGTGCAGCCAGCGCCAGTGCGCGTGTCATGTAATCGTTGTCAGTCATGATTGCGTGCAGCGTAAAGGGTTAGGTGTGAGCTCTGCTTCTTTGGTCGTGATGCACTTCGATTCTTGAGGCCAGGGCTCTTCAAACTTCACTTCTTAACCGGTTTACGCACTTCCTTGATGGCATCCTGAAAATCGTCGATATCCTGGAAACTCTTGTAGACCGAGGCGAAACGAATATAAGCAACGTCGTCGAGCTTGTAGAGCTCCTTCATCACCATCTCACCAACGCGCCGCGACGGCAGTTCGCGCTCGCCCAGCGCCAGCAACTCCTGCGTAATGGCGAGAATGGCCTCATCCACCAGCGGCGTCGGCACCGGCCGCTTGTGCAGCGCGCGCATAAAGCCGGTGCGCAATTTCTGCTGATCAAATTCAGTACGACTACCATCCTGCTTGACGACTTGTGGCAGGCGTAACTCGACCGTTTCATAGGTCGTGAAGCGCTTGTTGCATGCCGGACAACGGCGGCGACGGCGGATGCTATCGCCGGGCTCGCTGACCCGTGAGTCGATGACCTGCGTGTTTTCGTCTTTACAGAACGGACAATGCATGTCAGTTCGTGATGCGCCAGGCGTCAGGCGTGAGGTGGGCGCAAGCTGGGCCGCTGCGCCGGCGCGTCAAAGATCGCTCCGCCTCAGGCCTCACCAATCACGCCTCACGCATACACCGGCAGCTTCGCGCAGATCGCCTTCACCGCATTGGCAACACGCACGATCACCGCCTCGTCGGCCGGCGCATCGAGCACATCGGCAATCAGACCGGCGAGCTGGCTGGTTTCTGCGGCACCAAAACCACGCGTGGTGATCGCCGGCGAACCAAGGCGTATGCCACTGGTGACCATCGGCTTTTGCGGATCGTTCGGAATGGCGTTTTTGTTGACGGTAATATGCGCGCGCCCGAGCACGTTCTCGGCTTCCTTGCCAGTGATGTTCTTCGCCTGCAGATCGAGCAGGAACAAATGGCAATCCGTGCGCCCGGAGACGATACGCAGGCCGCGCTTGATCAGGCCCTCGGCCAACGTCTTTGCGTTGTCGAGCACCTTTTGCTGGTAGACCTTGAAGTCGGGCTGCAGCGCTTCCTGAAAAGCCACCGCCTTGGCGGCAATGACGTGCATCAGCGGACCACCCTGCGTCGAGGGAAAGATCGCCGAATTGAGCACCTTCTCATGCTGTGCGCCTGACAAAATCAAACCGCCGCGCGGACCGCGCAGCGTCTTGTGCGTGGTGCTCGTCACAAAGTCGGCAATGCCGACCGGCGAGGGATACACGCCGGCCGCCACCAGCCCGGCATAGTGGGCGATATCCGACAACAGCAAGGCACCGACGCTGTCGGCAATGGCGCGAAAACGCTTCCAGTCGATCGCCAGCGCATAAGCAGAGGCGCCGGTGACGATCATTTTCGGTTTGTGTTCATGCGCCAGACGCTCAACCTCGGCGTAATCAATCGCTTCGGTTTTCGGATCAAGCCCGTAGGTGACCACGTTGTAGAGCTTGCCCGAGAGATTGACTGAGGCACCGTGGGTCAGATGCCCGCCGTGCGCCAGCGACATACCGAGGATGGTGTCGCCGGGCTTGAGCATCGCCGTATACACAGCAAAGTTGGCCTGCGAACCCGAATGCGGCTGCACGTTGGCGTATTCGGCACCGAACAATTTTTTCGCGCGATCGATCGCCAGCTGCTCGGCGACGTCGACAAACTCGCAACCACCGTAATAGCGTTTGCCGGGATAGCCCTCGGCGTATTTATTGGTTAATACCGAACCCTGCGCTTCCAGCACGCGCGGGCTGGCGTAGTTCTCGGAGGCGATCAATTCGATGTGGTCTTCCTGGCGCTGCACTTCGCGCGAAATCGCAGACCACAGCTCGGGATCGAATGAGGAAATTGTGTCTTGACGTGAAAACATGGTGTGTTTGGCCGCGGTTAAGTTCGTGAGCGACCGATTTTATCATTATTACCCCCCCCTCCGAGAACGTGGTGCGGGCCCCTATTTTTTGCCGGGACGGTAACAATTTGCGTATCATCGGGCCAGGGCGTCTGCGCGTGTCGCCGCACCGCCAAGCACGGAGAAATCGAAAGTGGAAGCGCTGCTAACCGTTTCGTCGGTAATCGACCGACTCAATCAAAAGGTATCGGTGTTTGCCGACTGGCTGGTGTTGTTGTCCTGCCTGATCAGCGCCGGCAACGCCTTTTCGCGTTATTCCTTCAGTATCAGCTCAAACGCCTGGCTGGAAATCCAGTGGTATATGTTCGGCGCCATGATCCTGCTCGGCGCTTCCTACACGCTGAAAAAAAACGAGCATGTACGGGTCGATATCCTCTACGGCCACCTCTCCACCCGCGCCCAGATCTGGATCGACCTCATCGGCGGCGTGCTGTTTTTGTTACCGGCGACCATCATCATCGGCTGGCTGGCATGGCCGATGTTCCACAATTCATTCCTGCAGAATGAAATCTCCAGCAACGCCGGCGGCCTCCTGCGTTGGCCGATCAAACTCATGATTCCGCTCGGCTTCTGGCTGCTGACCTTGCAGGGCATTTCCGAAATCATCAAACGCATCGCCATGCTGACCGGCCACCTGACGGCCGACGTGCACTACGAAAGGCCGCTGCAATGACGCGCGAAATTATGGCGCCGCTAATGTTCGGCGGTTTGATCGTGTTCATGCTGATCGGTTACCCGGTGGCTTTTTCACTGGCGGCGGTCGGCCTGTTCTTTGGCTTCATTGGCATCGAACTCGGTTTCTTTCAAACCGCGCTGCTGCAAGCGCTACCCGAGCGTGTGTTCGGCATCATCTCTAACGACCTGCTACTGGCGATCCCGTTCTTCACCTTCATGGGCGCGATTCTCGAGCGCTGCGGACTCGCCGAAGACCTGCTCGACAGCATGGGCCAGTTATTCGGTCCGGTACGCGGCGGCCTCGCCTACGCGGTAATCATCGTCGGCGCGATACTAGGCGCCATCACCGGCACCGTCGCCGCCTCGGTCATCGCCATGGGCATCATCTCGCTGCCGATCATGATGCGCTACGGCTACAACATGCGGCTGGCCACCGGCGTGATCGCCGCTTCAGGCACCATCACACAACTCATCCCGCCATCGCTCGTGCTGGTGGTGCTGGCCGACCAGCTCGGCCGCTCGGTCGGCGACATGTATGCCGGCGCGATCGGCCCGAGCATCGTGCAGATACTGTTGTTCTGCGGGTATATCGCCGTCCTCAGCGTCGTGCGTCCGCTCGACATGCCGGCGTTGCCGCCGGAGGCGCGCACACTC
>CAIWNB010000316.1 GCA_903913965.1 uncultured beta proteobacterium
GCGCCCCACATATCGCTTTCTTTGAGCGCCGGCGGGTCGAACGACAACTGAGATCGGGGTTGCGTTGCTGCGGTGAAGTCACCCTTGGCAGCGCCCTTGGGTGCCGCCATTTCGGTCACCGGCAAGATAGGTTGGCCGGTGCGTCGGTCGAGCACGAACAACTCACCTTGCTTGGTCGGTTGGACCAGCGCCGGCACGGTTTTGCCATCGATCGTCAAGTCGACCAAGCTGGGTTGTGACGGAACGTCGTAATCCCACAGATCGTGATGCACCGTTTGGAAGTTCCAACGCACTTTGCCGGTCGCCAAGTCGAGCGCCACCACCGAGGATGAAAAGCGTTCGACCGCTGCCGTACGGTTGCCACCCCATTGGTCGGGGGGCTGGTTACCCAGCGGCACATAGACCATGCCGAGTGCTTCATCGACGCTGGAAATCGACCAGCTGTTTGGAGAATTGGGCGTGTAGTTGGCGCCGGCTGCGATGGGCGAGGTCGCGTCTGGATTGCCGGCGTCCCAGTTCCAAACCAGCGCACCGGTATTCACGTCGAAGGCGCGGATCACGCCCGATGGTTCGGTCGTCGACACGTTGTCAAGCACGGTGCCGCCAACGATGATCAGTTGGCGGGTCACGACTGCCGGCGAGGTCGCGTAATACGAACCGGGGTTCACGAAAGGCATGTTGGCCCACAGGTCGATCTGGCCCTTGCCGGCACCGAAATCGGTGCATGATTTGCCGGTGTCAGGGTTGAGCGCCAAGATGCGACCATCGGCCGTCGGCATGAAAAGTTTGGCGGGACAACTGCCAGCATCGGTGCTGGTTACCGCAGCATTTAACGGCTTTGCGGGCGCGGCTAGGTAAGACAAACCGCGGCAAGTCAGGTGCTGCAGTGCCAGTGCGCCCTGTATCTTCGGGTCGTGGCGCCACAGTTGGGCACCGCTGGTGGCGTCGAGCGCGATCACGCTCTGATGCGGCGTGCAAATGAACAGCTTGTTGCCGATTTTTAAGGGCGTCACTTCAAACGTGGTTTCGACCGGATCGCCACTCTGGCCACGCACGTCGCCGGTGCGGAAAGTCCACGCCTCGGTCAACTGGCCGACATTGCCGGGGGTGATCTGGTCAACTGGGGAAAAGCGCTGCGCCAGTGCGTTGCCGCCGTAGGCCGGCCAATCGGTGGCGCCCTTGTCGGCATTGGCGGCCGCACTCGTCGAGGCGGGAACCGTGCCCTCAATCGCATGGGGGTCGACAAACCAGGAAGCGACCGCGACCACCATAAAGGCGCTGAGCGAGGTCCCCAGAAACTTGCCGCCGAGTCTGTTGGAGATAGACGATTTTTCTTCGCCGGCAACCAGTGCCCGGCGAATCCACGGCGTCAGCAAGAACAAGCCGAGCACGAACAGCACGTCGCCGCGTGCGGCCAACGGCCACCAGTCGAGGCCGTTTTCCCACAAAGCCCAGAGCAGCGTTGCACACAACAGCAGCGCATACAACGTCAGGGCTTCAGATCGTCGTCGAATCAGCAGCACGCCGGTTGCGGCCACCGCCAGCCCAGCGCACAGGTAGTACCAGGAGCCACCGAGGACGATCAACCACAGGCCACCGCCGCCCAGCGCGATGCCGAGCAGACAAGTGAACCAACCAGTCAGCACCAATGAGATGCTACATTTAGAATTAATTTTATTTGACATTTACGACATTTTGTTTACTAAGTATTAATAGTAACCAACTTTGAATATTGATGTCGAATGTCAAGCCGGTTGCCGCTCCAAACCCGGTATTCGCCAGTTGTTGACGGACAAATGACCTGTGGGTGATGCGTTGAAGTTGCAGGACATGCCGCGCCAGAACTGACCGTTGATCAACCTCCGGCCCGATGCGGAAGCAACCCGAATTGACAACGCGGCGATAAAACGGGACAGAAAAATCCTATCGACTGAGGATGCTAGGGTAAACACCATCACAGACCAGACAAAACTTTAGTATTATTATTTTTAATATTTAACTATTCATATCAACC
>CAIWNB010000317.1 GCA_903913965.1 uncultured beta proteobacterium
ATGCTTCGGGCCCAGTTCGGCGGGAGCACCTGCCTCCAGCAGCAGGTTGA
Organism: uncultured beta proteobacterium; assembly: GCA_903913965.1. Taxonomy (GTDB): domain Bacteria; phylum Pseudomonadota; class Gammaproteobacteria; order Burkholderiales; family SG8-41; genus PALSA-1004. The sequence continues at coordinate 51 of CAIWNB010000317.1, forward strand.
CCATCGCCAATGCCGAGTCGCCGCGAGACACCGCCAGGTACAGCGGTGAGTTTCCGTTCTTGTCTTCCAGGTTGAGGTCGGGTCGCTGCTTCAACAAGTATTCGGCTGTCGCCCATTGGCCTTTGTCGATGGCGGCAAGTAAGGGCGTGTCGCCCGACTCGGGCTCAGGGGCATTGATATCTGCGCCCTTCGACAAGAGTTGCTTTACTTTCTCTGTGTCGCCCGCTCGTGCCGCAGCAATCATTTCCGCTACGCGCTTCTTGTCTCCACCAAAAAGGCCAAAAATCATGGGTTACTCCTTGTTTATTTTGATCACGACAGCTTCCTTATTAACTGTCGATGCTGGTTATTCGTCTTATTTAACCCGAGTATGCCGTTGATCAGCTTATATTCGAGCCAAGCAAGTGAGAAAGTGATTTGATTTCACAGCGATCGCTCTGCCACACTGGCTCGAAGCAAGCTATCTGTTGGATGTCTGCCTGCGACAGAGTGAGCCCAGAGGCTCTTGCAAGCGACGTGGCTGCGGAAATCAGCGCTGCCTCCAACTCCACGTACCCCTTCACCTGGCTCTCTGCAGCTTGGTTCTGCCAAGCCTGCTTCCAATTTGTCGCGGGATCGAGTTCGGTTTCGTCAAGAGTCGCCCTCTCTAACAAAACCTTCCCTTCAGCCGTAGAAACCCAGTAACCAGGAAACTTCATACCGCCTCTCACATATTCAAAATCGACCAATTTCGGACGGGTAACCGAACAAAATCAAGTGCGTTTTTTCGTTGGTCAGCCATGATTGCGCCCAAAGACGGCCTTGGTGACGCCGATTCCAAACGCCAAAGCTCCGCCAAATCATAGCAAGCGATTTGTGGCGTTACTACAACGTAATTATCCGTCGTGGCGCGAGGCGCGAGCCGATTTAAATGAGCTTCCCCTAGGCCATGAATCATGGGGAAGTCATAAAACAATGCTAGGGTTACCAATTAGCGTCGGTGCACCAGCTATCACCTAGATCTTAGTCAATGCCGTAACTGTAATGCCATAAAAGGCGGGGGGGCTCGAAAATGGTGTCACTAAAAGATTGGCAGGCGCAATTTATGCAGCAACGCCAGCTGCAGTGTCCGACCAGGCGTCCACTTTATACTTATCGCGTTACGGCCGAAGAATACCGAGACCTTGAAACAGTTCTTCGCGAATGTCTAAGCCGTCATCTGAAACTTTTCACACTTGGGGATGTTGCGAATCAACTACCTTTTTTCCCTGCCCTCTTTGTTTTATATGCAGCTGAGTGGTGGCGTCGCAACTATGATGGCACTGGATTCTCTTGGGACCCCATTTTGCAAGCGATTGTGGCACCGTCTGATGGTTGGACCCAAGTGCAGAGAAGCGACTGCATAAGCCGTGGTTTTCGCACATGGGAATTACGCCTTTCAAATTCCCGCGGCTTGCGTTTTCTGGGAAGCGTAGCGTTTCAAGGCGGTCTGCCTATGCAGCTGTTGGCAACTGCCAGAGGAAAAATTGGCCAAGCTCTTAGCCAGGTGCTTCATTTGGCGTCCTTCACCACCCCCGATACTCAAGAAATTCTGGAATGGGTAAAAAACCGGGCTAGCTACCTTCCAAAGTCTTATCGGCAAACAGAAGTTTTTGTTCTTCTGACCGAAGTCGTTGTGACTGTTCTGCAGTTAAAACAATCGGCCAACCTCGTAAACGCAGAAAACGCACTAATAAAACTGGATCATGCAGTCCCGCAATGGCGTGATTTATTTCCTCTACCGGTAGAAGATACGCAGGTAGCCGGACTCATTGAGCAGCTCATCCGTGATGTTGCCGGGCAAGCAGTTCGCAACATTCAACATATTTCTGTCGAGCGAAGCCTGGAACAAATTCTCCCGGAACAGTGGTCGCTGCGCATGGACATTGTCTTGCCGGAATATTTGGACGCTACTGCCCTAGGTAATCTCTTCGCACTCGATCCGCAGCATTTAACTCGCACACCAACCTTGCGTTTTCTTCGTGGTGAAAAATATACCGATGTATCACTTCGTAAATTGGCGGGTTATGAACGCTATCGAATTGAGCGTCACCCCCTAGAAAGCCGTGATTTGGTGGCCGCCGGCGAGCAAGTCATGATGTTACTAACATCAACGGGCGAATCGCAGCATAAAGAAATTAGTCGGGGCGTCGCCCTAGAGAGCGAATCGCCATGGATCTTCGAAGTGATTACGGACCCTTCCCTGATCTACAGACTATTCAAGCAGGGTTCGGGATCCGTTTCGTGTGTACACGCGATGGTCAGCATTCCTTCCCAATGGACCATAAGTGCGGATGATGAGTCGGCTGTTGAGTGGAAAGGATGCATTCTTTCCCTCGATCGCGCCATCTATCTTATTTGCGGCTCGGTAAAAATTGAGGGCGACGATGGGTCAATCTATCGAGTTAGAACTGGCCAGGCAACCGCGGGGGCGGAACTATATGAATTGCGCGGATCTAGGATATGGGAAACGTTTTCACAACCCGACCGCGCCTACAAGGGACCGCCACAATTGTATCGGGTCGCTGACCAGGGCCTGCAGCAAGCTGTTCAAGGGCCTATAGGTTGGCGTATCCAGGGCAATCCGATCACGACCGCTCCAGAGCGACTACTCGGCCCTGTCACTGCGGTCTGGCCGTCACAGGGCGAACCGAAGTGGCGATCACGTCTTGTTCTACTGCCTAACCAATACGCACTACAAATTATTCCCGGGGCCGATATCAACCGCGGGACCATCAGATTCCTACAATCAGGAATTAATTCGATTCAATGCGAGACACTCGGTGTGTCCACGACTAGACAGGTTGATGGAACTAACTTTACCGTAGAATTTTGCTATCAGGGTGACAGCTATCCTCCAGAGTGGGTCGAACTTTCGGCCGAATGGAAAGGCAATCCAGGGCGAGCCAAGATTAAAGTGCCGTTTCCTGCGCAAGGAATTCGCGCGTTTGATGTAAACGGTCAGCAAATTAATAATGGAGAGCTACTGACAGTAGATGAAGCAAACAAGGTTCGCCTGATTACATTTTTTGGAGAAGGAGCCCAGCGCGCAGATCTTAGGCTCGCATTGCATCACGGCAACCACGCACATCCGGGAACTGAAAAATCATATTCGATCAGAGCAAATACAGGTCAGGCTCGTGCTGAAATTCGTCTACTTGACTATTCGAACGAGATTAGACGCATGCTGGCTGGCGCGGATCATTTGGATGCCTATGTCAGCGTCAGAATGGGACTAGGCGCGAATACTTTAACACTACGGGTAGCCCGATTTTCGCTTGAATTTGAGAAAAATTCAGGGCGCTCTGAGGTTGGCCTGCGACAGGAGCAAAATCGGTGCCTAACAATTGAAGAACTTAAAACAATAGTAGTCTGTTCAGTCCGTATCAATGCGCCTGGCGAGGAACCTGTTACATTGCAACCAAGTGAGTCAGAGGGCGTATTAACCGGCAATTGGTTATTTCCCGCCTCCGATTTACCCCAAGGCCCATGGCTTATCTATCCGGGGTCGGACTCTAAACGGTCATTTCGCCCAATTCTCTGGCCGGTACAATCTCCAACCACGAGTACGTCACCAACGCCGACTCCTGAAGATGCGGACACAGAACACACTGATCCAGTCGATTCTGAAACTGCCCTTTCTCTAATCGATAGCTTGGATATCCAGAATGAGCGAAAACGTGCCAATGCACTATTCGCCAATATTGAGCGTCTCGCACACAACTTTATTGATGAAGAGTGGGGGCTCGTGGAACAGATGGCTGGAACCCTAGGGCACTTGCCATTATCCACACTTGACTTCTGGCGAATAATCACACAATCCCCCGCAGGTATGGCCGCGCTGGCGCTCAGACTAGGCAATCTACCTTTAAATTTCGAAGATCGATTTCCGACAGAGCTACCGTTTGTCTGGGAGACCATACCAATCACAGCCTGGGTAGGGGCCATAAAAGCATTAAAGGAGCAGGGAGAAAATTGGTACGGCGCTGACGGCGGCAACCACGTCATGTCATCACATCTGGATCGCCGCATCCAGATGTTATCTTCATCCTGCCCCTCCCTCCGTTTTATGCTGGAAGCCAGTCGCGCAATCGCAACTGAACTAATTTCCCGAGAGTTGCAAGCGATAACACACCCAGCTGTAGGCAGGATTTATGCCGACCAATTATTTAACGGTGAAAATTCCCGCGTACAAAAACTGCTTCAGTTTAACGCTGAGGCACCTAATTGGCCGCGCGGGTTTGGTGATTTCGTACTTGCAGTGAAAAATAATGGCTACAACGAATTCTTCTGCCCCCAGGATTTTGGCTTTCACAACGATGTCATTAATGCGCCAATTTTTCTCGCACTGAATTGCATTTGCATGCCTCCCATTGAATTCAAAGATCCCAATAATGCAATTGAAGTCATCCGCAGTATCCAGTCATTTGATCCGGACTGGTTTGCTGAAGCATTTGACCTGACCATAGCCCGTTGTATCGCATCGGGTACGATTAAGCTGACTACTGAGTAGGAAAAGCCATGGAAAAACGCTATTTTTCGGACATGCTGGCGGCACTTTCTAACCGTGCCAACCACGGCACAGTGAGCTGGCTTGGTTTTTCCAACGTACCCCTACGAAGGCACTTGATGGAGGTGTTCTCACGCCCATACGGCGACACAGGGAGCTTCTTGGCTGATCCAACATTTGAGGCGGTTTTCGGCTGGACTCCGAGCTCAACGAGAATGAGTGAATTGTCTGGTAATTTGCTCTCAGCATCGTTAGTCGATGCAATGGACGCTCCGCCGAAGAATCTCGTGAAAGAGAATCGATTTGCAAAAGATCGGTTTCCGTATGTCCATCAGATTCAATCCTGGCAGATCCTTGCCGAAGAGCCCCCCAAGTCGCTGATTGTCACTAGCGGTACAGGTTCAGGAAAAACAGAATGTTTCATGGTACCCATTCTGGATCGACTCGCCAGAGAGCAAGAAAAAATGGGCAGCCAGCTGGTAGGCGTTCGCGCACTGTTTCTGTATCCGCTCAATGCCCTGATCAATAGCCAGCGTGATCGTCTTTTGGCTTGGACGCATGGCTTTGGTAACAAAGTACGTTTCTGTCTTTACAACGGTCTGACACCAGAGAGCGTACCTGCTGGATCAATAGTGCGGAACGCAAGTGAAATTCAGGAGAGAAAAACACTGCGCGCCTCACCTCCTCCTATCCTCGTGACAAATGCCACGATGCTGGAATACATGCTAGTCCGAACGCAAGATGCCGATATCTTGAATAAGTCGAAAGGCAAGCTAGAGTGGATCGTACTTGACGAAGCGCACACCTATGTCGGCTCTCAAGCCGCTGAACTGGCACTCCTGATCCGCCGCGTAGTTCATGCTTTCGGTGTGAGCTCTGAGAATATTCGCTTTATTGCTACGTCAGCAACAATTGGAGATCCCGAAGGATCGGCCGGTGTATATCTTCGGGAGTTTCTGGCGCAGGTTGCTGGCGTGGATATCTCTCAAGTACATCTCGTTTCGGCAAACAGGCAAATTCCGACCTTACCAAGTATCAGCGAGTCCAAAATAATGCCTTTAGAGAGCTTGCGAGCGATTGACGCAGAGTTAGACGAGTCGCCAAATCGCTATCAAGCCCTCGCTGGTCAGGCCATCGCAAAGAAAATCAGAACCCGATTTGTCAGTCAAAAGGCGTCGCCTATAGCACGACTCTCCGAGGTGTGTTCCGACATCTTTGGACCTGGACACTCTTACACCCTGGCGCAGCAGCAGCAGCAAGCTCTGGAATGGCTTGATTTGATTACCAGTACCGTGGATGTTGGCGGCAATCCCTTCTTGCCACTCCGTGCACACCTTTTTCATCAAACACTGACTGGTCTGTGGTGCTGCGCAGACGCCCAATGCCCGGACAAGATAGGATCAAAACTCGATGATCCCGCATGGCCATTTGGGCAGGTATTCCTCGCGCCTCGTAATCATTGCAGCTGTGGGGCTCCCGCCTATGAATTTGCATCGTGCGATGAATGCGGTGCAATTTATCTCATTACCGAGCAAAAGGATGGTGCGGTAATGCAATCCATTTTGGAATCCGCTGTAGATGAAGATGAGTTTGAGCTTGAGCTTGAGATTGATGAAACCGAACCGGATGATGGAGAGGACTTACCTGGTCTACAGGACCGACGTCGACGGTCAATGCTCATTGCCAATCGCAATTTACCAACTACAGGAGTGATGTATTTACATCGCCAAAGTCGTCAGATCGTGGAGGGAAGTGACCCAGAAGCCCTTGCCATCACTGTGCATGAGGACAGCGGAGAAGGTTTGGATTGTCCAGCCTGCGGCGAAGCGGAGCCCATGTTTCGCAAGGCCCGTATCGGCGCACCATTTTTGCTGGGTGGCTTACTTCCGACATTGCTTGAATATGCGCCGGATGGTGACAACCCGGCTGATCGGCCGTATCGCGGACGCCGCCTATTGACGTTCAGTGATAGCCGGCAAGGTACTGCCCGACTGGCCGCAAAGTTGCAACAAGATGCCGAGCGAACCAAGACTCGTGGGCTCATCTATCACCATGTATTGAAGGAAAGTGCGCCAAGATCCAACGCGTTCACGGAAATTCAGCAGCGGATTCAGGGGTTCGAGCAGGTATTGGCAACACCCAATATGCCAGAAGCCGCCAAGGCACCGCTCATTCAGATGATAAAAGCTGCCCAGGCCGAAGCAGCCCTGGCAAGCAAGCCGTCCCCCGTCTCATTTCCCGCATTGCAAGCCGCTATTGCCCAGGAGGGACACGATTTCAGGTCGATGTTGAATACCTACCAAGGTTACTCACAGACAGTATTTGGCGGCCACGAAGGTGCCTCCAACCTCGCTGGAATGTTCCTTGTACGCGAGTTAGGTCGCCGTCCAAAGCGACAAAACAGTCTTGAGACCATGGGGATGATCACGGTTATCTATCCCCAACTCGCCCTGGTCAATTCGGCTCCATCCATTTGGACAGGTCATGGCTTCACGCTCGACGAGTGGAAAGACTTCCTCAAAATCGCTCTCGACTTCTTTGTACGTGGAGGTGGCAGTCTCGATATTCCTGACTTATGGCGAAATTGGATGGGCGTCCGCTTCCCTCGAAACTGGATTGTCGCGCCCAACCTTACAGAAACAGCCAAAGGGCAACGCCGCTGGCCATCAGCTGCTCGATCAAAAGCACGGGGACGTATCGTTCGGCTCCTCGCCTACTTGTTGAAAGTCGATGTTGAAACTGATCCGGGTGAAATGGCCGTTGATTCGGTACTGCTGGCGGCATGGGAACAGATCAAACCCATCCTCACGCTCACCGGAAGCGGCTACATCCTTCGTTTGCAGGACATAGCTTTCTCTACGATTTCGCAGGCATGGATATGCCCTGTTACGCGACGCTTCCTCGATACGACAGTACGTGGCGTTACGCCCTATCTGCCAAAAATAGTGCGGGACGATATTGCGCAATGCGAGAAGGTTGAGATCCCAGTCTATGACCTGCCTTTTGGTGGCGAGATCGACAGTATGGTGCGCATCCGTCGAGCGCGAAATTGGCTTAAACAACAAAGCGGCCTGCTCGCACTGCGTGAGGGAGGTCTTTGGTCCAACGTTAATGATCGCGTCATCGAGTCGGCCCCATACTTCTCTGCGGCTGAACATTCCGCCCAGCAATCATCTGACTTATTGGACAAATACGAGAAAAGCTTCAAGGATGGGTGGATCAATCTGCTGTCTTGTTCAACCACCATGGAAATGGGAATTGATATTGGCGGTATTCAACTGGTCGCCATGAACAACGTTCCTCCGCATCCGGCCAATTACCTTCAACGTGCCGGCCGTGCGGGACGACGCAGCGAAACACGTTCTACGGCAGTCACGTTATGCAAGTCAAATCCACACGACCAGAACGTATTTCTTTATACCCCATGGGCTTTCACAGCTAAATTGCCCCCGCCTGTGGTGTCACTGAATAGCGCTGTCATTGTTCAGCGTCATGTGAACTCCATGATGCTGGCCCGCTTTCTGGTCGAACTGCTGAGCAAAAATTCGAAGGACATGACCAAACTCACCTGTGGTTGGTTCTTTGACAGTGAAAAAAATGGCCCCTCCCAGCGATTTTTAAGTTGGTGTGAGGCCTACATGCCTGGGGACAAACCTGATCTTGATCTGGGTTTACAGCGACTTGTTCGACACAGCTTGTTCGAAGGCCAGGATTCGGACCGCTTAGTTAGACAGAGTGGCACGCAGATGAACCTGATATTCGAAAAATGGCAGATCGAGTGGAATGCTCTTCTCAGTCAGGAGACGGGCTTGGGTGTTGGGTCTACAAGCGACCCGGCTGCCAAAGCTATCGGGTTCCAGAAGCGACGCCTTGCTGATGAATATTTGCTTCGAGAACTCGCTACGCAGGGCTTCCTGCCGGGTTATGGTTTCCCGACATCGATTGCCAGCTTCGATAACACTACCGTTAGTGCCGCGAAAAAATTACCTGCGGCGGATGCACCAGCTAAGGGTGGGCGCGACGATAACCGCTTTATGAAACGCAACTTGGCCAGTCGCGATCTAATGACGGCACTCCGCGAGTACGCACCCGGCGCAGAACTGGTCATGGATGGACTCGTCTATAAATCCGCTGGCATTACCTTGAACTGGCACGTACCCGCCAATCTGCAAGATGCGCGGGAGACGCAGGCATTGCGATTTGCCTGGCGTTGCCGACAAGGATGCGGTGCCAGCGGCACGACATCATCGCGTGTCCTGGCCAAGAACTGTGAGGCATGTGGTAGCGAGATTCTGAAACAAGATATCCAGGAGTTTCTTGAGCCTGCTGGGTTCTCCGTCGACTTCTACGATGAGCCTCACAACGATGTCACGACCCAGCAATTTGTTCCAGTTGAACGGCCTTGGATCAGCGCTCGCGGTGATTGGTCACCCATGCCGAATCCTGAGTTAGGCCGCTTCCGGGTGACAACCGATGGTCGTGTATATCATCACTCGGCAGGGATTCATGGCAAGGGTTACGCTCTTTGCCTCGCTTGCGGACGCGCAGAACCGATGCTCTCCGATGGCAATCCGCCCACGGCCTTTACACCTGGCCACGAACATAAAAAGCTTCGTAGCCGAAAAGATGACCGAGTCTGCTCAGGAAGCACAAACCAATACCAAATCAAGACAAAGATCGTCCTGGGTCATCAAGTGCGAACCGATGTACTGGAGATCCAGCTCCGGGATATCAATGGCCAATGGATTACCGATCGTGGCATAGCACTGACCATCGCTGTGGCGCTGCGGGATGAGCTTGCCAAACTGATTGGTGTTCAAACCGGCGAGTTAGGCTGTGATGTTCAGGAGACCCGCTCAGCGACCGATACCCGTTGCCAATCGCTGTTCATCTTCGACAAATTTGCAGCAGGTTATGCCTCGAGCGCTGAGCGGCTGATGAATCAGATATTCCGCGATGCCTCCAAACGCCTCCATTGCCCGAAGGATTGTGACAGTAGCTGTCCACAGTGTGTTCTCGATTTTGATCAACGTTTCGAGGCGGGTGTGCTGGATCGAAAGGCCGCACTGTCTGTCCTGACTCCCGACTGGCTGGATATGTTGAAAATCCCAGACACACTGCGCCACTTCGGCGATAGCTCGATGGTTGAATTTTCCGGTATTGTCGCCGCTGTCTTGCGTGAAAGCGCCAACGCGGCAACGCTAAAGACACGGTTGTTCATCGATGGTCTGGCCGATCAGGTCGATATTGGCTCCTCAGCACTTCGGATACTAGCTTATCGTTTAGCAACTCTTTTGCGCCCGCTAGAGATCGTGATCAGCAGGTCTCTTTTCGATCAACTTGGCGACTCAGATCGCTTCGTCTTGTCGAGTTTATCGGATCACCCAACCATCACAGTCGGCATCTCTGAGTTGCTTCCGGAAACTGGCGGCGCACTGATCATTGCAGAAGTCAGTGGTGATTCTAATTCGACGGCATGGGCAACAACTTATCAAGCTGCACGCATTCCGAACGAAACGTGGGGTATATCAGAAACACCCTTAGTAATCGGAACCACTTCTCATCTGAATTTAGTGATTGAAAAAGTTGAGGGCAATGCAATTCGTCCAGCACAAACGGATGAAGGCGACCGTGAGATCGCCATCCATCATCACATCGATGGACCACTTCAGGGATTTGGCACGACGTTTTGGAAGATTGTCGCGGACAAGCACCGTGGAGCAATGGCGCAAATCAAAAAATCTAATGCAGATGTTGTTTCGATTTCTTACAGTGACCGGTACCTATTTTCACCCCTCTCACTTGCCTTGCTAATTGACCTAATCAGCCGACTCAAGGAAGTGGTCGGTCAAGCACGATGGGATAACCCTGAAATTACCGTTACCACCACGAATGTCCGTGGTAGTGGCGGAACCCAGTCCTATAACAAGATTTTCTCCGATTGGCCTGACCTAAAAGTCCGCGACGCCGTAGCACAAGGGGCGTTCGAGTATTTAGGGATGCGCACTAAGATTCTTGTTCCCAGCAAGTTCTCCGTGCAACACGGTCGGATACTTGAAGTTAAATTTTCGGATGAAAAAGTGCTCTCTGTGCGAATGGATCAAGGTGTGAGTTATTGGAGAGTTTCTTCGTCTGGCGGAGCGAAGCAATTCTCAATCTGGTTCGACTTTAATCGTGAAGCCAAGGATCAGATCCATTCGGTGGTTGAAATGAGCGTTCCAATAGAGGGCGGCGCAACACCTACTGACGTCTTCGTAAAATTGAGGTGACTTTGAAAACCGCGGTGAGAGCACTTTATGAGTTGATACGCATACATGTGCGGAGTGCTGCCATGGAGGAGGCAAAGGTCGCGCCCTTTAACCTAAGCGGTCGCGGTCACGAGGCGAGAGTGACGTTAAACCGACGTTTGGCGGGGGTTCTCCGGGGTCAGAATATTCCGTGCGTATACATCTCCGGCTACGGCGCCAACAACCACTACCCCTTACGCGTTTTTTTAAGAACGGAAAAGAGGCTGAACAGAATACTTCGTAAATCCCCGTTAGCGATTTACTCTGGAACTGCAGTTTTAAGCGAACCTGTTGAAGTCCATAATGGCCGATAAAGTAACACTGCTTTTGTCACGTGAGGTGTCGTCCATGGTCTCGACGTGGAAGGACTATTTAGGTCTATCAAAGGTTTCTGGAAAAACTTGGCGGATTGGTACTTATAGGCATAAGTGGGTACAAGCAAACCATGACGAAGAAGGAGAAATTATCGTGCCCGATGAATTTGAGGGGCACAAAATTTTGGGCATCGCAGACGGCGAATACCTTGAAACCGACGAACTGCTGACATCTGACTACGTCGATTTCAGCGCCTCTCAAATTAAAAAAGCAAAAACTTTTTGTAGCGCAAGCGGTTGGAGTGACTTGGCGGATTTTGAGCGTGCGTTCCTGCGCGCAGTTAGTGAATTAAAACCTAATATTCCCTTGACAAAATATGTCGAATTCAAAGGAAGACCAGTTCTACGAACTGGCTACAACACGAATCCCTCATATTCAGGTGCTGCCGAATTGGGAATTTTCCAAGCACCAACTGTAACGGAAATATGGGCATGGGATTCTGAAGTTGGCGCGGAATGTGTCGTTAGCATCAGCGGCAATCCTGACCTAAAGTCGTTGGTCAATGCAGTCGCAAAAGATGAAAGATTTGTTGGCCCCATAGATTTTGAAAGCCTGCAAATTAAAGGCATGAGTCAATCTGATGGCGTAATGCTTGCATTGGCGTGGGATGGAGATGAATCAAGCAAAGCGGCCGCAAAATTATTGACACTGTTTCCAGCGGAATATATTTCTAAGGTTCTTGGAAAAGGAGGCTTAAGCGCAGTTGACATGTTGCAAATAGGCGCTCAAGTCCTCGAAATAGCGAACGAACTTGAAGTTGCGATTGATGACATCAATCGAATATTCATACCGGTTAGCTTTGACGAAGAGGCGGTATTGAAGTCAATGACCGATGCCGTTCGACGTATTGCAGCAAATCAGCGCCGCCGTGAAACTTTATACACAACGCAGATTAAACCTTTTTCCGCGGCGATCGAAAACATGGTCGTTGCTTTTTTGAAGGGGAAGCCTAAACGTTACTACCCTGGCAGTGGCTATGTGGTTCCTCCGGCTGGTGGAACTTCTTTGCGAAAATTCTTGACCGATTACGCAAAAAAGAACAAAACACTACCAACTGGAAAAGTAACAATAATCTACGACAAAGGCGAGTTCGGCAGCCCAAGAGGATCTTTTGATGTCGATCTTGACGTGTTAGCCAAGGGTTAGTACGGTCTGGTGAGATGCCTGCTTCCACCTTACCAGTAACACCCGTTCATCAAGATACCGAGAAATTTTTCTGGAATCCGAAAATTCGAGGCTATGACTTCAAGTCCTTTTTAATTGGCCCAGAGGATTTACAGTAATTTGAGGTGAGCTTCCCTCCAAAATTCCGTCCACCAAGGGCAAGATAAAACTGAAGTCACTTTTGACAGACAAGAATTGAAGACGGCGTTGCGGTTGCCTTCATGCAACCGCCTCCGGATAAAGCCGTGGAAAGTAATACCCCAGCGCATCCATCGGCAAACCAAACCGCAGCGCGCCTTTGGGTGTTTCCGATTCCACCAGCTTTGCCTTCAGCAAGGCGGCCAGCAGCGTATCCGCAGTCCGCGATGCGAGGCCGGTCATTTGCTTGAACTCGCCGCGCGTGACTTCTCCGGCAAGAAACAGATGATAGAGCGGCAGTTCGGCCTCGGTGCGGATTGACTTGTCGTGCTGGGATCGCAGAATCAAATACCCGCGCAGACGAGCACGTAAATTGTCGAGGGACAGCATTTCCCCCATAAACGTCACTTGATCCAGGCAGGTTTCAAGAAAATATTTCGCAAATGAAATCAATCCTGCCTCGGAAAGGTTGCCGCACCCGTCAAGATCGCCGCGACGGGCCGAGTCTGCATCGCCGAGCCGGGCGTAATACGTTTCGACATTTCGCGCAAAACCACGTGACACCGCCCACAAGCCTGACCCGATGCCGATATTCAACAATACCGCTTGCGAGTGCAGTCGCATCACGCGCCCATTGCCATCGAGGAAAGGGTGAACCCAGGCCAGCCTGTGATGCGCACAGGCGCAAGCGATCAACCGCCCGTCCAACCCTTTCGCATCGCCATAAAACTCGTGCGCACGCTGCAAAAATGCCGCGACGGATTTGTGCGCAGGCGGCACATGCCGTCCGACTTTAACGTCTTTGTCGCGCCACGCGCCGGGAACAATCCGCTCGCCCTCATAGGTCTTGCCCTCGTCACTTTTCAGGCGGCGATAAAACGCTTCATGCAAACGCGCCAGAAACGCTGGCGCGTATACATCCAGCTCTTCGTGCCCAAGCCAGCCTTCCATCTCTTTCTGCGCCTCGATATGGGCAATGGCAACGCGCTGCCGGCGCGCCTTGTCGGGCTCTTTCGAATAGCTTTGTTTTAACGCCTGTTCAATATCGTGCGGATGCGTGTGCTGGCCCTCGATCCGGTTCGAGTAATAGGAATTCACGCTGCGCAGCAACTCCGCCAGGCGCGCCTCTGTCGCCGGATGCAGCCTGCCCTTCAGCGCAAGCGCACGCGCAGCAACATCTCCGGCCAGCGCCGGAAGGCCTGCCTTCTTTGCCTCAGACTCGCGCGGCATCAGCGGTTCGAATTGCTCAGAACGGGCATACATTTGCGTATTATATTGCGTATTTTTTTATATATCAATTAATTGTTTTATATAGTTTTTTATTAAAAATCTGCGACTAATTTTGCGAATCTTTTTGCAGATCATTTTCTACCAAGATCAGGGCCAGTCCCCAACCCGCTTTGAACGCCACAGCCTGTACGCTGGTGGTCTTTGGTTTTGGTCCCCTTGCACTTAACCTTCCCCACAAGTGTGTATAATACACACCATAAAAAGTGCCGACCTCATCAGGCAACTGAAAGACGACGGCTGGGTGCTGGCGCATACCGTCGGCTCGCATCACCAGTTCAAACACCCGACGAAACCGGGCAAGGTCACTGTGCCACATCCAAAGAAGGATCTGCCCCGCGGCACCGTAAACAGCGTGTGGAAACAGGCAGGATTGAAACAGGAGCAACCATCATGACCAGCTATATCGCTCTGCTGCGCAAGGAAAAAAACTCAGACTTTGGCGTGGAGTTTCCCGATCTGCCGGGCTGCATCAGCGCGGGCAGCACGCTCGAGGAAGCGCGCATGATGGCCGAAGAAGCGCTGGCCGCACACATCGCATTTCTGCGCGAAGATGGCGACGCGTTGCCCGCCCCCTCGTCGCTTGACTCAGTTTCGAAACGCGCGGAGATGAAGGGCGCGGTAGCGTTTATGGTTGAACTGAAAGAGCCCTCGGACAAAGCCATCCGCATCAACATCACGGTACCCGAGCGCGTCCTGCAATTGATCGACGCGGCGGTGGCGCCAATGGGCGGCAACCGTTCGGCGTTCATGGTAAGTGCCGCAGAAGAAAAGGCACGCATGCTGACGCAGCACGGTGAAGAGCAGTTGACCGCCTGGGCGAAGGCACATCTGGCGGCGCCGCGATCTTTGCGCGCAGAGTCACCGGCCGCGGCTTACCAGGTCATGCGCACCCCGGGCGGGCGCATTGCGGCGAGGCGGACGGGGAAAAAGCGTTGAATTACAAATTAATAAAGCGCGGATGACTGACGGATTCCGGTTTGCCCCAAAAGGTCAATAGTGCCGGGAGCACTTTTTCCATTTGCAGGGCGTTATCCATTGAATAATGGCGCTCTGTAGCACATTTGTGCTACAGTGTTTTTTCATCATCTGGAACGAAAAAATGCCCACCACCACCGTTCGCCTGCCACAAGACCTGAAGCAACGCATCGCGCGCGCAGCGGAACGCGCAGGCACGACCGCGCACAACTTCATTCTTGAAGCGCTGACCGAAAAGACGGATCAGGCGGAGCGGCGCGCAGAATTCATGGATACGGCCGAGCAGAGATACGCGCAGATTGCTGCTTCCGGAAAAACCGTACCGTGGAGCGAAATGCGAAAACATCTTGAGCGCCGCATCGCTGGCGAGAAATCGATTCGACCGAAATCGCGCACGCTGGCGCGTTGACCGTGTCACGCATTGAAATCGCCCCCGAAGTTGCGGACGATCTTGAGCGCATCCTTGATCATTTGCTGCAGTTTGAAATCGTCGATGCACGCGCACGTCTAGGGGATATTTTCACAGCCATCGACGTGCTGGAGAACAATCCCCTCATCGGTCGTATCGTACGCGCCGACCTCCGTGAACTGGTCATTGGACGGGGCGCGCGCGGATACGTCGCACTTTACAAATACGTCGCCGAACTCGACACCGTGTTCGTGCTTGCCGTTCGCGGACATAAGGAAGCGGGCGCCATAGCAACCTAATCGGCTGCAATCTTCGCTGTCCTGAAGACATCACCCCACTGCTTGATTTCATTGCGAAGCAGGCCACCAAAAAAGCAGGCGAATGTGCCTGCGACAATGCCCCTGAAAATTTCAAGAGAGCGGCTTTATAGGCTCGACGCGCAGAGTGCCAAATTCTAGCGCCTGGTTTGCGCTAAGATCAGCATCAGTTGATCGTTTTCGGGGGGAGAAAAACAAATGTACATTTGCAAAAACAGCCGCGCCGGCCTTGCCGCCATTGCGTTCTTTGTGGCGCTCAATACCGCGCAGGCGCAGTCGATTACTTTTCTGACCGAGGAAAATCCCCCCTTCAACTTCACGCAAGCGGGCAAACCCGCCGGCATCTCAACCGAGATCATCACTGAGATGATCAAGCGCGCAGACCTAAAAGCCCGCTTCGAGATTTTGCATTGGGATACCGCCTATCGCCGTGCTCAGGCGGACAAGGACACCTGCCTGTATTCCACCGCACGACTGGCCGAACGCGAACGGCTGTTTCGCTGGATCGGGCCGATCACCAATAATAAATGGGTTCTGGTGGCGAAAAGCGATTTTTCCGCGGCCATTAATAACGATGCTGATGCGCGCAAATACAAGATCGGTGCGATCAAAACGGATGCAAAGGCTGAATTCCTGCGCGCCAAGGCGATCACCAACATTTCCTATTCGGACACCGAGATAGAAATTCCGCCCAAACTGTTTCTGCCAAAAGATGACCCGGCACGCATCGACTTGTGGGTGTCGGGCCTGCACGCTTACCAGACCGTGGCCGTCAACGCCAAGGTTACCGGGATCAAAACGGTGTACGTCGTGGGCGAACAACCCCTCTTCCTCGCTTGCAGCCCGCGCACCGCGGACGACGTTTTCAATAAGCTCCGCACCGCCGAACAATCCATGCGCAAGGATGGCACCTGGAACAAACTCATTACCGATAGTGAGAAGCGCTTCGCCAAATGAAGAATGCGGGGGCGTGTTACCCCAAGCCCCTCGCAAATTCTCATCGCAACAATCGCACCCGACTCAGAAAATATCGTACGCTCGCCCATCCCGCCCGCACCCCAGCGGCTACGCACTGATGGATAGAAGAACACCATGACTCAAGACCCAAGCGCCACGCCGCGCTATATCAGCGGACGCGTCATGCCCATTGGCAAGGACAGGCAGCCCGAGACACGCATGGAGCCGTTGTTTCCTGCCGATGTGCGGCGTGTCAGCGTTTCGCTCGATATTCCCGATTACACGAAAGAAGGCGTTGAGGGCGCGATCACGCGCTTTCCCGCCTGCGTTGATCAGTTGATTGCACAGGGTGCGCAACGCATCATGATCGCCGGCCTGCCGGTATCCTCGCAGCTCGGTCGCACGCGCGTACTGAAACTGCTGAGCGAGACCACACAGCGCACCGGCGTAGCGGCCGATGGCCAGGGCGAAGCCACCGCGGCAGCCTTTAAACATCTCGGCGCGCGCCGCATCACGATTGCCAGCCGCTGGTCCGACGAATTAAACAATGCGCTGGTGCAATATCTCACCGAGGCCGGCCTCGAAGTGCTCGCCATCACTACGCGCGGCCAGTGGGCGCAGCAGGCGTTTTCGATGAGCTTCGATGAAGGTGTGCGCCTCGCCTTCCAGGTCGGCCGCGAGGCGATGCGTCAGGCCCCGCAGGCCGAGGGCCTGTTGATCGCCGGCGGCGCGTG
The DNA here is from genome assembly GCA_903913965.1 of uncultured beta proteobacterium. Classification (GTDB taxonomy): domain Bacteria; phylum Pseudomonadota; class Gammaproteobacteria; order Burkholderiales; family SG8-41; genus PALSA-1004. The sequence continues at coordinate 17,225 of CAIWNB010000317.1, forward strand.
GCGCAGCCTCGCCGCAGTGCCAATACTCGAAGAAGATTTCGGCATACCGGTAGTCACCAATCCGATCTCTGAAATCTGGCGTTTGATACACGACGGTATTGCGCCGCCGGTGAAGAACTGGGGGCGCCTGCTGGCAGGCGCATGACCGCGTGCGACGCTGAATCCAAGCGCGTATGCGGCGTTGCGTATCACCGCCCCGGCCGTTAGCATCGCGCTACACCATCCTCTTGAAACGCCATGCGCAAACTCAAACACCTCTTCGATACCAATCTGGAATGGGCGGAAAACATCCGCAAACAAGACCCGGAGTTTTTTCAGAAGCTCTCGCAACAGCAGTCGCCCGAATACCTGTGGATCGGCTGCTCGGATAGCCGCGTACCGGCCAATCAGATCGTCGGTCTGCTGCCGGGTGAATTGTTCGTGCATCGCAATTTGGCAAATCTGGTGGTACACACTGATCTGAACTGCCTGTCGGTGATGCAATTCGCGGTCGACATCCTCAAAGTGCGCCACATCATCGTCTGCGGCCATTACGGCTGCAGCGGCGTGCAGGCGGCGCTGCGCCGCGACCGCATCGGGCTCTCCGACAACTGGCTGCGTCACGTGCAGGACGTGCGTGAGAAACATAGCGCGCAGATCGCCGGCACACCGGGTGACGGCGCGGCGGCGCGCCTGTGCGAACTGAATGTCATTGAACAAGTCGCTAATGTCTGCCAGACCACCATCGCGCGTGACGCCTGGGAACGCGACCAGCCACTGGCGGTGCATGGCTGGATCTACGGTATCGAGAACGGACTCCTGCGCGATCTGAACACCACGGTTACAGCGACCACCGAAGCGGATATGATCTACCAGTCGGCGATCGCGGCATTGGCCTCATAAGATTGACGCCATGACATAAGACCGCAACGCCGGGCTGCTCACAGGTATCGTCAGCGAGGAGACAGGCATGATGACGTTGAAGCGCCACGGTGCGGCGGTCGCACTCCTTTTAGTTCCGGCATTCTCGGTAGCCGCTTACCCCGATAAACCGGTGCGCTTGGTCGCCCCCTTCGTGCCCGGCGGCCCTACCGATATTGTGGCGCGGGTGGTTGCACAGCGTCTCTCGCAGGCCTTTGGCCAGACCGTGGTGGTGGATAACCGCGGTGGCGCCAGTGGCGCGATCGGTTGCGAGATCGTCGCGCGCTCGGTGCCCGACGGCTATACGATCATGATCGGCTCATCCGGCAATCTCGCCGTTGCCCCGGCGCTGTTTGCGAAACTACCTTACGACCCGGTGAAGGATTTTCAGGCGATTACCCAGACCACCGCAGGTCCGCAAATCATCGCACTGCATCCAGCGGTGGCCGCGAAATCAATCCCGGAACTGCTGGCACTGGCGCGCGCCAAACCCGGCGGACTCAACTATGCCTCAGGCGGCGCCGGCACCACCACCCAGCTCGGCATGGAATTACTCAAGTCGATGGCCAACGTTGACATCGTACATGTGCCTTACAAAGGAACCGGTCAGGCGCTGAGTGATCTGATGTCGGGCCAGGTGCAGATCATGCTGGCGAGCCTGCTGCCGGCGATGCCGCATGTCAAATCAGGCCGCCTGCGCGGTATCGCCGTCACCACGGCCGCGCGCAGCGCGCTGCTGCCCGAAATGCCGACGGTGGCTGAAGGCGGCTTGCCGGGTTTTGAAACCACCTCGTGGCACGGCATGGTGGTACCCGCCAAAACGCCGCAGGCCATCAGCACACGCATTCACACTGAAATGGTCAAACTGCTCAACCTGCCCGATGTGAAGGCGCTGTTTCTCGCACAGGGCATGGAAACGGTCGCTAATCCACCGGCGCAATTCGCCGCGTACATTGCGACCGAAACCGAAAAATGGACCCGCGTGGTGCGCGCCATCGGCCTCACGCCGCAATAGCGGCAACGGCACCGCACGCGGTTGCGGTGCCACACACCACAAGGTATCTTTCGACCTCGCGCCGTCAGCACGGCTCATAATAATTATTTTTGGAGAAGAGAAATGCCCAGCCCGTCAAACGAGAAAACCGGCCGTCCCCATCTGCAACGCGACAGCCAGAAATGGGTCTTTGACTGGGTGATCAAGGAAACCGGTAACGTCTTCCACTTCCAATCCGACGGTCGTGGCCGCCTGCCGCGCAATGTGCGCAACCACGACATGATCAGCAAGCACATGGGGCTGGCCGCACGCCGCCTCGAAAAAATGGCGGAAACCGAAGCCGAGGCCGGCCACCGCGATACCGCGATGGAACTCTACTACCAGACCGCCCTGCTGTGGCTCGATGCACAGCACGTGGTATTTCAAACCAATGACGAAAAGCGTTATCTGCACGGCGGCCTGATGCGCTGCTATGACAAGGTCCGTGAATTCGCCTCCTACAAGATCGAACACGTCGATATCCCGTGGAATGGCACCATCATCTCGGGCAACCTGCATCTGGCCCCGGGCGACGGCCCCAAGCCGCTGGTGTTCTATGTGCCGGGCTGCGATCAAACCAAGGAAGCCTGGCCGCATCCGAATTTCAATCAGGCGCAACGCCGCGGCATGCATCTGTTTTCATTCGACGGCCCCGGCCAGGGCGAGAGCAATCTGCGCGGCATTCGTCTCACCGCCGACAATTACGAAGAGGCGGCAAGCGCGGCGATCGATTACCTGATCACGCGGCCCGAGGTGGATGCGAAAAAAATCGCCGTCTACGCGCTGAGCTTCGGTTCGCATTGGGGCATGCGCATCGCCGCGCACGACCACCGCATCGCCGCGCTGGCCGCGCCGTGGGCTTCGTTTGGCGACAAATACTATTTGATGACCGAAGAGTCACCGCGCTACAAGCAGCTCTTCGCCTATCTCACGCAATCCAAAAGCGAAGAGGAACTCGACAAGGTGGTCAGCCAGATGCACATGGAAGGCCGCATGGACAAGATCCAGTGCCCGACGCTGATCGTCAACGGTGAGTTTGATCCGCGCGCACCGGTCGACGAGATCTACCGCTTGTTCGACCAGATGAAAGCGCCAGCCGAATTGTGGATGCTGCCCGACCAGCATCACAACGGCTCGGTGACTGGTGCCGGACGCGCGCTGGTCTGGCAGATCGACATCCACTCGTTTGTCTGCGACTGGCTGCGCGAGCGCCTCGACGGCAAACCGGTCAAGCATCCGGGCAAGGTGTTGTGGCTGGACCCGAACGGCGGCGGCCCCAACGCCAAGACGGTCTCGCACAAGCGTTACTGGTACGAGTAAGCCGTCGGGCACTGGCGGATCTGGCGGACCCGGTGACTCTGGCCGCCGCCGGTTCGTCAGCGCAACCGCCGGCGCTGCATGCCGACACCGGCGAGGTGTCGCAAACAGATGACAATCGCCGGCACATGCACCGCCACATGAAAGGGTACGCGCAAACCGCTGCGTATCCAGGCGCGGCGCAGCGCGGGGTCGGCACTCAGATCGGACTCAAGGGGTAAGGCAAGCTGCTTGCTCATGGCGGCCTCCATACACGTTCGGTTCACGGCAGGAATGCCGCTCATCCTTGTGATGATTATCGACAGCAAAGCCTTTGAGTTTGAATGGAACAGCGGTGGTTTTTGCCCGCATTCCTCGGGGCAAAAAGACCATATACCTAAGAACTTACCTGAGGCTTTTACGCCAGGCCATTGGCACAGTTTGATTTTTAAAAAAGCACTCTCGATGGCGCGCTCATTCTATGCAAGACGGGCCAGCGAACTGGCAACACACGACCACTTAAAGTGGTTTGTCAGGTGTCAGCGAAAACCCCATGATTTGCAATTTATAGGGGAATCTAAAAACCGCTGAACAAAGCGTAAAAAATATTTTTTACCGCGGGCGGCCTTGCACCGCCCGCCTCCGCCGCACCCGATACGACTAATCGTCTTTGAGGCCGATACTTTTGATCAGCTTGCCGAAGCGCGCATATTCCACCTTGATGGTATCGGCGAGTTGTTGCGGCGTTGAAGACTCCGGATCATAGCCCTGACTGGAGAGACGCTCGCGTAATTCAGGGGACTTCACGCCGGCGGCGATCTCGGCATTTAGACGATCAACAGCCCATTTCGGGGTGCCGCGCGGCACCGACATGGCGATCCATTGCACGGTTTCAAACCCCGGCACACCGCTCTCGGCGATGGTCGGCACCTTGGGCAGCGCCGGCGACCGCTTCGCGGAAGTCACGGCAATCGGCCGCAGCTTGCCGGTGACAGCAAACGCATGGACTGAACTGAAGGTCGCAAACATCAGCGAAACATGTCCGCCCATAACCTCGACCGCGGCCTGCGCGCCACCTTTATAGGGCACATGAAACATATCGACCCCCGTGGCGATCTTGAACAGCTCTGCAGACAAATGTCCTCCAGTGCCCAACGAGGGCGAACCAAAGGCAAGCTTCCCCGGCTGCGCCTTGGCCAGCGCGACGAGTTGCTTCACCGTGGTCACCGGCAGCGAGGGATGCACCACCAGCAAATACGGCTGGGTGGCGAGCATGGACACCGGATCAAAATCGCGCACCGGATCATAGGGCACGCTACGCTTCAAATTGGGCACGATGGCGAGCGTGGTCTGGCTCGACACGAAGACGTTATAACCGTCGGCAGCGGATTTGGCCGCGATTTCGGTGCCGATGATGGTGCTCGCACCGGGACGATTGTCGATGAGGAAATTCTGGCCTGTGCGCTTGGTTAATTCATCCGCAACCGCACGCGCGATGATGTCATTCCCGCCGCCGGGCGGATACGGCACGATGACGCGCACCGGCTTCACCGGATAGGCGGGTTGCGCCGATGCCAATGGCACGCCCGCCGCCACCAGCAACAACGAAACTCCCATTACATTCGAAACAACCCGAAGTCCGGAAGAAGCGCAGCGTATTCCGGACTGGGCGCGCAGAGAATCCATGAATAAGCCTTGATTCATCCCAGCGACAAAACGCATCTTCACGCCTCGCCCAGCAAGGCCTGCCGGAAACGCAGCTTGAGCAAGGTGCCATCGCGCGGCGGCAGCACCAGTGGCGCGCGATCGGTACTCACCTTGAGATCAACGAACACCGGGCCTGCGCTATAAATTTTCGGCACCCACGACTTGAGTTCCGCCATGGTGTGGACGGTGGCAGTGGCGCGAAAGCCCGCGGCCTTGGCCATACCGGCCATATCGACACCGAGCGCGGTATGCGTCACCTGCATGCCTGTCTCGCCATAGTGTTCGTTGTCCATTACCACGATAGACAGATTGCGCGGCTGTTGCGCAGCAATGGTTGCCAGCGCCCCCAACGCCATCAGCATTTCCCCGTCACCGGTGATGACGATGACGCGGCGCTTCGGTTGCGCCAGCGCCATGCCCAGCCCGACCATGGCGGCGCAGCCCATGCCGCCCCAGGTATAAAAGTTCAGCGCACTGTCGCCGACAGCGGCGGCATCCCAGGTCGGCGCCCCCAGTCCGGTGACCACCAGCGCGTCTCCGCGTTTGGCGAGGATGGCAGCGGCGGCTTTGCGGCGGTCGATGAGAGGTTTTTTGTTCGCGGTGGTCATTTGAACTCCTTGGCACCAACCACACGTTGCGCCACCTGCACCGCAACCACGCGATTGGTATTAAAGGCCAGACGGCCGGCGGCGGCGAAGGTCTCGGCGACGTCATCGGCACGTTCAACCGGTTGCACGATCACGCCCATCGCGGTCAAGACCGAAGCCGTCGCTTGCGCCATCGGCATCTGCCAGGGGTTGAACTCCCCCCACTGCCCGCGCATCGTCACGAGCATCAAGAGCGGAATGCGACATTCGATCGCCATGCCCAGCATGTTGATGCAATTGCCGACGCCACTCGATTGCAACAGCAACACGCTGCGTTGACCCGCCAACCATGCGCCGGTAGCAAGCGCCACCCCCTCTTCCTCGGTGGTCAGGGGCACAGCGCGCATTTTCTTGTCGGCTACGACAAGCTCGATGACGTGCTTCAAGCCGGTGTCGGGCACGTAGGCAACCTGCCCCACGTTTTGCTCCTGCATGATGCGGTGCACTTCTTCAGACCAGTTGGCTGGCATGGCGGATGATTCCGATCAGTGTTGAAGAAAAAAGAACGTTCGTTTTATCGGCGCGTGTTGCGCCTGTCAAGATGATACGGGCCGGGGCACGATTCAACGCAGCGGTTTTCATTCAGGCTTGATGCCGGCGGCGTGCACGACCTGCGCCCATTTTGTCATTTCATTGCGTATACGTTCATCAAAGGCGGCGGCGGTGCCACCGGCGGGCTCCATGCCGTTGGCGGCAAAACGCATTTGCGTTTCGCCAGCGGCCAGTACTTTTTGCAATTCCGCATTCAGGCGCGCCACCAAGACGGCGGGCATTTTTGCCGGGCCGAGCAAACCATACCAGCCATTAACCTCAAAACCGGGAAAACCCGATTCGACGAAGGTCGGCACTTCGGGCAAGGCCGGCGAACGCGTCAGTGTGGTCACAGCAATGGCGCGCAAACGCCCCGCCTGCATCTGTGGATTCAATGTGGAGATAGAACCGAAAAACATCGCCACGCGTCCGGCGATCAGATCCGGCAGTGCCGCGCTGCCGCCTTTGTACGGCACATGCTGCATATCGATATCGCTGACCATACGCAACAGCTCGGCCGCCAGTTGCGACGGACTGCCCACACCCACCGAGGCGTAACTGATCTGAGCGGGCCGCGCTTTCGTCCAGGCGACGAACTCTTTTACCGTCTTCGCACCGATGGCCGGATGCACCACCATCAGGTAAGGGCCGCCGCCAACCATGCCGAGCGGCGTAAAGTCACGCTGCGTGTCGTAAGGCAGTGACTTCATAATGCTGGGATTAACCGCGATGCCGGCCGAGGCCACCAACAACGTGTAGCCGTCGGGCGCTGCGCGCGCCACGATCTCCGCGCCCACCACGCCATTGGCGCCGGCGCGATTATCGACCACAAAGGATTGTGCAAAACGTTCGCTGAATTTTTCGGCGACGATGCGGGCCGCCACATCGTTGGTGCCGCCCGGAGCAAAGGGCACAATCACGCGCACTGGCTTGACGGGGTACTCTGCAGCCGCTGCGGCGAGTGCTGGTTGCGAGGCGCAGACCAGCGCTATCGATGCAACCATCAGAATACTTACTGATAGTTGCATCATCAGATCCGCCTTTAGATCGCCGCCGCGATCGCGTCACCCATCTCACTGGTCGACGCCTTGCCGCCAAGATCGCCGGTGAGATGTGTGGCTTCTGCAATCACACGGTCGACCGCCTGATCGATCAACTGCGCCGCTTTCGCCGCCTTCGGATCATTGCGTTTGCGACCGAGCCATTCAAACAGCATCTGGCCGGACATGATCATGGCATAGGGGTTGGCAATATTTTTGCCGGCGATATCAGGCGCTGAACCGTGCGTGGCCTGCGCCATCGCGTTATCTGCACCGACGCACAGGCCAGGCGCCAGACCCAGACCGCCGACCAAACCCGCGCCTTCATCGGTGAGGATGTCGCCGAACTGGTTGGTGGTGACCACGACATCGAACTGATGCGGATTCATCACCACTTTCATGGCGAACCCATCCACCAGCACTTCATTGAATTTGCAATCCGGGTATTCCTTCGCAACCTTGCGACACTCTTCGGCAAACATGCCGCAGACCAGACGATAGACCGGCTCTTTGTGCACAGCGGTGACGAGTTTCATCTTGCGGGTACGCGCGATTTCGAACGCTTCGCGCGCCACGCGGTTGGCCCCCGTGCGCGTCACAACACGCATACCGACCGAAATTTCATCGTTGGGACGGAACTCGCCATTGCCAGCAACGATGGTGTCACTCGACTGCATGCCCTCGGTGACTTCGCGCAGGAAGACGATATCGACGTTCTTGTGGATCGACTTGATGTTCTCGTACGACTTCACCGGCTTGATGCTGGCGAACTGGTCGAATTTCTTGCGCATCGGCGGCATGATCCAGGTCGGATCGTTGCGCGGATAGGAACCATGACCGATCGGCCCCATGATCCAGCCGTCGAAATCCTTGAGTCCGTCGACAGTTTGTTGCGGCATGGTGTTGCCGTGCATCTCGTGACCGCGGCGCCCAATCGGAAAATCCTGCCAATGCACATCAAGCCCGGCCTTCGCCGCCGCAGCCTTCATGACCTTCACGCATTCAGGCACGACTTCCGGCCCGATATCGTCACCCAGCAAAATTCCGATTTTCAACACGGCGCCACCCCTTAATGAACAAGGGGGACTAGCCCTCTCGTGTATTCATGTCAGCAAACGTTAAGCCGGCCCGGAAACATCCGGGCCGGCTTTGCCTTACTTGTAAGCCGCGATAATGCGGCGCGCATAACGCATGCGCAACACCGAATCGCCACCGAGGTGCGTCCAGACGATCGCATCGCGGGCCAGCTTGTCGGCACTCGCATTCATGCGCCCGTTGCTGCTGCCCATGAGGTCAATAGCGAGACGCGTGACGTCCTGAATCGTATCGCAGGAGAAGTTCATCGCCAGACCCGGATTCTGCGAATGCACTTTGGCGTCGTGCTCCCACGCAATGCGCATGACAAACGAACGCAGCGCCTCGGTCAGCATGAACATGCGGTTCAATATCAACTGCACATCCTGCTGATCCGCCAACGGCTTGCCGCCCTTGGTCGCGCTCTTCGCATGCTTCATCGCCGATTCACAGGCGTGATCGCAGACACCCAGCGCGTGCGCCGCCAACTCCAGATCACCGAACAAGTCGCCGCCGGTGGTGTCGTCAGTACCCTTCTTCACGCCGCCGTTGACTTCACCAACGCGGTTGGCGTCGGGAATACGTGCGTTTTCAAAAATCAGCTCGGCATTCATATAGAAGCGCCAGCCGGCCTTGTTGAACTGCTTGCCGAAACGGAAGCCCGGTGTGTCAGCCGGCACCATGAACATGGTGGTGCCGCTTTTGATACCAACGTTCGGATCGGTGCGCGCGTCCAGGAAGAACAGCTTGCCGACACCGCCGTTGGCGATAAAGCATTTCTCACCGTTGAGCACCCACTCGTCACCCTGACGCTCGGCACGCAAACGGAAGCCCGACTTCGGAAAATCCGGCGGCGGCAGACGGTTATCACCACCGGCGTTCGGCTCGGTAATGCCCTTGCCCATTACGAAGGTGTCGTCTTCAAGGAACTTGGTCAGAAAGCGTTTTTTCTGGTCGTCGCTGCACACCGAAGAAATCAGGTGGCTCCACTTCCAGTTTTGGCTGAAGGCCTTGCCGATCGCGCAATCCGCACGCGAGAGTTCAGCCATAACCAATGCCTGCGAGATGAAATCCGCACCATGACCGCCCCATTCCTTGGGTACTGCCAGCGTGCGAAAACCCAGCTTCGATCCCTTCTTGATGATTTCCCAGTCCCAGGTGTGCTTGGGATCCGCGATCTGCTCGCGGGCGAGCGAGATCGGGGTGATTTCTTCATCGGCAAACTTGCGCGCCTTCATCTGCCATGCGCGCTGCTCTTCACTTAACGAAAAATCCATTACTGCTCCTGATGATTATGTGTGGCTGTCCGTTCTCACGCGCGCTTGAATTCTGCAATCGCCTCGGCGACCCGCAGTTTCATGGTCGAGTTACTGGTATCCGAATGCACGAACACCAACGCGTTGTGGACATAGTGCGGTTGCGGCATATCCTTCATCACGCCCATCGCGCCGAAGCACTCTGCAGCCAGCAACGCCGCTTCATGAATCGCATGCGACACATAGGCCTTCGCCATGGTTTGCAGCGGCAGCGC
>CAIWNB010000318.1 GCA_903913965.1 uncultured beta proteobacterium
ACGGTAATAGCGGCGGACCACACGCGCTCGCGCAGCGCATCATCGCCAACCCGCGGCAACCAGCCTGCACCGTCGCGAAAAGCCCGGAATTGGTAACCCTTCACGCCGGCGGACCAGCGCAGCGGCATACCGCTGGCCCGCGCTTCTGCGGCCGCAAGATCGAGCAATTGCGCCAGCCTCTGCGCTTCCGTGGCAAGGACGGCCCGCTCACCGGGGCGAATCGCCACACTGACCAAGCCGACCAGCAGGCCCATGATCAGCGTGACGACCAGCAATTCAATCAAGGTAAAAGCGCGGTATCGCGGCCGCCTGCGCAGAACACAGGCCTTGAATGCCGGGGCGACTAAATATTCCACGAACCAATATCGGCGTCGCTACCTTCGCCGCCAGGCGCGCGATCCGCCCCCAGACTGAAGACGTCGATCTCACCGCGCAGGCCGGGATTCAAATATTGATAGGGGTGTCCCCAGGGATCTTTCGGCAGACGTTCAACATAGCCACCGGCTTTCCAGTTCAGCGGCAGCGGCGCACTGGCCGGCCTTTCGACGAGTGCCTGCAGGCCCTGTTCGGTGGCCGGATACTGCTGGTTGTCGAGCCGGTATAACTTCAACGCCTGCATCAGGCTGGCGATATCCTGGCGTGCGGCAACAACGCGGGCCTCGTCGGGGCGGCTAATGATACGCGGCACCACCAGGGCCGCCAGCACGCCAAGGATGACCACCACCACCATCACCTCGAGCAAGGTGAAGCCGCCACCGGCGCCCGCACGCGCATCAGCGGTCAGCGGCTGCGCTCGGCGTTTTTTTTCAGTGCAGCAACTCAACAGGTTCATCACAACTCCGGCCCACCCGATGGCGGCATGATCGGGTCATAAACCCGGCAATGAGCAGGCGCCCATTGCATGCCGAGACCAAAAAACAAGCTATCAAGTATACTCCGATGCCGCACCGCCATCCCCCGCCCGACAGCGGAACGAAGCCGGGTGGCGCAACCAACAGATCACTATGCAGGCCACTCCGAACATACGCGCTCATCCTGTCCCCAATATCTTCACCGCGCTGGCCACCAGCGCGGCGTTGTTGTTGCTGTGCGCGGTAATGGCCTATTGGACCTGGGCCTGGCTGGCACCGGATACCGCTGTCATTACTCCCGAGGCCGCCGCTCCGCAAACAACCGACGCGGCCAAACAACTCTTTGGCGGCAGCGCGCAAAATCCATTACCTGCCACCGCATCCGGACCGGTCGTGCGCTTGACCGGGGTGGCCGCCGCAGGTAACGGAGAGAGCTACGCTGTCCTGCAAATTGATGCGGGCCGCGCCATCACGGTGCGCGAAGGTGCCGATATCATGCCGGGCATGCGCCTGCTGCAGGTCATGCCAAGCGGCATCGCGATTGAACGTCATGGCAGGCGAGAAACCATTGCGCTCCCTGAAAAAAAATAGCCATCCCACAAGGCTTGCACGCACTGCCGCCGGCGGTTGCGGCAGCGCATCAACCACCGGGTCCATCATGCGCCGCATCGTGCGCGCCATTACGGCATCCGCCTGCGTGCTCGCGCTGGGCCTGCCGACCGTCATAACTGCTGCAGAAACGGCGCCCCGCGCCACGGCCAATGAATCCGTTACGCTTAATTTCGTCAATGCGGACATCGAGAGCGTGGTCAAAGCGGTGGGAGAAATCACCGGCAGGAATTTCCTGCTCGACCCGCGCGTGAAGGGCAGCGTCAACATTATTTCTGCCAAGCCGATCCCGCGTGCGCTGGTCTACGACGTTTTCCTGTCGGCGCTGCGCCTGCAAGGTTATGCGGTGGTGGACAGTCGCGGCATCCTCAAGATCGTTCCGGAAAGCGACGCCAAGCTGAATCCGGGCCCCACCGTCGGTCCGGATGAAAAAGCACGCCCCGCCGGTGACCAGATCCGCACCCAGGTGTTTGCGCTGAAGTATGAGTCGGCGGTGCAAATGGTGCCGATCCTGCGACCGCTGATTACGCCGAGCAACACGATCACCGCGTATGGCAATAACAATACGCTGGTGATCACCGACTATGCGAGCAATCTACAGCGCATCGAAAAGATCATAGAATCGATCGACCAGCCCAGCGCTAACGATGGCATTGTCATACCGCTGAAGCACGCCTCCGCCGTTGACGTCGCCCAGACTGTCAACCGCTTGTTTGCCGAAACGCCGCAGACGGCCGGGGCAGATCCCACCCAGCGCATGGTGATCGTGCCGGACAGCCGTTCCAACAGCCTGCTGGCGCGCGCTGAAAACCCCTCGCGGCTGGCGCGGTTGCGCAGTCTCGTCAGTACGCTCGACGCGCCCACCAGCGTCACCGGCAACATGCACGTGGTGTTTCTGAAAAATGCCGAAGCGGTGAAAATCGCCGAGACACTGCGCGCCATCTATCAGGGCGGAGGCGCGCAAAGCCCGCGCCCGTCGCTGGCACCCGGCGGTTTCAGCGCGCCCTTACCGGCATTGCCTAACGCCGCAGCGCCCCCCGCACAGGGTCCAATGGCGCCGCCGCTCGCCACGCAGGCTGCCGGCACCACCAGCCAGCCTGCTGCTGCGCCGCCCGGCATTATCCAGGCCGACGCGGCCACCAATTCAATCATCATTACCGCGCCCGACGCCATCTATAACGACCTGCGCGCGGTCATCGACAAACTGGATTCCAGGCGTGCCCAGGTTTTTATCGAAGCACTGATCGTCGAAGTCACGGCGAACAAAGCGGCTGAGTTTGGCGTGCAATGGCAAAACCTCAACGGTGCGGGCGCCACCACCACCGCCCCGGGCAGCGTGTTTGGCGGGACCAATTTTGGTGCTGCACGGCAGAACATCCAGGGCATTGCACAAAATCCGCTCAACGCCGGCGAGGGACTGAATGTAGGCGTGATCAAAGGGGTGGTGACGATGCCGGGTGTCGGCCAGGTGGTCAACCTAGGCCTCCTGGTCCGCGCCCTGGAAAGGGATAGCAACGCCAATATTCTATCGACGCCGACCTTGCTCACCACCGACAACGAAGAAGCCCGCATTGTCGTCGGACAAAACCTGCCGTTCATCACCGGTCAATACGCGTTGTCCGGGGCCGCCACCACA
>CAIWNB010000319.1 GCA_903913965.1 uncultured beta proteobacterium
AGTGATCCGGTCGCCGTTGATCCCGACGCGACGCTGCGGGCGCACGCACTGGCGCACGGCTGGCCGGTGATGTCGCTGAATTAGCGCGGCAGCTGGCGTGGCTATCCAAGGCTTTGATGCAGCCCCCCCGCCAGCGGACGGTCACAATGTACGCGCTGCCATGTCTCGTGTGCGCCTGCTCATTCTGCTGCTGATCGTCGCTGCAGCCAGCCTGCTGGGTGCGCTGTTGGTCGGCAGTGTGTCGCTGACGGTTGCGCAGGTTGTCGATGCGCTGCTGCTGCCGACACCGGGTGTGGCGCATGACATCGTTTGGCAGTTGCGCTTGCCGCGTGCGCTGGCTGCCTTCGTCTGCGGTGGGCTGTTGGCGATGTCCGGTGTGTTGTTGCAGGTGTTGTTGCGTAACCCGCTGGCCGATCCTTATGTGCTGGGAATTTCCGGTGGCGCTGCGCTCGGCGCCCTTGGTGCCATGCTCTTTGGCGCGACGCTGGTGGCAACCAATTTCGCCGCATTCGCCGGTGCGCTCGTCGCCATGGCGGCGGTGTTTGCGTTGTCGTTTCGTTCGGGTGACTGGAATCCGCACCGTTTGTTGCTGACCGGCGTGGTGCTGTCTTCCGGTTGTGCCGCCCTGATCAGTTTGATTCTCGCGGTGGCGCCACAGGCGCAATTGAAGGGCATGCTGTTCTGGTTGATGGGCGATTTGTCGGATGCCGGGAGCAGCGGTTTTGCCTGGCTGCTGCTGGCGGTGTTGAGCGCTGCTTTTATCGGGCTGGCGGGCAATCTCGATGCGATGACGCTGGGTAATCTGAAGGCGCGCGTGCTCGGTGTGGCGCTCAAGCCGGTGCAGGCGGCGCTCTATTTCGGCGCCGCCGCTGCCACCGTGGCGGCGGTACTGCTCGGTGGCAGCATAGGCTTTGTCGGCATGATGGCCCCGCATGCGCTGCGTTTGCTCGGCGTGCACGAGCACCGTGTGTTATTGCCGGCGGCGGTTTTGTGCGGAGGCGTTTTTGTCACGCTCGCCGATATTCTGGCGCGCACCTTATGGGCGCCGCAGCAGCTGCCGGTCGGTGTGTTGACGGCGTTGATCGGTGTGCCGGTCATGTTGTTTTTATTGTCGCGGCGGGCCTGATGCTGCGCGCCACTTCAATAGGGATTTCTGTCGGCGCGCGTAGTCTGTGCAGAGGGTTGGATCTCGAGGTCGCCGCCGGCGAGTTGTGGGCCGTGCTTGGTTGCAATGGCAGTGGTAAGAGCACGTTGTTGCAGGTGCTGGCTGGTGTACAGTCGCCGGCGGCTGGACGGATTGAATTCGAAGCGCGCGACATCGATCGCTATCCGCGGCGCGAGTTGGCGCGCGGTCTCGGTCTGTTGTTGCAAAGTGAACCGCAGGAATATTGGGGCACGCTCGCCGACTACGTGTGCCTCGGTCGCTTTCCGCATACGCAAGGAGCGTTCGGCGGTGATGCGGCGGGGAGCGATGCGGTGGCGCGGTCACTGGCTGATTTTGATCTGACGGCACTGGCTGCACAGCCCTTCGCCACGCTTTCGGGCGGCGAGCGCCAGCGTGCGCGCCTCGCCCAGCTGTGGGCGCAAGATACGCGGCTGTTGTTGCTCGATGAGCCGCAGCAGCATCTCGATTTGCGTCATCAGCAGCAGACGATGGCATTAATCCGTGCCGCCACCCGCGCTGGTCGTGCGGCGGTGGTGGTGTTGCACGACCCCGCCTATGCAGCGCATTGCGACCGTGTTTTGATGTTGCACAGCGATGGTACGCATGCGCAGGGAAGTGCTGCTGAAATGCTGCAGCGTGAACGCCTGGAGGCGCTCTACGGCTGCCGCCTGACGCTGTGTGGCGACGGCACCGGTGCCCATGTGGTGCCCGTTATATAATTGGCGCCGAACACAAATTCGAGCGGCAGCACATTTGTGCGCCGTTCAGTTTGTTTTACCTCTGGATTTTTCAATCAATGATCAGAAAATTTTTCGGCAAGCTGTTCGGCAAGACGGCACAGCCGAAGATAATTGCCTTCAAGAATCACCGCATCTCCCCCGACCTTATCAGTCCGGCGGCGCAGAAAGTATGTGAAACCCTGCAGCAGCACGGCTTCGCCGCCTACCTGGTCGGTGGTGCCGTGCGCGATCTGTTGCTGGGGCGCGAACCCAAGGATTTTGATGTGGCGACCGGCGCGCGGCCGGAGCAGGTGCGCGGCATTTTTCGCCGCTCGCGCATCATCGGCCGGCGTTTCAGGTTGGTGCACGTGATGATAGGGGCCGAGACCATTGAGGTATCGACCTTTCGCGGCAATGCTGTTGACGCCGATGACAGCGTGCAATCGACGGATGAACACGGCCGCATCCTGCGCGACAACGTGTTTGGCACGGTTGAAGAGGATGCGCGGCGCCGTGACTTCACCATCAATGCGATGTTCTATGATCCGGTGCGTCAGGAAGTGCTCGATTATCACGACGGTGTGGCCGATATCAAGGCACGTCGCCTGCGCATGATCGGCGATCCGCTGCAGCGCTACCGTGAAGATCCCATCCGTATGGTGCGCGCGATTCGTTTTGCCGCCGCTTGCGGTCTGGAAATTGAGCCGCGCGCACGCAAGCCGATCCGCACCTTGGGCGGCCTGCTGCAAAACGTGCCCAAGGCCCGCGTCTTCGACGAAATCATGAAGCTCCTGCTCTCCGGCAACGCGGTCGACGGCGTGCGGCGTTTGCGCAAGGAGGGGCTGCATCACGGCACCCTGCCGCTGCTCGATGTGATTCTCGAACAGCCACTGGGCGAGCGCTTTGTCATGCTGGCGCTGGCCAATACCGATGTGCGCATCAACGCGGGCAAGACTGTGTCGCCTGGCTTTTTGTTTGCCGCGCTGTTGTGGCACGAAGTGCTCGCTGCGTGGAAACAGGCGCAGGCGCGCGGCATGCATCTGATGCCGGCCTTGTTTGAGGCGATGGATCAGGTCTTGCAGGTGCAGTCGGAACAACTCGCCATTCCGCGTCGCTATGGCGGTGACATGAAAGAGATCTGGGCCTTGCAGGCGCGCTTTGAAAATCGTACCGGGCGCCGCCCCTTCCAGTTGCTCGAGCACCTCAAGTTTCGCGCTGCTTATGATTTTCTGCTGCTGCGCTGTGAGAGCGGCGAATTGGACGGCGAAATCGCCGAGTGGTGGAAGAAGTTCTCCGGTACCGACGAGGCCGCGCGTGCGGAGATGTTGTTGAAAGACAGCGCGCCGGGTCCGGCCAAACGTCGGCGCCGCCGGCGGCGTCACAAGCCCGGTGAAGCCAGTACGGGAGAGAGTGCCGAGTCATGAGTGTTGTCACGGCGTATATCGCGCTGGGCAGCAATCTTGCCGATCCGGTGTCGCAGGTCACTGGCGCTTTCGCCGCGCTTGCCGCATTACCCGATTCGCATCTCGTTAAACGCTCGTCCTTGTACCGTACTGCGCCGGTCGGTTATGCCGATCAGCCTGATTTCATCAATGCCGTCGCCGCGATTGAAACGGCACTGGCGCCGCGCGCGTTGCTCGATGCGCTGCTCGCGCTGGAACTGGCACGCGGACGCGCCCGCCATTTCGTCAACGCGCCACGTACGCTTGATCTTGATGTCTTGCTCTACGGCGATCAATTGATCGACTTACCCGGTTTGAGTATTCCGCATCCGCGCATGCACGAGCGTGCCTTTGTGCTCGCGCCGCTGGTCGAAATTGCGCCGGACTGTGTGATCCCCGGGCGTGGTAGTGCCGCGCAACTGCTGCGGGCCTGCGATCGCAGCGGCATTTGCCGGGAGGATACGCTCACCAGTGAAGTGCCGGCCTGATGAAGTCGTTGCCGGAAAAATACCGCTATATCGTGGTCGAGGGGCCGATCGGCGCCGGCAAGACCACGCTCGCACGCAAGCTTGCCGAGGTCACCGGTGCGGCCACCCTGCTCGAAGAGCCGGCTGCCAATCCGTTCTTGCCGCGTTTTTATCAGGACCGCGCGCGTTACGCGCTGCAGGTGCAGCTGTTTTTTCTTTTTCAGCGCGTCAACCAGGTACGCGATCTGCAGCAGTCAGATCTCTTTCAGCGCGCCACGGTCGCGGATTTCATACTCGATAAAGACCCGTTGTTTGCGCGGCTGACGCTCAATGACGACGAATTGAACCTCTATCAGCAGATTTATGCCTCGATCAAACCGCAGTCTGCCACACCCGATCTGGTGATCTATTTGCAGGCGCCCACCGAGGTGCTGGTCGAGCGCGTGCGTCGCCGCGGTATTGTTTACGAGCAGCAGATTTCTGAAGAGTATCTGCTGCGGCTGGGGGAGACCTATGCGCGTTTTTTCTACCAGTATGAAGATGCGCCGGTGTTGATCGTCAATTCGGAACACCTTAATTTCGTCGATACGCCGGCCGATTTCGATCTCTTGATTGAGCGTATTATTGCGATGCGCGGCACGCGCGAATTTTTCAGCATGGGTGAATAAAGATGAGAATCTCACTGACTGCATTGCAGAAAATGAAGCAGGACGGCGAACGTATCGCGATGTTGACGGCTTACGATGCGAGTTTCGCTGCGGTGGTTGATGCGGCCGGTGTCGATACCATCCTGATCGGTGATTCACTCGGCATGGTGGTGCAGGGTCACGACACCACCCTGCCGGTGACGCAACGCGACGCCGTCTATCACACCGCCTGTGTTGCGCGCGGATCGAAGCGTGCTTTTATTGTCGGCGACATGCCGTGGGGAACCTATCAGACCAGCCCGGCGCAGGCGTTTGCCAATGCCGCCGAGCTGATGGCGGGCGGCGCGCAGATGGTCAAACTCGAGGGCGGTGAATGTATGGCTGAGACCATACACTTTCTGACCTCGCGCGGCATTCCGGTTTGTGGCCACCTCGGGCTGACGCCGCAGTCGGTGCATGCGCTGGGTGGTTATCGCGTTCAGGGCAAGACGGAATCGGCGGCCGAGCGATTGATCCATGAAGCGAAAATCATTGAGGAGGCGGGGGCCGGCATGGTGGTGCTGGAGCTGATTCCGGCGCCGCTGGCCAAAGAAGTGACCGCGCAGTTGCGAGTACCTACGATCGGCATCGGTGCCGGCGTGCATTGCTCGGGCCAGGTTCTGGTGCTCTACGACATGCTCGATGTGTTCCCCGGCAGGAAGGCGAAGTTTGTGAAAAACTTTATGCGCGACGCTGGCAGCATTGAGGGCGCGGTGGCTGCGTATGTGAAGGAAGTCAAGGCCGCGAGTTATCCGGGGCCGGAACATTCATTCTAAAAACAATGATCGCTTTGCCAGGCGCAGATCGCATCAAAGCGCCGCGCTGCTTCTTATGGTAAAAAGCGGACTCGTTAAAAACAGCCGGACGACTAAACGGGGCACGCATTCCGGATTCTGAGGAGTCGCCCCTGACCACGTTGCACACATGGATATCATTCACTCTGTCGCCGCCTTGCGCGAACGCCTGCAGCGCGAACCCAACAATGTGTTCGTGCCGACGATGGGTAATCTGCACCGCGGTCACATCGAACTGATCAACATCGCCAAACCGCGTGCGGCGTGCACGGTGGTCAGTATTTTTGTTAACCGTCTGCAGTTTGGTCCCAAAGAAGACTTCGACCGCTACCCGCGGACTTTTGAAGCCGATTGCGCCAAGTTGCGCGACGCTGGGGTTGACGTGGTTTTCGCCCCCGATGAGCGCGAAATTTATCCCGAGCCGCAGACCTTTGTGGTTGAACCCTCCGACCTGCAACATGTGCTCGACGGGGCGGTGCGTCCGGGCCACTTTCGCGGCGTTGCCACGGTGGTGCTCAAGCTCTTCAATATGGTGTCGCCGCATTCGGCGATCTTCGGCAAGAAGGATTACCAGCAGTGCCTGGTACTGACCAATATGGCGCGCCAACTGTCGTTGCCGATTGAAATCATTTTGGCCGAGACCGTGCGTGCCACCGATGGGCTCGCGCTGTCTTCGCGCAATGCTTATCTTGCGGTGGACGAGCGCAAGGAGGCGCCGCGTTTGTATCAACTCCTGAGCAAGGCGCGCGACGCCATTGCCGCTGGTTCGCGCGGATACCAGGCGATCGAACTCGATGTCATGGCTGAGCTGGCCCATCATGGTTGGAAGCCGGACCACATTGCCGTGCGCCGGCAGAGTGATCTCAAGGAGCCGCAGGGCGGTGACGACAAGCTGGTGGTGCTCGCCGCGGCGCGTCTCGGTAAAACACGCCTGATCGACAACGTCGAAGTGACTTTGTAGCGGCCGGGTATTGGCAGTTCACGGAGAGTAACCGGCCATGCGCATGGCGCCGGTTTATTGTTTGCATATTGTTCTTCAACAGGCCGGCTGCTGATTGCGCTTCGCAAACCACGTTAGTCGATGGTGTGCCGGGTTCATACCAAAATACGGAGAAATTCATGAAAGTCATCCTCATACATCACGTCAACGCCTTGACCGCCGAGCAGGACCCGCAGCGTCATATCAGCGCGCAGGGCGAGGCGGAAGCCGCACGTCTTGGTACGCGATTCAAAGCGCTGGGTTTGTCGCCTGTGCGCATTTTGCATAGCGAAGCGCAATGGGTTTCCGACACCGCCGTGTCGATCGCGGCAAAGATGGGGCTGGCTGACCGAGTCGCGCTGGCGGCTTATCCGATCAACACGGGCGACGCAGTCGCCCCCTTTCTGGCCGAGATCGCCGCCACCAAGGGCGACCTTATGATGTGCGGTCACATTGATTATCTGTTGCGTGCGGTCGCCAAACTGGTTTGCGGCGACGAGAAACGCAAGATCTTCGACTTCAAACCCGGCAATGGCACGGCAGTGTGCGTCGAAGGCGAGGGCCACGAGTGGTCGATTACCTGGGCCTGGCGTCAGGATCACGCCGTTGGCTGAGCGTGGTGTGATCTGTGGCTTGCATTCAAAATATGACTGAAGACAGCGGCTTGTGAACGGATGACTGCCGTGGGTGGCGCGCTTCGATATGTCATTGTGCTGATGATCGCAGCGGGCACCGGCGCTTGTCTGGCGCAGTCTTACCCTGTGAAGCCGGTGCGCTATGTGGTCACTGGTTCGCCGGGGAGTTCCACCGATGTGTTCGGGCGTTTTATGGCCGATGGACTGACGCAACACTTCGGTCGTCAGTTTGTGGTTGATAACCGTACTGGCGCGGGTTCCAACATCGGTCCCGAGTTTGTGTCCAGGTCGCCGGCCGACGGTTATACGCTGTTGCAGATGACCATTAGTCACGCGGTTAATGCGACGCTCTATCGCTCGCTCGGTTACGACATTATTCGCGATTTTTCACCGGTGACGCAGCTGGTCACCGATCCGGCGGTGTTGTCG
This sequence comes from uncultured beta proteobacterium, assembly GCA_903913965.1. GTDB lineage: Bacteria > Pseudomonadota > Gammaproteobacteria > Burkholderiales > SG8-41 > PALSA-1004. The sequence continues at coordinate 7,317 of CAIWNB010000319.1, forward strand.
GTGCATCCGTCCCTGCCGGTGTCGAACATGGCCGCGTTGATCCGTCTGGCGAAGGGGCGGCCTGACGCGCTTGCGTACGCCTCAGGAGGTGCCGGCACCTTTACCTTTCTGGCTGCCGAATTGTTCAACGGACAGGCGGGCGTCAAGATGCTGCATGTTCCATACAAAGGAGGCGGGCCGGCATTGACCGCGGTGATTGCCGGCGAAGTGTCGGTGTATTTTGCGCCGCTGGGCGTCGCCTTGCCGTATTTGCAGGGCCGTCGGCTGCGGCCTTTGGGTGTGACGACGCTCAAGCGTTTACCTTTGCTTCCCGATGTGCCGACGGTTTCGGAGGCCGGATTGAACGGCTATGAAGCCGGTAATTGGTTTGCGTTATTGGTGCCGGTGCGAACGCCGCGCGATATTGTCGCCAGCCTGTACGCGGCGTCGCTGGTGGTTCTACGCAATCCAGCGGCGGGCAAACGCCTCAATGAAATGGCTTATGTGCCGGTTGGCAGTTCGCCCGATGAGCTGGCCATGCATATCCGCCACGAGGTTGAGCGGTTGGGGAAAGTGGTGCGCGCGCTAAATTTGAGTGCAGATTAAGCGCAGCGGCTGGTGGCCTTAGCCTCTCTCGTGACTTGATATTGCGCTTGCTTGGCCCCGGCGATGGACTCGCTGATACTTTAACCCGCAGGGAACATGCCGGATTCATGTGCCGATTGTGTGAGTGGCTTTCTGCTGGTGTTGTCGTCCGAATAACTGCTTGCAGCAGTTATTCGCAGGTTAGCGCTCACTGTGAGCACTATTTCGATTAAAATCGGGCACCACACGCGGTATCGTCTGGCTCCCCACAGCAGGAACACCATGACCACCGAAGTCAAAAAGCGTTTTTGCAGCACCGGCAGCCATTGGGTTGCCACAGAGGGTCGCAAGATCGGCGCCACACGCTGGATTTGCGCGGCCTGCTATGAGCGTCGGCGGACCGAGTTACGCAATCTGGCCAAGAATAAGCGGCTGGCCCTGCGGGTCGCGGCCAAAAGTTGACGTTTTACAGGATGTTGTCCCGGGGTTAACGCGGGCACTTCAGCGTTCGTAGATTGTCAGCTTGTTTGAGAATGCGATTCCAGTGAACCAGTGATTTTCACTCTGGTTCGTATTCCTCATAATGCGATAGACAATAGTCGTTGCCTTCCTCCAGCAGGGTTGTCAGACGCACGTATTTTTTCTCGGCGCCAATATTGAGTAAATATCTTGCCCCTTCGGCATAGCGCCCGTTCTGCATAAGAATAGTCGTGGTGCCACGCATGACGACCGCATCATGCCAGCTGAAGATCGGTCCTTCGGATACCATGGTCGGGTCTTCAAAGAGAATTGAAACCAGTTTGTCCAGAGCACCCGCCCGAGTTACCGCGAGCTCTCCTTCGAACAACTGCATTCCTACAATAATCTGGCCGCGCGCGTTGCGGCTGAGGCGGCGCGCCACGCCGATCGACCATTGCATCGAACTGGTTTTGCGAAAACCGATCAAGGCTCCGACTTTCAGCCACTCGTAATGCCGGTTAGCGACGGCGCCAATCCCGGTCTTGCTGCGGTCAATCAAGGTCCATTGCTGCATCAGCTGGCGGTCGCCGGCCAGCTCCATTTGTTTGAGCCGCTGTTGTGAGTCGAGCGGTGCGGCGGGTTCTTGTTCAGCGTCCGGCCTTTCAATGCGATAGGCGGTCGTTCTGCCCGATTGTATGTATTCAATGCTTGCCACCATCCTGCGGATTTCACGGAATCCGTGCAGGGCGTCAATTTGCATTTCGTGGCGTTCGCGCGGCTGCCGCCGGTCCGCTGAATCGTCGGACCAGCACAATTGCAGCTTTTTAAGCATGGCTACATATTCATGCTTAGGGTGTGCGCCCGGCAAGGAAAACCAATCGGGTATCGCACCATTACTCTGCAACTGTTTAAACAGCTGTGCAATATGCCCGAGCACAATACCCGTGCCGATATAGCGCATGGAGGCCGTTTGCGGTTTGTCGGCGTGCAGGCGGATCGGGCCAAAGCGGCTCGCCAGATCTACGGCATAGCTGGCGTTACGTTCCGCAATGCCGCGGAATGAAAAATTCGCGGAAAATTTCCGTACTAGCAGATCGAGCAACTCCATTTGCGCCAGTTTGAGGTTTTGCCACGGCCCCATTTCAAAGGCTATACCGGCAACAAACTCCTGCTGAATGGTGGTCGGCTCTGCTTTTCCCGGGTACATCTTCAGTGGATTTCTGGTGATCTGGTTCTTCTCGGCCATCAGGAATAACCAGTAGATTTCCGCCATCAATTCCGGCGGCACAATCTGGATCTTCATGTGCAGCAGTTTCTTCAGGCACATGGCTGCATGCAGGCCACGAAAAATGGATCGGCTGATCACCTCGGCACTCAGGCTGCTCTCAACCTGACCTTCATTGTCGCGCAGCAGGTCACAGTAGCTGCGCATGGCATTGCGGGTGTAACGGGTAAGCGGTGCCCAGCACTGCTCGACTGCAGGGCTGTCTGGGGAGGCGGATAACAGGCTAAAAAACAGGTCGGATACAGCCTCTCGTCCAGCCTCATCCAGGCTGGCATAGGCGCGCGCGCGCGTCGCCAGGTCGAGGCCAGTCTTTTCGGAGACCGCGATCCAGTCGCCGATCTCTTCCAGCCGCAAGCCCGGATTTCCGATTGGCAGCCCGTCAATGACTTCCTGCACGCCGTCATCGCTCCCAAGCGGGTGAGTTGATTCGGTTTTTTTGCGCAAGAAATTAAAAAGTTTCAATTTAATTTTCCCTGTTTTGCGTCCACTGCAGCCTTGCCAGCGATTGTATTTTCAGTCACATCTTCTGAATTACGGCGACAATCAACAAAACTTAACATCTGGCCTGCGGCGGTCATAGCGGCGCGCCACAACTATCCAGAGTAGGCCCTAACGTATGCATGGATAAGAAATTGCAAATTAAGTGCAGAATTCTACCGCTTTAGATAGGTGAAGAATAAGCCCCTGTCGATCGTCGCCCCGGAGTCAATAATTGAGGGGGGCGGTCCTTTACCGCTGGTCTTGCAGTTAAAACTGCCTGGGTAAGCGCTGGTGTTTTCACCTGCACCCGATAGCGACTGCCGCGGCCTGTAATTGTTCCTCAATCCCGTAGGTGCGGGGAGGCGGGAGGGCGGCTATTCGGTCTTATCCTTGAGTTTTGCTGCTTTTTTTGTCTGCCATTGCATGTTGCCCGGACTATCGGCGCCGCCCCGCTTGAGTGGTTTTACATGATCAATGATGTAGCCGGGGCAGCTGCCTGCGGTCTTGCCAGTGGCCGGGCAGGGGTGGGATTTCTGGAAGTCGTCTTTGGCGCGGGTGCTACGCTTGATGTTGCCGTGTGCATCGCGGCGAACGCCCAGTAGTGCTTTGCTACGCGCTCCGCTGTAATGTGGGTGAGCGTGGCGGGTTGCGCTGTGGCGCTGTGGCGTTTTCGCACTGGCAAAATCGGGGGCCAGCAAAACCGCGACCAGCAATGCGCTGAGGATACTGAAGATCAATTTCATGCGGTCGGCCTGTTTCGACGGGTGCCGGCATCATACGCGTCGTGTGCCTGGCTTGTGTCTTATGAAATCAACGCCTCATATCAACCTCAGTTTTTTGCCGCTATTCCTTCGAGTGCACTGCATCGTATTTGGTGTGGTTGCTGCGGCACCCTACAATACTGTCGAAACCTCAGACCGATGTTTAATCAGCGCCGAGGTCACATTTCGCATATGCGGATTGTCACAGGCGGTTGTGACTTGGTG
>CAIWNB010000320.1 GCA_903913965.1 uncultured beta proteobacterium
GGCGCTTTGGAGCCCTGCGCTGCTTCAACCAGCCGAACGATGGCGGCCAGCGCAGTGTGTTCGCCGACGCCGGTGGCGCGACATTTGAGCAGACCGTCCTGATTCAGTGTGCCGGCGAAAACTTTGCCGCCCGGGGTTTTTATGACGGGCAGGCTTTCACCGGTCAGCAGCGATTCGTCGACCCCTGAGGCGCCGTCGATGACGATGCCGTCGACAGGCACGCCGGCGCCCGGACGCAACACAAAGACATCGTTGACGAGCAGGCTGGATGCGTCGACGTTGACCAGCTGGCCATCGCGTTCGAGTAACGCGCTGTGCGGTTGCAGGCGCAGCAGTTGTTCGATGGCCGATGAGGCGCCCGCCTTGGCGCGCGCCTCAAGCATTTTGCCCATCAGCACCAATGTGATGATGGCAGCACTCGCTTCAAAATAGAGGTGGTGCTGCAGGCCGCCGACCGTCACCACGGCGCTGAACAGCCAGGCAATGCTGGTGCCCAGCGCCACCAGCATATCCATGTTGGCCGCACCGCCGCGCAGGGCGTGCCACGCGCCAGTGTAAAAGCGCCGGCCGATCCAGAACTGCACTGGTGTGGCGAGCGTCATTTGCAGCCAGCGCGGTAGCAGATCGCCGTGCTCGCCGGAAAACATTGTGCCCATTTGTGCCAGCAGTGGTGCCGTCAAGACAGCGGCAATACAGAACTGCCGCAATTCGTGTTGATCGCTGGCAACACGCTCCGCTGCAAGCGCCTCTTTGTTCACTGCATTGAATTCGCGTGCCTCGAATCCGGCTTTGCGTACCGTCTCCAGCAGTACGTCGATGCCGACATCATCGGCGACCGCTGCATGGGCTTTTTCGGTGGCGAAATTAACGTTGGCGCGGACGCCGGGCAGCCGGTTGAGTGTTTTCTCAATACGCGCGGCGCATGCCGAACAGGTCATGCCGGTGATGGCCAGTTCAAAGGTGCGGACGTTGGCGGGATTTTCGGCAGGCATCGCGTTGACCCAATGGGAATCACGCAGTATATGCGGGGCCAGGCATGATTTTCAAGATACCCCATGGGGGTATGTTGATTCAGATCAAAAGTCCTGTGGTTGCCGTGGTCGCGGCTGGCGCTTTACGAGGCGAGTTCGGGACGGTCACGGAACAGCGCGAGGGCTTCCGGATTCGCCAGTGCCTCGAGGTTCTTTACCGCGCGACCGTGGACCACATGGCGAACGGCGAGTTCGACGATCTTGCCGCTTTTGGTGCGCGGGATATCGGCGACCTGCACCACCCGGGCTGGCACATGACGGCTGGTAGTGGTGGCGCGAATGTGGTTACGGATTTTTTCGGCGAGCGTTTGATCGAGTGTAAGACCTTCGCGCAGGCGCACAAAGAGCACGATACGCACATCAACGGGCTGCTGTGGCGGCCAGTCCTGACCGATGACCAGACTCTCCACGACCTCGTCGAGTTGTTCGACGCGACGGTAAATTTCGGCGGTGCCGATCCGCACGCCACCCGGGTTGAGCACGGTGTCAGAGCGGCCGTAAATGATCATGCCACCGTGTTCGGTGAGTTCGACCCAGTCGCCGTGGCGCCAGACGTTCGGATATTGTTCAAAGTAGGCCGCGTGGTATTTCGCGCCGTCGGCGTCGTTCCAAAAGCAGACCGGCATCGACGGGAAGGAGGCGGTGCAGACCAGCTCGCCTTTACCGCGTGCGAGCGCGCACCCTTCGTCATCAAAGACCTCAACCTTCATGCCCAGGGCACGGCATTGGATTTCTCCGCGCCACACCGGCAGCAGTGGATTGCCATTGACGAAACAGGAAATCAGATCGGTGCCGCCGGACATCGAGGCGAGGTTGACGTCCTGCTTGATATGTTCGTAGACGTAATCAAAACCCTCGGCGACCAGCGGCGAGCCGGTGGAGAGGATCACGCGTAGTGCGGCGAGGTCGTGCGTGTGGCGCGGACGCAGTCCGGCCTTGGCCAGCGCGTCGATGAATTTGGCCGAAGTGCCAAACACCGTCATGCCAGTGTCTTGCGCAAAATCGAACAGGATGTTGCCCTGGCGTGCAAACGGCGAGCCGTCGTAGAGCAGTACCGCGCAGCCGGCGGCCAGCGCGGTGAGTTCCCAGTTCCACATCATCCAGCCCAGTGTGGTGAAGTAGAACAGACGGTCGTTGCCACCCACGCCGACGTGCAGCACGTGTTCTTTGAGGTGTTGCAAGAGTGTGCCGCCGGCGCCGTGCACGATGCATTTGGGCACACCGGTGGTGCCCGAGGAATACAAAATATAGAGCGGGTGATTGAAGGGCAGGCGCGCGTATTCGATATCCCGCGCTTGATACGGCGCCATCAACGCATGCACATCGATACAGCGTGGAATGGCACTGCAATCGGGGCTGCGTTGCGTGTACGGAATCATGATCACGCGCTCGACCGTCGGCAGTGCAGCGACGATTTCGGCTAGGCGGGGCAGGACGTCGATGGTCTTGCCGTTATAAAAATAGCCTTCTGCCGCAAACAGGATTTTTGGTTCGATCTGACCGAAACGGTCGAGCACTCCCTGCACACCGAAATCCGGCGAGCACGATGACCAGATCGCGCCGATGCTGGAGGCGGCGAGCATGGCGATCACCGCGCCAGGGATATTCGGCAGATAGGCCGCCACACGGTCGCCGGCCTCTACACCCTCGGCACGCAGGGCCTGCGCGAGACGTGAGACCTCATGTCGCAGTTCAGTGAAGCTGACGCTGCTTTCGATGCGGTCTTCACCGCGAAAGATCAGGGCTGGTGCGTCGTCGTTTCGGCGCAGCAGATTTTCGGCGTAGTTGAGGCGTGCTTGCGGGAACCAGCGCGCGCCCGGCATGCGTTCGCGTTGCTCAACAGTGATCGCACCCGGGCCGTCGCCAATGACACCACAGAACGACCAGACCTCGCGCCAGAACGCTTCAGGTTCCGCGATCGACCATTGATAGAGGGCATCGTAGTCGGCGAATGACCGCTGGTGGTGCGCTCCGGCAGCACGCATGAAAGCGCGCATGTTGGAGGCCGCCATCGACGCCGCGGAAGGTTGCCACAACGGTTGGTCCATGGCGGGGCGCGCAGGCGATGTTATTCGGCGCGCATCTGCGGAAACAGAATGACGTCGCGAATCGTCGGACTGTCGGTCAGCAACATGACCAGGCGGTCGACGCCGATGCCGGCACCCGCAGTCGGTGGCAGGCCGTATTCGAGCGCGCGGATGTAATCGGCGTCGTAATGCATCGCCTCCTGGTCGCCGGCGTCTTTCTGGCGGGCCTGCGCGGCGAAGCGTTCGGCCTGATCTTCAGGGTCGTTCAGTTCCGAGAAACCGTTGGCGATTTCGCGTCCGGCGATAAAGAGTTCGAAGCGCTCGGTGATTTCCGGGTTGGCGTCGTTGCGGCGTGCCAGGGGCGAAACCTCGGCCGGATAATCGATGATGAAAGTCGGATCAAACAATTCTGATTCGGCGGTGCCTTCGAACAGCGTTAGCTGCAGGCCGCCCAAGCCGTCGGTGTCGCGAACCGGCAATTTCAGTTCTGACAGCTTGTTGATCAATTTGGCGCGATCGTTGAGGATCTCGTCGGTGATTTCGGGGCGGTGTTTCTTGATCGCGTCGGTGATGGTGAGGCGCTCGAAGGATTTTCCGAAATCGATTTTTCGGCCTTGATAGGTGATCTCGGTGACGCCAAAAACGGCGCTGGTGATCTCTTTGAACATTTCCTCGATCAGCAACATCATATAGCGGTAGTCACGATAGGCGACATACAGCTCGATCATGGTGAATTCGGGGTTGTGGCGCGTGGAAATGCCTTCGTTGCGGAAGTTACGGTTGATTTCGAAAATCTTCTCGAAACCGCCGACCACCAGGCGTTTGAGATAGAGTTCCGGCGCGATGCGCAGATAAAGCTGCATGTCGAGCGCGTTGTGATGGGTGACGAAGGGGCGCGCCGAGGCGCCACCGGGGATCGGATGCATCATCGGCGTTTCAACTTCGAGGAAGCGGCGCTGCAAGAGCAGTGTGCGCATCGCCTGGATGATGCGCGAGCGCAGGACGAAATTCAGCCGCGTGTCTTCGTTGCAGATCAGATCGACGTAACGCTGGCGGTATTTTTGTTCCTGATCGGTGAGGCCGTGGTATTTCTCCGGCAGCGGACGCAGTGACTTGGTCAGCAGCACCACGTATTTCACGCGTATCGTCAGCTCGCCCTTCTGCGTTTTGAACAACACCCCTTCCACGCCGACGATGTCGCCGATGTCGAAATGCTTGAACTCGTCGTGTTGTTCTTTGCCCGGATAGGCGTCGGTCAGGTAGAGCTGGATGGCGCCGCCCATGTCCTGGATATTGGCGAAGGTTGCCTTGCCCATCAGACGTTTCAACATGATGCGCCCGGCGACGCGCACGACCACCGGGTTCAGATCCAGCCAGTCGCGCTCTTTCTCATCGTGAAAGGCGTGCAGGTCGTCGGCAAAATGATCGCGGCTGAAATTATTCGGGAAGCCGAAACCTTTCTCCCGCAGCGCCTTTAGTTTGGCGCGCCGCTCGGCGATGATCTGGTTTTCTTCCGGTTTTGGTGCGACGGGTTGATCACTCATGGTGTCCTCGGTGCGGCGGTTAGGCGCCGCCTAGATGCCTTGTTTCAGGCTGGCGTTGATGAAATCGTCGAGTCCGCCGTCGAGCACCGACTGCGTGTTGCCGATTTCGACGTTGGTACGTAAATCCTTGATGCGCGATTGATCGAGCACGTAGGAGCGGATCTGGTGCCCCCAGCCGATGTCGGTCTTGGTGTCCTCGATCGCCTGTTTTTCCTCGTTGCGTTTGCGGATTTCAAGTTCGTAGAGGCGCGACTTCAGCATCGCCATCGCTTCGGCGCGGTTGCGATGCTGCGAGCGGTCGTTCTGGCACTGCACGACGATGCCGGTCGGCGCGTGCGTGATACGGATCGCCGAGTCGGTTTTGTTGATGTGCTGTCCGCCCGCACCCGAGGCACGGAAGGTGTCGATGCGTAGATCGGCCGGATTGATCTCGATCTCGATGGTGTCGTCGATTTCGGGGTAGACGAAGACACTGGCAAACGAGGTGTGGCGCCGGTTGTTCGAGTCGAACGGTGACTTGCGCACCAGGCGGTGGATGCCCGACTCGGTGCGCAGATGACCGTAGGCATATTCGCCGGTGATTTTCAGCGCGGCGCTTTTGATGCCGGCAACTTCGGCCGGCGACTCTTCGAGAATTTCAACGCGAAAGCCCTTGCGCTCGCAGTAGCGCAAATACATGCGTTCGAGCGAATGCGCCCAGTCCTGCGCTTCGGTGCCGCCGGAGCCCGATTGGATATCCAGAAAGCAGTTGTTCGGATCCATCGGATTCGAAAACATGCGGCGGAATTCGAGGTCGACAACGGTTTTTTCTATGTCCAGCGTGTCGCCGGCGATGGACCGCAGGGAGGCGTCGTCATTCTCTTCACGCGCCATGGCAAAAAGTTCGTTGGCGTCGAGCAGATCCTGGTCGAGTTTGGACAGCGTGGCGACGGTGGATTCAAGACCCTTGCGTTCGCGCCCGAGCTCCTGGGCGCGCTTGGTATCCCCCCATACTGCGGGGTCTTCGCACAGTCTTACGACTTCTTCGAGGCGGTTGCACTTCGCATCGAAGTCAAAGATACCTCCGCAGTTCGGCATTGCGTTGGCCGAGATCCTGCAGGCGACGGGCGACGATATTGAGCTGTTCTGCTTCCATGGAGCGGGCTTCTATGCATAAAACGCGATTATACAGGAGGGCGCCGCGCGGCCGCGCGGTTTCAGGCCGGCTGCCAGTGCTCGAAGGTGATCTGCAGGCTGCGTCGGGCGTTGAATTCATTGACGCCGATGCGATACACCGCGCGCACGCGTGCCGGCAACGGTTCGGCGTGCGCGAACAGCATCGCTTCAAACTCGCCGTCGTCCTTGCGCAGTCGCAGTTTGGCGTGACGGCCACCAACGGTGCGTTGTTGCAGCACTTCAAAGGTGTCGCAAAAAGTCGGCGCCGGGAAGCCCTGGCCCCAGACCGCACGCTCGAGCGTGTAAGCGGTGTCCAGCGTCAGCAATGGCGAGGCGAGAGGGCCGTCGGTGGCGATCACGCGTTCAAGGTCTGCTGGCGTGAGCATCGCCTGCACGACACTTTCAAAGAGTTCGCGAAAGCGCGCGAAATCCGTTTCGCGCAGCGTCAGGCCGGCGGCCGCGGCATGGCCACCAAAGCGGAGGATCAGACCGGGCTGCTGCTTGGTCACGAGGTCGAGCGCATCGCGCAGATGCAGTGTGGCGATTGAGCGTCCGGAGCCTTTGATCTCGCCATGATTGCCGCGCGCAAAGGCGATCACCGGGCGGTGCAGGCGCTCTTTGAGGCGCGAGGCGAGAATGCCGATGACGCCCTGATGCCAGGTCTCGTCGAACAGGCACAGGCTATAGCCTTCGCCGGCGTCGAGCGCCTCGAGTCTGGCCATGGCCGTTTCATGCATGTCGGATTCGATCGCGCGGCGTTGTTTGTTCAGCTGATCGAGTTCCTGTGCCATGCGCGCGGCCGCACTCTCATCGTCGCTGATCAGGCAGTTGATGCCGCGCGACATGTCGTCGAGGCGGCCGGCGGCGTTCAGGCGCGGGCCGAGTACAAAGCCGAGGTCATAGGTGGAGGCGCGACGCGCGTCGCGACCGCCAACTTGCATGAGTGCCGCCACACCGGGCCAGGTCTTGCCGGCGCGAATGCGTGCGAGTCCGTGGGCGACAAGGCGGCGGTTGTTATCGTCGAGGCGCACGACGTCGGCGACGGTGCCTAGCGCGACGAGATCGAGCAGACTGCCGAGGTTGGGTTCGGGGCGGGCGTTTTGGAGCGTGCTGGGCTTCCGCAGCTCGGCGCCGGAATAATCGAACGCGCCGCGCTTACGCAGCTCGGCGCGTAGGGCCAGCATCAAATAGAACATGACGCCGACGCCGGCGAGGTTTTTGCTCGGAAAGCCGCAGCCGGGTTGGTTCGGGTTGATGATGCATTCGGCGGCCGGCAGTTCGGTGCCCGGTAGATGGTGGTCGGTGACCCACACGCGCAGCCCCGCCGCATTGGCGGCGGCGACGCCTTCCACGCTGGCGATGCCATTGTCCACCGTGATCAGGATGTCGGGGTTCTTGCTGCTGATGGCCAGCGTGACGATTTCAGGGGTCAGGCCATAGCCGTATTCAAAACGGTTGGGCACCAGATAATCGACGGTGGCGCCAAAGGCGCGCAGCGCGCGATAGCCGACCGCGCAGGCGGTGGCGCCGTCGGAATCATAGTCTGCAATGATGAGGAGTTTCTTGCCCTCCGCGATGGCATCGGCCGCCAGCGAGGCCATACGTTCGACGTTGGTTAATTCGGTAAACGGAATCAGGCCGCGCAGATCGTAATCGAGCTGGCTGGTGGAATGGATGCCGCGTGCGGCATAGATGCGGGCGAGGAGCGGCGGCGTACCGGCGTCAACCAGCGCGTCGATATGTTCGGGCGCTGCGCTGCGCGTTTCGATGGCGGGGGGGAGATTAGACATGGTCGTCGAGCGGTCGCGCGCGCCGCCACCAGCGCCACAAATGGCGGCGTGTGAGGTCGAACTGTTTACCGTGTGCTGTGCCAGTGGTGACCAGGGTCAGCCCGTGCAAGCGCCCTTTTTGCAGCGCGGCGTGGCAGGGCAGCAGCCATTGTTGTTCGAACTGCTCAACCGCCGCGCACCATGCCGGCAGGTCGGGCGTGTTGTCACGCAGCGTGGTGATCACCGCCAGCATATTTCCGCCGGCCGTAAACAGTTCACCACCGTTTTCAGGGAGCGCGGCGCACGGGATGTTGGCGCGCGCGGCGAGCGCGCGGGCCAGCGCGTCGTCTGCCC
>CAIWNB010000321.1 GCA_903913965.1 uncultured beta proteobacterium
CCGGTTCGCTGGCGGTGGGCGGCAGCAGTGCAACCGGTTTGGCAATGTAATAGCCCTGCGCATAATCGACACCGATCCCGCGCAGGCGTTCGAGTATCTCGCCGTCTTCGACAAACTCCGCCACCGTCTTCAAGCCGAGCAGATGCGCGATGCGGTTGATATTTTCAACAATCGCCTGATCCATCGGATCGTTGGCCATGCCGCGGATGAATACGCCGTCAATCTTGATGTAATCAACCGGCAGGCTCTTCAAATATGCAAACGACGACATGCCCACACCGAAATCGTCGAGGGCGAACCGGCAACCGAGCATTTTCAGCTCCCCCATCATGACCGCCGCGTTTTGCAGGTTGGAAATGGCCGTGGTCTCGGTAATCTCAAAGCACAGCAGGCCGCGCGGCAGCGCATGGCGGCTGAAGAGGTCGCGCATAAAATCGAGAAAGCTCGCATCGTTGATGCTGGCGCCTGACAAATTCACCGCATAAAACGCCGTCGTGGTGCCGGCAGTCTCAGCGCTGATCACGCCATTTGCGCACTGCTGTGCCAGAAATTCCACCAGGGTGCGGATCACCCAGCGCTCCAACGCGTTCAACAGGTTGTAGCGCTCAGCTGCCGGCATAAACACCGCCGGCGCCACCAATTGGCCATTGGCATCCAACATGCGCACCAGAATTTCATAATGCGGCGCATCACCGTCGGCGGCATTCACCGCCACGATCTTTTGTCGATAGAGGCGAAACTTATCGAGATCGAAGGCGTGGTTGATACGCGAGACCATTTTCAGATCAATACTCTCGCCATTGCCGTCAGACACACCCGGGCGATGGACTTGCACGCGGTCGCGCCCACGGCTCTTGGCCTCGTAACAAATGCGGTCGGCTGCTGCCAATACGTTTTCGGCCGGTTCGCTGCCATCGATGTCGACGAGGCCGGCGCTCACACTGACACCGAAGCTGCGCGCCTCCCAGACAAAACGAAATTCACGCACCGCTTCGCGCATGGCGTTGGCGATGCGCACCGCCTGCTCAAGCGGACAGGCCGTCAGCAAGACGCCGAACTCGTCCCCCCCCAGCCGCGCCAGCGCGTCACTGCCACGCATGTTCAACTGCATCACCGCGGTCAGTTGGCGCAACATCTCGTCGCCCGCCGCATGGCCGCAGCTATCGTTGACCACTTTGAAATGATCAAGATCGAGATACAACAGGGCGTGACGCGCGCCGTCATTGCGCGCCGACTCCAACAAGTCACGCAAACGAAGCTCAAATTCTCGCCGGTTGATCAAGCCGGTCAGCGAATCGTGGCTGGCTTGCCACGACAACTGGCGCGCCATCTGCTCGATTTCGGTGACATCATGAAAGACCACCACCCAGCCGTCTGCCGCAGCTGCTGTCGTCGTTGCAGTCGTTGCAGTCGTTGCAGTCGTTGCAGTCGTTGCAGTCGTTGCAGTCGTTGCCGTCGTTGCCGCCGCTATCGCTGATGGCAGACGTGCCATCGAATCGCGCACCGCACAGAGTGTGCCGTCACGATGCAACAACTGCATGACCAGCGCACGACTGCCGCGCGCGGCGTTTTCCTGATGCAGCAAAGGCAGGCCGGTCTGGTCTTCCACCAGCCGATACACCGTATCGAGCGGTTGGCCACGGGCCTCGGCTGCGGTCCAACCCGTATAGCGTTCGGCCACCGCGTTCATCGCATCGATACAACCGTCGGCACGCACGCGGATCACCCCATCCCCCATCGCGCGCCAGGTCGCCTCGGCCTGATCGGCCGCCAGACGCCACGCCGTCTCGTGATCGAGCACGCGCCGTATCATCCACGCGCCGAGCATCATGCCGAAACCGAGAAGCACCAGCGCCAGCGCGACGGTCGCGATATCGTCGGCACGCCAGGCCCACAGCACCAGCAAGATACACAACAGCAGCGCGAGCAACGCCCCGAAGCCGGTTATGAGGATGGAGCGCAAAGAAATAGGAAGATTAGACACGCGGTGCAGCTTACCCGATTAGGCCCTGCGATAACACGGGCAGACGCGCCAGCGGGTCCTGTTTATAGAATAGGCGCAGCTGCGCATAGAGCGTCGGATATTCCGCTGCGACCACACGCGGCAGCTCAAAAAACGCCTCGCTCATCACCGCAAAAAATTCCGCCGGTGACTCGACGGCGTATGGGTCGATCAGCGTCTCTTCATCCGCTCCGACCCGGCGCGTGAAATCTTCATAAGCCTGTGCAAACGCCGCCGCCCACTCGCGCCTGTTCATGCCGGCGTGCAGCGGCGGAAAACCGTTGGCATCGCCATTCAACATATCGAGCTTGTGGGCGAACTCGTGAATCACCACATTGACGCCTTCGCCGTCGTCGCGCGGCGCCACATCCGCCCACGACAGGATCACCGGTCCTTGCAGCCAGGCCTCACCGGCACGCGGGGCCTGTTCGCGGTGCACCACGCCGTCGTCGTCGACAAATTCCATGCTGGGCACAAACTCATCCGGGTAGACGATGACTTCAACCCAGCCGGCGTAATAATCGATGTCGAGATTCATAATCAAAAGGCAGGCCTGCACCGCAATCACCAACGGCATGGCCGCATCGAGCACCAAACCGCCCGCGCCATGGATGGACTTGTGATGCAGAAAGAGAATGACCGTCTGGCGCAACCGTTCCTGCTCGTCGGCCGTCAGGCCTGCGAGAAACGGCAGCTGTGCCAGCGTCTGCCGCCACAGCGCCGCATTGAGGGTTGAGCGCGCGATGATGCGGCGCCGCCGCCAGCGCGTGTAGGCCTCAAACATGCTTGTTCAAGGCGGCCCGACGAGGCTCATTCCGCCGTCCCGCCGGGGAGTATGCCGGCCTGGGCCTGGACCTTCGCCTTGGCCGCAGCCCCCTCCTCCAGCTCGACGCGCTCGATCTTCGCAAAGCGTTCGCTGATTTTGCGACTGCTCACATGCACTTCGTCAACATCGTGTTTGGCCTGATCGATGTGCTGCGCGAGCTTGTCCATGCGCGACTGGAAACGCCCGAAGTCCGCGCCCAGCTTGCCCAGCTCATCCTGGATCACATGCACCTGTTTGCGCATCTCGACGTCGCGGATGACGGCGCGCGCGGTGTTGAGGATCGCCATCAGCGTGGTCGGCGAGGTGATCCAGACGCGGCGCGCCAGCGCGTAATCGACGAGGTCACGGTGGCGCGCATGAATCTCTGCAAACACCGCTTCCGCAGGCAGAAACATCAGCGCACCGTCGCCGGTTTCACCGGGCACGATGTACTTGTTGGAAATATCATCGATATGCTTTTTCACATCCGACTTGAACGCCGCCGACGACGCCCGTTCTGCACCTTCGGCAAACATGCGTTCATAGTTTTCCAGCGGGAACTTGGAATCGACCGCCAGCATGCCGGTCGGCGGCGGCAGCTTCAGCACACAGTCGGCGCGCACGCCGCGGGCCAGCGTGTACTGAAACTCAAACGCCGATTCGGGCAACGCATTGCGCACGATGGCTTCAAGCTGGACCTCGCCAAAGGCACCGCGCGAACGTTTGTCGCCGAGAATTTCCTGTAACCCCACCACGCTGCCCGTGAGGGTCTCGATTTTCTTCTGCGCCTCGTCGATGGTGGCGAGACGCGTCATCACATTGGTAAAGGTTTCGTTGGTCTTCTTGAAACCTGCGTCGAGGCGTTCGTTGACCTTGCCGGCGATCAGGGCGAGTTGCTCGTCGATCTTGCCGGTGAGGGCCTGCGTCGTCAGCGCCAGTTTCTCCAGCATCGCCTCGCGGTTCTGTCCAAGCGTTTCCGTCAGCGTCAGTTGCAGGCGGTGCAGCGTATCGCGGGTTTGTTTGAGCTCGTCGCCAGTGGCGGTGCGCAGGCGTTCCGAGTTATCGGTGAGTGCGGTGGCGAGGCGGTCGCCCTGACGGGTCAGCCCCTGATGCAGATCGGCCAGCATCGCGCGATGGCGTTCCTCGAACCCCTGCGTCATCGCCGCCGGCATTTCATCGAGCCGGCGCTGCAGGGCACTCAAGCGCAATCCAAGGAAGCCAATGCCCGCCGCGAAAACCACGAGGGTGATGCCGATGAGGATTTCAGTCATCCAGCAATTCTACATTCAGGCATCGCGCAGCGCGGCCAGCGGCGGCGTATTCAACACCGCCTGCGCCGCTGCGCGCAGATTAACCCCCAGACAAACCAGCCCGAACAACGGTCCGGCCAGCCATACCCAGTGATTGATCTGATACGGAAAATCAAACACCTTTTGCGCAATCAGCCATCCAATCGCGGTCGCCCCCACCGCCGCCAACAGCCCGGCGAGCAAGCCCAACACGACGAACTCCGCGCGCTGCGCCGCCAACACCTGACGGCGCGTGGCACCCAGCGCACGCATCACCGCCGCCTCGCGCACACGTTCGTCGCGAGTCGACAATAACGCTGCATACAGCACCAGCACGCCAGAGCCGATGGCGAACATGAAAATAAATTGCACCGCGCGCACCACCTGCGCGACGAGATCCTGCGCCTGCCGCAACAAGGCGCCCATATCCACCACGGTCAGATTGGGAAAGCGCTTCGACAAGGCCTGCGTCAGCGGCGCCTGCGCTGCAGGCAGATGAAAACTGGTGATGTAACTGGTCGCCGCCTTCTGCAGCAAG
Organism: uncultured beta proteobacterium; assembly: GCA_903913965.1. Classification (GTDB taxonomy): domain Bacteria; phylum Pseudomonadota; class Gammaproteobacteria; order Burkholderiales; family SG8-41; genus PALSA-1004. The sequence goes on from CAIWNB010000321.1 coordinate 4,635, forward strand.
GCCGGTGTGGCGATGACAAAAAAGTTCACGCGCATCGAATCCCAATCGAGTTTGCGCAGGTTGACGATGGGCGCTTCAAAGTGTTCACCCGCCACCTGCCAACTCAACACATCACCGAGCTTCCAGCCCAGCGTGCGCGCAATGCCCTCTTCCACCGACAGCGCACCGCGTTGCATATCATCGGCGTTAAAAGCGCGCCCTGCGGTCAGCCGGTTGTGCGCCGGCAGGGCCTCCATGTAAGAGAGGTTGAACTCGCGTTCGAGCAGACGTCGCGCGCGATCCTCGAGACCCTCACTGCTCACCGGCTGGCCGTTCAAGGCCACATAACGGCCGCGCACCATCGGATAGATCTCGGGTTGGGGCACGCCGTTGCCAGTAAAAAAATCGCTCACGGCAAGGCGCTGATCGGGCTGGATATTTACGATGAATCGATTAGGCGCATCGGCCGGCAGCTTGGCCTGCCAGGTCGAGAGCAAATCGCCGCGCGTGAAGCTCAGCAATAACAGTGTGGTCAGACCGATCGACAGCGCCAGCACCTGCACCGTATTCGCGCCTGCGCGCCGCCCCAGATTGGCCAGACCGAAACGCCAGGTCAAACCGCTCGCCCCGCTCGAACGCCCAAGCAACTTCAAGGCCGACCAGGCCACCACGCCGAAGACGACAAACGCCGCGCAAAAGCCGCCGAAGACCACCAAGCCGAGCCGCAGTTCGCCGGCCTGCCAGATCACGAGTGCAGCGCAAGCCGCCAAACCGACCGCATATGCCCACAGCGCCGATTGCCGCGGCGGCCCAAGTTCGCGCCGCAATACGCGCAAGGCCGGCACGCCTTTGAGTTGCAGCAGTGGCGGCATTGCAAAGCCCAGCAACAGCACGAGACCGACCGCGCATCCGTGCAAGGCCGGCAACCAACCCGGTGCCGGCAGTGCGACCTTTAGCAGATCAGCAATTAACCAGACGATCACCGCCTGCCCGGCATAACCGGCGAGCGCACCGAGCAGCGAGGCCGCCACGCCGAGCAGTGCAAATTCGCGCAACAACAAGGACAACAACTGCGGCTGGGTCGCACCGAGGCAACGCATCACCGCATAACCATCGAGGTGACGCTTGAGGTAATAGCGCGTGCCCAGCGCCACCGCCACCGCGGCGAGAATCACCGCCAGCAAGGCGGCCAGATTGACGAATTGCGCCGCACGTTCCAGCGTGCCACGAATTTCGGGACGCGCGTGCGTCAGGCTTTGCAGGTTTTCGCCCCGCCCCAGACGCGGGGTAATGTCTTTCTCAAACGCCGCCGCCGCGGCACGCTCTCCCGCCGCCAATATCGAATACGAAATACGGCTGCCGGTTTGCACCAATCCGGTCGCCGCAACATCATCCAGTCGCATCATCAATCGCGGCGCGAAGTTGAAGAACGAAGTGCCGCGATCCGGCTCCAGCGTCAGAATGGCGCCGACCCGAAAGCTGCTGTTACCGAGTTCGAGGCGATCACCGACGGCAATTGCAAAGACGCCGGCCAGACGTTCATCGACCCACACCTCGCCTGCCGCCGGCAGCGTATCCGTTTCGGCATCCGCCGCCCCCGCCGCCGTCGCGATCCGCAGCCTGCCGCGCAAGGGATAACCCGTCGACACCGCCTTCACCGCCACCAGCTGCGCCTCCCCCGCGGTGCGCGCCATGCTGGTAAAGCTCATGCTCTCGGCCATTTGCAGGCCGTGCGCGGTCACCGCTGCCCGTGTCTCCGCTGAAAACGCGTGATCAGCCACCAGCACAACGTCACCACCGAGCAGTTGGTGGGCCTCGTTCGTTAGGGCGAGTTGCAAGCGGTCGGCAAAAAATCCGGTGCTGGTGACGCTCGCCACCGCCAACAGCAAGGCGACAGCCAGCACCCGCAGCTCGCCGGCGCGCCAGTCACGCCACAACAGGGTTAAGGCGAAACGCATCGCGTCTCAGTCCGCAACCACTTTGCCGCCGGCCAGCCGGATCACACGCGAGCAGCGTTGCGCCAGCACACTGTCGTGCGTGACGAGTATCAGCGTGGTGCCGCGCTCGGCGTTCAGTTCAAACAACAAATCGATGACTCCCGCGCCAGTGGCCGCATCGAGATTGCCGGTCGGTTCATCGGCGAGCAGCAATTGCGGCTGCATGACGAAGGCACGCGCCAGCGCCACGCGCTGTTGTTCACCGCCAGACAGGGTTTTCGGATAATGGCGCAAGCGCTCACCGAGGCCGACCCGGCGCAGCATCGCTTCCGCACGCGCGGCGGCCTCAGGTGCCTGCGCCAGTTCCAGCGGCAACATGACGTTTTCGAGTGCGTTGAGCGCGGGCAGCAACTGAAACGACTGAAACACAAAGCCCAGCGTTTTCGCGCGCAGCGCGGCGCGGCCGTCCTCATCGAGCGCGAACAGGGCCTGCCCCGCCAGCGTCACCGTGCCGGCGCTCGGCACATCAAGACCGGCGAGCAAACCCAGCAGCGTCGACTTGCCCGAACCCGAGGCGCCGACGATGGCCACCGCCTCGCCCGGCATGACCTGCAGACCGATATCCTGCAAAATGGCGAGCGGTTGCGCGCCGTTGGCAACGCTCTTGCACAAAGCGCGCGCTTCAATCATGGGGATGCTGGGGTTCATGTTCATACGGATTATTCTGATCGCTTTTGTGCTGTTAGGTTCCGCAGCGGCCGGTGCAGCGCAGACGATACTGGTATTTGGTGACAGTTTGTCGGCGGCTTATGGCATCCGCCAGCAGGACGGCTGGGTGGCGTTACTGCAGCAAAGACTGCAACAACAGCGCGCGGATTATAACGTGGTCAACGCCAGCGTCAGCGGCGAGACCTCGAGCGGCGGGGCTACCCGCATCGCTGCGGCACTCGCCACACATAAGCCAGCCATCACGCTGATCGAACTCGGCGCCAACGATGGCCTGCGCGGCCTGCCGGTCAAACAAATGAGCGAAAACCTCGCCGCCATGGTGAGTGCGGCACAGAAAGCCGGTAGCCGCGTGGTCCTGATAGGCATGCGTCTGCCGCCCAACTACGGCGCGCAATACACACTGGAATACGAACAGGCCTTCGCCACCCTCGCCCGTCGCCAGCAGACCGCCTTCGTGCCGTTTTTACTCGACGGCGTGGCCACCAGGCGCGAACTCATTCAGGACGACAACCTTCACCCGAATGCCGCGGCGCAACCGCTGATACTGGAAACCGTCTGGAAAGTGATCGCGCCATTATTGTCGAAGCGCTGAATGGCTCGCCAACACGGTGAGCCACCGTCAATGGAAATGGGCAGACTTGCGTGATCCGTGTCGCGACCACGCCAAATGTATTGCCTCTCTGTTAAATTCGGCCTGAACTTTATTGCTCAAGCGGCCACCCGGCCTTACCGCCTCACGCATTTTCTGAAGGTCAGAAATGTCCTCTGCACGCCTGGTTACACTGACATTACTGGCGATGTTTGCGTTCGCCAGTAATTCGCTGCTGTGCCGCCTCGCGCTCAAAAACACCAGCATAGACGCAGCAAGCTTTACCACCATCCGCCTGCTAACCGGCGCGCTGATACTCTGGTTGATCGTGCACATGCGTCGCGACACGCCAGCCGGCAGTGGCAACTGGGGGTCTGCACTTGCGTTATTTTTTTACGCTGCCGGTTTCTCTATGGCCTATGTAAGCCTGCCCGCGGCAACCGGCGCGCTCTTACTCTTTGGTGCCGTTCAGGCCACCATGATCGGCTTTGGGGTGCGCGCGGGAGAACGTTTGCAGGGCATGCGGCTGCTCGGTTTTACCCTTGCGGTCGGTGGCTTATGCGGGTTGTTATTGCCGGGTGTTTCTGCGCCGCCGCTGGTGGGTTCGATGTTAATGTTGGGCGCAGGAGGTGCCTGGGCGGTCTATTCACTACGCGGAAAAGGGGGCGGCGATCCTGTCAGGGTCACAGCCGGGAATTTTCTGCGTGCCGCGCCTATTGCAGTGCTATCGAGCGTTGTGATCGAGGGCGGCGTAGATGTGGATGGCCCAGGATTTTTATATGCGCTTGCGTCTGGCGGGCTGGCCTCCGGCATAGGCTACGCGATCTGGTATACGGCAATGCCTGCCCTAAAAACAACAAATGCCGCCACCGTGCAACTCAGTGTGCCAATGATTGCCGCCCTCGGCGGTGTGGTGTTTTTGGGGGAAGCGCCAACCCTGCGCCTGATCCTCGCTTCAGCGGCCATCCTTGGCGGAATCGCGCTGGTCATACTGGATAAGAAAAGCATCAGTGTTAGCGCGCGGGATGCGCCTGCCAGCACCCCAAACGCCACCACCGCTTCAAGGCATCCGTCGGCCACAGTGGCACCGCTCATCCACTTTAATCTGGAATTCCACGCCTCCGAGATACGCAGCATTGAAGCAGCAGGCGACGAGCTAACGGTTTACTTCTCCGCCGCATCCGTCCAGCGCACTGATGGTGCCTCCATCACAGGGGATGTTACAGGTTACCTAAACGCGCTTGAGATGCGTTTTGGCACCGCGATATGGGACGGCCCCCTCACCGACTGTTTGGGCCGTCTGACGGATGGCAAGTTGGTCGCCGCCGGCGTGCCGCAAGCGCGCCCCGCATTACCGTGCGCCCATACAAACGGCGTGAGGGTTGAGCTTCAGTTCGCCAACGGCGTGCAATTATTTATTACCGCAGCAAGTCTGGCCTGCCGCTTTACCGGCGAACCACGTTTCGTCGAGGATTTTCGCTGTTGAATGTTGTGCTGATTGCACACGCTGCCCGTTAAGCG
>CAIWNB010000322.1 GCA_903913965.1 uncultured beta proteobacterium
CCGTCATTCCAAACGTGATGATGCGGATCGATGATGGGCAAATCCGGTTCGAGCGCCGGCTCCTCAACCTGCTGCGTCCACGTCTGCAGCTCACCCTGTTTGCGGAAATGGCTGCCGCGGAATTCATAGTTTTTGATCATCTGTGTATTTACCAATCAAGTTTAAGTGCGTGTATGACCATCCCACTGATTGCGATCTGTTCTTGCGGGTTAATGATTATGCTGATGGCGCCCGCGTGGGTGTGCAAAAACTGCCGGGATATTTACAGAGATACAGGGCATTTTTTTTAAGATGCCCCGTGACGATGTTCTCCTCGGAATTGGCAATTCAGGTTGCTGCCTTTTAATTCATTCTAATGCGCTGATTGCAGCGTGCCAAGGCTGTGCGCTTGCCCATCAAACGGTGGCGGTAGGTTGTATTGCCGGGCCCGTCGTAGGCGGTAAATTTACGCGCGCCCTGTTCTCCCCTATGATGCAACGCAGACGCCAACTTCTCCGGAGATGGACGTGGTGTCGGGCGATGAGGTTAAGGTATACGTTTGCTCATTGCCGACAGGCCGGTTGCGGGCATTGCAAATCCAATAAAAAGAGTTGAGACCGGGGGGGGAATCACGATGAGTGTTAAAGCAGGCGGCATGTGTTGCGCAGTGCTCGGCGCGTGGGTGGCTGCGGCTGGTGCGGCGTATCCGGAGCGTCCGATTCGCCTCGTGATTAGCAGTCCACCGGCCGGTACCAGTGATGTGCTTGGCCGGCCGGTAACCCAGAAGCTCGCTGAAAGTCTGGGGCGGCAGGTGGTGATCGACAATCGTGCCGGAGCCAGCGGGAATATCGGCGTCGAAATCGTCGCGCGCGCCGCTGCGGATGGCTATACGCTGTTGCTGGGGCAGACCCAGACCCTGGCGGTTAACCCGACGCTGTATAAGAATCTTGCCTTCGATCCGCTGCGTGATTTTGCACCCGTGGCGATGATTGGATCGGTCGTCTTTCTGCTGGTTGCTTCGTCCGCCTTTGCTGCCAACACGGTGCCGGAGTTGATCAAAATGGCGAAAGCAAAACCTGGACAAATCACCTTCGGTTCGGCGAGTCCGGGCGCGGTCAGCCATCTGACTGGAGAGATGTTCAAGCTGGCGGCGGGCATCGACCTGGTGCATATTCCTTATAAGGGAGCCGCACCGGCGCTGACCGATTTGATTGGCGGCCAGATTTCAATCATGTTCGCCGGCGGTCCGTCGGCGGCGAATCAGATCAAAGCGGGTCGGTTGAAGCTGCTTGCCGTTGCGAGTCCTGACCGTGTTGCGGCGTTTCCAGCGGTGCCAACGATGATTGAAGCCGGGTTATCCGGATTTGATGCGCGGGCATGGTGGTGCGTGGTCGCGCCAGCCAACACGCCGCCGGGAATTGTGACGCGTTTGAACCATGAAATTAACAGGGCGCTTGGACTGCCGGATGTGCGCGAACGATTCGCTTCGCAGGGGGCCGACGCGGTGATCATGACGCCGACCCAGTTGAGCGGTTATTTCAAGTCGGAAGTGGCCAAGTGGGCGCAGGTTGTTGTCGCCTCGGGGGCGCGTGCGGAATAGCGCCGGTTTATTGCGGGTTTAGACCAATCTTGCGGACAATCTCAGCCTGTCGAAGGAGATCCTTTTGCAGAAATTCCGCAAACTCGGCGGCTGAATTTCCAACGGGGAAAAAACCGCTCTCATCAAGGATCTTGCGGGTCTGAGCGAGTGCAACCGCCTTGACGGATTCGGCGGAGAGTTTGCGTGTGATCGATGGCGGTGTGCCGGCGGGAAGCCAGATCCCGTTGTAACAGGTGAGGTCAAATCCTTTAAGGCCCGACTCATCAAAAGTGGGGACCGCCGGTAGCAGTGGAGCGCGGCGCGGACCGCCGATGCCGAGTGCGCGCAAGCGGCCCGACTTTACATAAGGAATCACGGCGGTGAGGCTTGCCGTCATGACTTCGATATGGCCGCCGAGCACATCGCTGAAGGCGACGGCTGTCCCTTTATACGGGACGTGTGTAAGGTTGACGCCAGTAATTGCGGCAAACAGTGCGGCGGTCACGTGAGGTGGGCTGCCGACACCAGCCGAGCCGTAATGCAGAAGACCCGGTCGCGTTTTTGCCAGCGCTATAAATTCAGCGATGGATTTGGCCGGCAACGACGGATGGACGACCAATACGTTACCGTAGGTCGAGTTGATTTGTGACACCGGTTGAAAATCGTTGATGGGATCGTAGGGTAATGTTTTGTAATAGGCCGGGTTAGCGGTGTGCGAGCAATTAGTCATGAGCAGGGTGTAGCCGTCTTTGGGTGCCCGGGCTACCGCCTCGGTGCCGATGGTGCCGCTGGCTCCAGTCCGGTAATCGAAGACGAAGGGCTGGCCCAGGCTCTCCATCATACGTTGTGTCACTGCGCGTGCCGGCACCTCAATCGGGCTGCCTGCACTGAAGGGCACGACGACGCGCACTGGCTTTGAGGGATAAGGGTCGTTCTGCGCAGCAGCGCCGACAGATAACAGTAGCGCCAGGCTTGCCACCAGATAACGGATCATCAGTGCACTCCGTGCGGCGTTTTGAAAAGTGTATGCCATGGGCTGCCTGCCTCGGCCGCGCGATGCTGTCGGTTGGTTGTGTTTATTGCCAGAATCATTCCGGTTCGATACCGATGGTCTTCATGATAGTCGCTTGTAAAGCAAGATCCTTGCGAATGAACTCGCTGAATTGGTCTGGCGTATTGCCGACCGGGAACAGAAAAATTTCTTCGAAAGATTTGATGATCTCGGTGACAGCCAGTACCTTTGCAATCTCGGCTTGCAGGCGTCGCACCAGCTCCACCGGGACACCTGCCGGAAACCAGAGGCCGTGCCAGCTGCTCATGTTGTAGCCGTTGACTCCAGCCTCCTGGATCGTTGGTAAGCCGGGCAGCGTCGGCAGACGGCGCGGTCCCGCAGTCCCCAAGGCCCGCAGCCGCTCTGCCTTGATATAAGGAACGCCCTGTGACGGCCCGACAAACATCACTTCAATACGTCCGCCGAGGACATCGGTGAGACCGAGCATACCGCCCTTGTAAGGCACGTGGTTGAGCTGGATGCCGCTCATGGCGGCAAATAAAGCGGCGGTAATATGCGGCGGGCTGCCAATGCCGCCTGATGCGTAATTGAGCTGGCCAGGACGCGCCCTGGCGAGTGCAATGAGGTCTTTGACCGTGCGCACGGGTAGTGAAGGATGGACGACGAGCAGATTGCCAGAGGTGATATCGACTTGTGTGATTGGCGTGAAGTCGGTCGTCACGTCGTAGGGTAACTTTTTGAACAGCAGGGCACTCGCGGTGTGCGAATTGCTGTTGAACAGCAGCGTATAGCCGTCGCGTGGTGCCCGTGCGACGGCTTCGGTGCCTATGCGTGTGCCGGCGCCGCCGCGGTTGTCGATGATGATCTGCTGGCCCAGACCTTCGGCGAGTCGTGTTGCGATCAGGCGCAGTGAAATCTCGGTCGGCCCACCTGCTGGATAAGGCACGATCACGCGTATCGGTTTGAGTGGGTAGCCGGTTGTTTGAGCCAGCAACGGCGGCGCGGCCACCGCTGTTGCAGCAATCGTCGCGATTGCCAAGCCGCGGAGCAGGCAATGCCCTGCCGGGCATCGCCTCTCACAGTGGCTGTTTGCGTTGGCGTTCATGCTGAGTGGGCTTTAGCGCACCGCAGCACTTCTAATGATCACGCGCGCTTGAATTCCGCAATCGCCTCGGCGACCCGCAGTTTCATGGTCGAGTTACTGGTATCCGAATGCACGAACACCAACGCGTTATGGACATAGTGCGGTTGCGGCATATCCTTCATCACGCCCATCGCGCCGAAGCACTCTGCAGCCAGCAACGCCGCTTCATGAATCGCATGCGACACATAGGCCTTCGCCATGGTTTGCAGCGGCAGCGCGGAAATGCTGGCG
>CAIWNB010000323.1 GCA_903913965.1 uncultured beta proteobacterium
CAGCGCCTCGGGCCGGTCTTTGGCGCCGAACACCCATTGCAAATGCAACGTCGGCACCGAGAGTGAAATCTTCTGCCCGCCTTCCATCTTTGCAATACGGTTCTTCCACTTCTGGCAGTAATTCCATTCTGCACCCCAGGCGATACAACAGGCGAAGCGGTGATCCATCGAGGCTGCGCGCGGTGCGTAATAACCGCCGAGCGAGAGTGCCATGATACCGATACGCTGTGGATCGAATTCGGGGCGCGCGGCCAGATAGTCGTAGGCGGCACCGGCGTGGCGCTCGGTTTCGTGATGCAGCACAAGGTTACGAAAGCGCCGTGCCTCGCCGTTGCCCGGGCCGTCAAGAATCAAACAGGAAATACCGCGCGCGGCGAGATCCGGAATGCCCTTGAAGTACTGGATCTCCTTGGTCACATCGAAGCCATCGAGAAACACCATCACCGGCCCCCGGCCGCTGCGGCCCGGTAACGGATCGGCGTGCACGAGGATACCCGGCAGGCTGGTACCTTCATAAGGCACCTCAACGTGCTCGATTTTAGGATGCGTCATCAGTCCCGCCGCTTTTTTGAAGCAATCGACGGCGCGTTGGTAAGCCGCCTGACTCGCCTCGGTCTTCGGATGCACGAAGCGTTCACCGACCTGATAGTAATGCGCAGCGCGGCGCAGAAAACCAGCGGCGGTCAGCGCGTGGCCCTTGGCCGCTTCGGCGTGTCCGATCGCCTCGATGCGTGCGGCTTCGCCTGACCATTCGTTGAACCAGGCCGCATCGTCATCCGGCGACTTGTCTTTCAATCGAAGGCCGATACGATTGATCTCGTCTATCTCCGCGCCGCCCCAGGGCGCGCCGGAGAGCGCGATCAACAGGCCGTGGCACCAGCGGTAGTTGCCGGGAAAATAATTAAAAGCGAGATCACCCTCGGGTAGCATCGAACTGGCCATGACTTGTCCTCATTTGATTTTTGATTTTCATACGAGGGCTTTTTATTTCTGCCCCCATTTACAGCGGCATACGGCAACAGCAATGTAATTACAGCAGAGGAATACCCGACTCCTTGACGATCTGACGGCATTTCTCGACATCACGCCGCACGAACTCGCGAAACTCCTCCGGCGTGTTGCCGACCGCAATCAGACCGAGCTGTTTGAAACGTTCTTTGACATCGGCTTCGGTCAGTGCTGCCACCACCGCGCGATGCAACTCGCGGACGATTTTGTCCGGCGTGCCCTTGGCTACAAACAAGCCGTTCCAGTATGGAAAGTCATAACCGGTGACGCCCTGTTCCTGCAGCGTCGGCACATCAGGCAACACGGGCGAGCGTTCCTTGCTCGTCACGCCATAAGCCTTGACCTTGCCGGATTGCAAATGCATCTGCACCGCCAGTGGAGTGAGCAACGCAATGTCGACCTCGCCGGCGATCACCGCCAGCAAGGCCGGTGCGCTGCCGCGGTACGGCACATTGGTCATTTTTAATTGCAGTTGCGACCACAGCGCGTCGCCGGCGAGTTCGCCGGTGGCACCGGGAATCGCGATATTGGTTTTACCCGGCTGCTTCTTCGCCAGCGCGACGAGATCATTAATCGAACTGCCGCCGGGCAAACGCGGATTGGCGGTGACCACCATACCGGTCGTCGAGAACTGGCTCACCGCGACAAAATCGCGCAGTGGATCATAGGAGAGCTGTTTGTAGAGCGCGGGATTGACCGAATGCGTACCGCTGTTCCCCACCGCCCAGGTAAGCCCGTCGGGCGCTGAACGCGCCACCAGATCCATCGCCACGATGCCGTTGTTGCTGGCGCGATTGTCGACAATGATGGTCTGCCCCAACACTTCGGACATCTTCGGCGCGAGCAAACGGATCTGGGTGTCGCCGGGACCGCCCGGTGTGGCCGGTGTCAGTGCGCGCACCGGACGCTTGGCCGCACCTTGTGCCAGCAGCAGTGACGGGGTCAAACACAAAACCAGCACGGTCATCAACCGCAGATTCGTCATCGCATTCATCAGAGAGAGCCTCCGTTGCAAATATGCTTCAGCGTTCAACTACCATCATAACCCGACGTACCGCGCTCAGGCACGCGGTTGCCGCAACCACAGCGCGAGTCCGCCGCAGAGCGCGAGTATGGTCAGTGCAAAGTAGACGCGCAAACCGAAGAGCGGGCCGATGATGCCGGCAAAAAATGGTGCGAGCCCCATCGCAAAAAACTGAAACGAGGTGGCGTAGGAGATGGCGCGCGCGTCCATGCCTTTGGGTGCGTTCATGCGCAACAACTGGATCACCGCCGGGTGCATGGCGGCCGCAGTGAGTCCGAAAACAACGCGTGATAGCACCAGTTGCAAGGGCGTCTCCAACACCAGCAAGGGCAGATGGGTCACTACCGCCGCCGCACCGGCGAAGGCCATCACCCGCGCCGGCCCATGACGGTCGATCACGCGCCCCCAGAGAGGCAGCACCACCACGCTGGAGAATGCCAGCGCCATCGCCGCCGCGCCGACCCAGAATGCCTAGTCGCCGCCACCCGCCGCGCTGCTCAACTTCATCACGTACAAACTGACGATGGTGACGTTGCCGCTCCACATCACGGTAAACAAAAAGCTCAATAGATAAAGCTGCCCCATGCGCGGCACCGCCAGCAATTCGCGCAAACTGCCCATCCATTCAAGGCGCCACTGGCCGGGTGCAAGTTGCTTGATCTCGTGCACAAAGAACAACACCAGCATACCGCCGCAAAA
>CAIWNB010000324.1 GCA_903913965.1 uncultured beta proteobacterium
ACCGCAATTTCCGCGATCAACGCTTCGAAGTCAGCACAACGTAGCACCGGTTCCATCAGGCGCTCCACAAGATACCGACGACCGCTCCGGTCATGCAGGTTGCGAGCGTACCCGCAATAATGGACTTCATACCCAGCCCGACGATTTCGTCGCGTCGCTCCGGTGCCATGGTAGCCATGCCACCGATGAGAATGCCGAGGCTGCCAAAATTCGCAAAACCACATAATGCATAAGTCATTAACAAGCGGCTCCGGAGCGATAATGTCGCGTCCGACATCTGGGAGAGATCGAGATAGGCGACGAACTCGTTCAGCACCGTCTTCATGCCCAGCAAGGAACCCGCTGCGGGCGCTTCACTCCACGGCACGCCGATCAGCCAGGCCAGCGGTGCGAGCAAAATTCCCAGCGCGCGCTGCAAAGTCCAGGCTGTTCCGTTGAACACGGGAAGCAGACCGAGACAGGCATTGGCCAGCGACACCAGTGCAATCAAAACAATCAACAGCGCAACAATATTCAGCAGCAGGCTCAAGCCATCCGCAGTGCCGCGCGTCACTGCGTCCATGCTGCTCGTAGCCGCCTGGGGAGGCGACAGCCGGCCGGAGGTCGGAACCCCGACCGGGGGCACCATCAACACGGAAACAACAATGGCAGCCGGCGCGCTGACAATCGATGCAATCAGAATGTGGCCCAGCGCATCGGGAATCACCGGGCCAAGGATGGCCGCATAAAGCACCATCACCGTGCCGGCGATGCCAGCCATGCCGCCGGTCATCACGATAAACAATTCGCCGCGTGACAGCTGGGCAAGATAGGGGCGGATGAACAGCGGCGCCTCAACCATGCCGACAAACACATTGGCCGCGGTCGACAAACCCACCGCACCGCCGATCCCCATGATTTTCTCAAACAGCCTGGAAATTGCGCGAACAATCCACGGCAATATGCGCCAGTAAAACAGCAAGGATGACAGCGCGCTGACCACCAGAATAATCGGCAGAACACGAAAGGCCAGCACGAAGGACTGTCCCGCACCGCTTTCAACAAAGGGCTGCGCACCACCAGCCAGAAAACCGAACACAAACAAGGTGCCGGCCTGTGTCGCGCGCTCCAGCGCCTGCAATGCCTCGTTTAGCAGCAGAAAGATCTGTTTAAAAACGGGCAGTTTGAGCAAGGCCACGGCCAACACCAGCTGCAGCAACACCCCACTCAGAATAATACGCCACGCCACCACACGCCGGTTTTCACTGACCAACCACGCCAGCAGCAAGATGGCGCAGAGGCCGAATGCGCTTTGCAGATTGGCCACCGTTTATCCCGTCGCTCAGGCGCGGCGCCAGCTCGTGCCCTTGGCGGTGTCTTCGAGCACAATCCCGGCGTCGAGCAAAGCCTTGCGGATGCGATCGGCCTCGGCGTAGTTCCTGGACTTCTTGGCTGCAGCACGCGCCTCAATCTCCGCTTGGACGCGATCCGGCGTCCAGTCGTCGGAGACGGGTGCGGACTTGAGAAATTCATCGGTGCCGCGTTGCAGCAAACCGATCACAGCGCCCAGCGACTTCAGCAAAACGGCTGCTGCGTGATCACCGCTGCGATTGACTTCATTGGCGAGATCAAACAACACGGCCACCGCCTCGGACGTATTAAAGTCGTCCTCCATGCAATCACGGAAGCGGGCCGCACGCGTATCGCTCCAATCAACCGCAGTGGGGGCGACATCATGCGCCTTCAGCGCCGTATAAAGGCGGCTCAGGCCCTGACGCGCGTCATCCAGATGCTGGTCGGAATAATTAAGCGGACTACGGTAATGCGCGCGCAGAATGAAAAAGCGCACGACCTCGGCATCGTAGCGCGCGAGGATTTCGCGCACGGTGAAAAAGTTGCCCAGGGACTTCGACATCTTCTCGTTGTCGACCCGCACAAAGCCGTTGTGCATCCAGTAATTGACGAAGGTCCCGCCGTGCGCCCCCTCCGACTGTGCAATTTCGTTTTCGTGGTGCGGGAACTGCAAATCCTGGCCACCGCCGTGGATATCGAAATGACCTCCCAGCAGCGCCCCCGACATCGCCGAACATTCAATGTGCCAGCCCGGCCGTCCCTCGCCCCACGGACTCGGCCACGCCGGCTCGCCCGGCTTGGCGCGTTTCCACAACACAAAATCAAGCGGATCGTGTTTCGCCTGCGTCACTTCGACGCGCTCGCCGGCATTGAGATCATCGAGCGATTTGCCCGACAACTTGCCGTAACCCGGGAAATCACGCACTGAATAATTGACGTCGCCATCCGGCGCCACATAGGCCAACTTCTTTTGTTCCAACTGGCCGATGATGTCTTGCATCTGCTCCACGTATTGGGTGGCACGCGGCTCGAAATCGGGCTTGATCACCCCCAACGCGGCAGCATCTTCATCCATCGCGGCGATAAAACGCCCGGTCAGCGCCTCCATCGGCTCCTTGTTCTCCGCCGCGCGCTTGATGATCTTATCGTCGATATCGGTAATGTTACGCACATAGGTCACGCGGTAGCCGGCGCTGCGTAGCCAGCGCGTCACCATATCAAAGACCACCATCACCCTGGCATGGCCGAGGTGGCAGAAATCGTAGACGGTCATACCGCAGACGTACATGCGGACCTCGCCGGGCACGAGTGGTTTAAACGCCTGTTTTTCGCGACTGAGGGTGTTATAAATCTTCAACATGGGGATCACGATTCGGTGGCTGGCGGCGCCTTTAACCCCGCTCTGCGCGGCTCCACGATGCCCACGGTTGGGGCCTGGAGATGGCAACGATACGTGTTTAAATTAGCCGGGGAAGTTGGTAAAATTCTGCGATTGCGTTGACTAACGCCCTGAAATTAAAAAAAGTATAGCACAATGACCCTCATGCCCTCGCGCCCCCTTAGCATCCAGATTGCCGCGCTGTTGGCAGCGTTGTTTTTCGCCAGCGTATGCGGCGCCCAAAATGACGAATTTCAGGAGGCGCAGAAGCTGTTTCGGGCCGGCCAGCATGCACAGGCTCTGGAGCGCGTAGATGTTTTGCTCAAAAGCAGCCCGAAAGATGCACGTAGCCGCTTCCTCAAAGGATTGATACTCACCGAACAAAACAAGACCGCAGAAGCAATTCGGATTTTCTCCGCACTGACCGAGGACTATCCAGAACTGCCCGAACCATACAACAACCTTGCCGTTCTTTATGCGCAACAGGGGCAATACGACAAAGCCCGCAGCGCGCTTGAGTTATCGATACGGACCCACCCCAGCTATGCAACTGCGCATGAGAACCTTGGTGATATCTACGCCAAGATGGCGTCACAAGCTTATGACAAAGCACTGCAACTCGACAAAGGCAATGCTGGCGCGCAAACCAAGCTTGGTTTGATCAAGGAGTTGTTTTCGAGCAGCGGCAAGAGTATGAAGCCGAGCGCAACGAAAGCCGAGCCGGTGGCGAAAGTCGCTACCGCATCACCGGCGCCAGCTATCAAACCAGCTCCCACTGCCACAGTAACACCCCAACCCGCGCCCAGCGCCCCTGCTGCTGCCGCGCCCCCCCCGCCGGTGCCGACCAAAGCAGCCAAACCGCTCGCTGACCCGACTTCCACGGAAGTGATTAAGGCGGTAAACGGCTGGGCGCAGGCGTGGTCAAACAACGATGTGAACGCATATCTTGGTTACTACGCCAAAGATTTCCGCACACCGCAGGGCGAGCAGCGCGGCGATTGGGAAGCCTCTCGCAAGGCGCGCATTGCCAAGCCCAAAAAGATTGAAGTCGGCATAGAGCAGCCCAAAGTCTCCGTTACCGATGCAAAACGCGTCTCGGTGACGTTTCGGCAAAACTACAATTCGCCCAACCTCAAAGTCTCGGGGATGAAAACACTGGTCATGGTAAAGAACGGCGATCGCTGGCAAATCCAGCAGGAACTCGTCGGCAGCTGATGTTGGCATTGCCAGACTTGTGCACCGTAAACTCAGGGCGGCCCCGGCATCTGATCACGGCGATGATAACCATCGCGCTGCTTCTGTGTGCTGCCACTGAAACTAGCGCGCGAAAATTACACTCAAAAAACGGAACACAGGCACAGCCCAGCACGCCCGTTGTTGAGCCTGAAAGTGCGCTGGTCAAGACGCTGGTGGAAATCCGCAACAACCGGCTTGATTCCGCACTGCTCGAAGTCAACAAGGTGCTGGCGAGTTATCCTAACTTCAGGCTTGCGCATCTGATCAAGGGCGATCTCCTTCTGTCGCGTTCTCGTCCGCTCAAGGAGCTGGGAGAGGCCCCTAACGCACCGCGCGAACCGGTTGAGGACCTGCGTGAAGAAGCCCGCGCGCGGCTCGCACGCTATCAACGCGAACGCCCGACCGATCGGGTGCCGAAATTTCTCCTCAAACTTAACGCCGAACAAAAACATGCCCTGATCGTTGATACACGACAATCGACGCTCTATGTTTTTGAAAACCGCAATGGTGAGCCTCATTACCTGGCCGACTACTACGTCACCATCGGCAAGAACGGGGTGGACAAGCACAAGGAAGGGGACAAAAGAACTCCGCTAGGCGTCTATCACGTTACCAGCAACCTGCCGCGCGCCAAACTGGCTGATCTTTACGGTAGCGGCGCCTATCCGATCAGCTACCCAAACGAGTTCGACAAACGCGAGGGCCGCGGCGGCAAGGGCATCTGGTTGCATGGAACACCGTCAGCGACGTTTAGCAGGCCGCCGCGCGCCAGCGATGGCTGCGTCGCCCTCACCAATCAGGATCTAGATGTGCTGGGCAAAAGCCTGCAGATTGGCATCACCCCGGTCATCATCAGCGAAGGTATCGAATGGGTGAAGACGGAGGCCGTCACTGCATTGCGCAAGGAATTACTCGCAGAGGTCGAGGCCTGGCGCAAAGATTGGGCAAGTCTCAATACCGACGCCTACCTCAAACACTATGCACCCGGCTTTACCTCGGGCTCACAGTCTCTCGATGAATGGAAGCAGCAAAAGCGTTCGGTCAATGCCGGCAAGGCCTGGATAAAAGTAGCCCTGGAGAATGTCAGCGTATTTCTCTACCCCGGCCGCGATGATCTGGCAGTAGTAGCATTCGAACAAAATTACTCAAGCAGCAATCTGTCCAATCAAATGCGCAAACGGCAATACTGGTTACGTGAAAAAGCCGGTTGGCGGATTCTTTATGAAGGCAGTGCCTGACACCTATTGCACTGATGCAACACAGCCCATCTCCATTAACAACCAACCCAGAGCACACCACATGAAAGCCAGACTCCTTCTTCTTGCAGTTTTGTTGTTAGTCTTTAACGCCTTCGCCGCCGATCCGCAGGTCGAAATCAAGACCAATCTGGGTAACATCATTATCGAATTGAATGCAGATAAAGCGCCCAAGTCAGTCGAGAACTTCCTGCAATATGTCAAAGACGGCCATTACAAAGGAACGATATTTCACCGCGTCATCCCCAACTTCATGGTCCAGGGCGGCGGCTTTAGCGCCGACTTTACGCAAAAGAAAACGCGCGCGCCGATCCCCATCGAAGCCAACAACGGCCTGCGCAACGACACCGGAACTGTCGCCATGGCCCGTACCAGCGATCCGAATTCAGCGACTGCGCAATTTTTTATCAATCACAGGAATAACGACTTTCTGAATCACACCGCGCCGACACCGCAAGGCTGGGGTTATGCGGTTTTTGGCAGAGTGATCAAGGGCATGGACGTAGTAAATAAAATCGCGGCAATTCCCACAGGTCCGCGTGGTCCGTTCCCCTCGGATGTACCAAGTCAGCAAGTCATGATTGAAGACGCACGCATTCTAAGTTCCGACAAACCTGCAGCCAAATAAGGGCATTAACATGGTCAATCTGCATACAAATCACGGCATCATCAGTATCGAACTGGATGCCGCCAAAGCGCCGCTTACCGCGGAAAACTTTCTCGCCTACGTAAAAAGCGGTCATTACGACAACACGATCTTCCACCGTGTAATTGATGGCTTCATGATTCAGGGCGGCGGCTTCGAACCGGGTATGAAACAAAAAAGCACACTTGCACCGGTCAAGAACGAGGCTGACAACCAACTCAAGAACGATCGTTACACCATCGCCATGGCACGCACCGGCGACCCTCATTCGGCCACCGCACAGTTTTTCATCAACGTCGGCAATAATGATTTTCTGAACCACACCGCGCCTAATTCCCAGGGCTGGGGCTATTGCGTGTTCGGCAAGGTGACGGCGGGCACTGATGTTGTCGACAAAATAAAAGGTGTCAAAACCGGCAGCAGCGGCGGCCATCAGGACGTTCCCGTCGAGGACGTGATCATCAGCAAGGCTGAAATCGCGGCATAACGCGCACAGTGCGTCATGAGTTGAAGTCATGACGCAGCAGCGCCCCTCCCTATCATGGCCAGCATTTTCATTTCAGACCTGCATCTATGCGCCACACGCCCGTTGATCGCGGGCGTTTTTTTTGATTTCCTGCGGGGGGACGCGCGTCAGGCTGACGGACTCTATATCCTCGGCGATCTGTTTGAATATTGGGCGGGCGACGACGACCACACGCCGTTCAATCAACAGGTAACCACAGCCCTGCGCGAATACTCCCAAGGCGGCACGCCCCTGTATTTCATGCACGGTAACCGTGACTTCCTGATCGGCGCGGATTTTTTAGCGTCCACTGGTGCAACTCTGCTCAACGATCCGGCGTTGATCGACATTGAGGGCCTGCCGACCTTGCTACTGCACGGCGACACACTGTGCACCGACGACATCAAATATCTGGCGTTTCGCAAAAAGGTCCGCGATCCTATCTATCAACAACAGTTTCTGGCGCAAACGCTGGCCTCCCGTAAACAGATCATCGCCGGGCTGCGTGCGGAAAACGTAGAAGAAAAACAGCAGAAATCCGAGGCCATCATGGACGTTGCGCCACGGGCCGTCGAAGCGGTCATGCGTGAATACGGTTGTTCTCGGATGATTCATGGTCACACCCACCGCCCCGCCCTCCACCATCACCAGGTTGATGGCACTCGATGCGAGCGCTGGGTACTGGGTGACTGGTATGCGGCGGGCAGCTACCTGCTGTGTGATGCCGCAGGCTGCCGTAGCGTAACGCTATAGGCGGTTCTAGAAACGGCCAGGCGCGGCGAAATTCTCGAAGCGCGTGTATTTACCCATGAAGGTCAACTTGACGGTATCAATCGGGCCGTTACGCTGCTTGGCCACGATGATCTCCGCGGTCCCCTTGTCCGGCGACTCCGGGTTATAAACCTCGTCGCGATAAATAAACATGATCAAGTCGGCATCCTGCTCGATGGCGCCCGACTCGCGCAAATCTGACATCACCGGCCGTTTATTGGGCCGCTGTTCCAGGCCGCGATTGAGCTGGGACAGCGCCATGACGGGCACGTTGAGCTCCTTGGCCACTGATTTGAGTGCCCGTGAAATCTCCGCCACTTCAGTGGCTCGGTTTTCAGTACTGCTACCGGTCTCCATCAACTGTAGATAGTCGACCACAATCAAGCCGAGTCCGGGTCCGCCGCATTGCCGGTGCAGGCGCCGGGCACGCCCGCGCAATTCACTCGGATTAAGCATGCCAGACTCGTCGATGAATACCGGCGCATCGTTCAGCCGGCCGACGGCACTGGTCAGTTTCTGCCAGTCCTCATCGGTCAGTGCGCCGGTACGCATGCGCTGCTGATCGAGCCTGCCGAGCGAGCCCAGCAAACGCATCACCAGCTGGGTGCCGCTCATTTCCATACTGAATATGGCCGCCGGCATGCCGACATTGAGCGCAACGTGCTCGGCGATGTTCAGGGCAAACGCCGTCTTGCCCATACTGGGCCGGCCGGCAACGACGACGAGGTCACCTGGCTGCAAGCCCGAGGTCAGTCGGTCGAGATCGGTAAATCCGGTGGAGATACCGGTTACATCACTGGGATTATCGCGCTTGTAGAGGGTGTCGATTCTCTCGACCACCTTGGTGAGCAAGGGCTGGATATCGGTGAACCCCTGCTGTCCGCGCGCACCGGCTTCGGCGATGGCGAAAATCTGCTTTTCCGCCTCTTCCAGCAAATCCTTCGCAGAACGACCGAGCGGTGAATACACTGAATCGGTAATCGCTGTGGAAACCCCGGCAAGGCGCCGCATGATCGAGCGTTCGCGCACGATTTCAGCATAGCGGCGTATGTTTGCAGCGCTCGGTGTATTGACTGCCAGAGAGCCAATATAGGCGCGACCGCCGACCTCTTCGATCTTTCCGCTACGCTCAAGGCTCTCGGTCACGGTCAAAGCGTCGGCCGGCTTGTTGTCGTCAATAAGCTCGGCGATATGACGATAGATTTCGCGGTGATCGGATCGATAGAAATCCGAATCACTCAGAATATCGCCAATTTTTTCCCATGCCAGATTATCGAGCAGAAGACCGCCCAAGACAGACTGTTCTGCCTCAAGCGAATGAGGTGGCAGCTTCAATGCGTCGAGCTGGGGATCACGATTTACGGGGGCGATAGGCTGCGCCATTGGAATTACCAATCGTCAATAACCGGGGGGAAAGACCAGCGTGATTTGTCGTGGCGGGCGGACAGTATGCAACCGGCCAACTTCTGCAATTTACCAAAAAAAAGGGCTGTCGCCAGCCCTTTTTTTATCGCCTTGATTACAGGCAAATATCAGCGCTTAAGCCTGCTCACCCAACACAGAAACAGTGATGGTAGCGATCACATCCGAATGCAACGCGACGGTCAGCACTTGATCGCCGATCTGCTTGATCGGTCCGAGCGGCATACGAATCGTCGCACGTGGCACATCAAAACCCTGCGCCTTGAGAGCTTCGGCGATATCGCTATTGGTGACCGAACCAAACAGCTTGCCATCAACGCCGGCTTTTTGCGAGATCTGGACCATCAGACCTTCCAGTTTCGCAGCGCGCTCCTGGGCTTGCTGCAGCAACTCGGCCTGCGCTTTCTCAAGCTCTGCACGGCGCTTTTCAAACTCGGCCAGATTCGCCTGGGTGGCGCGCTTCGCCTTGCCCTGCGGGATCAGGTAATTACGCGCAAAGCCGTCTTTGACTTTGACGACATCGCCAAGCTGTCCCAGATTGGGCAGTTTTTCCATCAATATGATTTGCATGCTTATCCCCTTAGTGCAGGTCGGTGAACGGCAGCAGCGCGAGAAAACGCGCGCGTCGAATGGCGGTGCTCAGCTGACGCTGATAATGCGCCTTCGTCCCGGTAATGCGAGCCGGCATGATCTTGCCGTTCTCGTTGATGAAGTCCTTCAGAACGCCGATGTCCTTGTAATCGATCTGCTTGACCTTCTCGACCGTAAAACGGCAGAACTTCTTGCGACGAAACAGGTTCTTCGAACCACGCTTCTTGTCTTTATCGTTCTTGCCTTTGCCCTTGCCTCTTGAAAACGCCATCGTAATCTCCTTGAGTCCTGATTTTATTCAGTGTCGCCGCTGATCAATTCAATGCCTGTCGCATGCAACTTCAACCGGGTGTTACCCATGCTGTCGCGCGCCAGAAAACCCTTGATCTGCACCGACTGATTTATCTTCACCTGTTCGATCGTGCCCGCCAGATCGCCGACTGCCACCGCCTCCACATCGCACTGCACCTTGCGCCGGCTTCCCGCCTCGATTTGCACAGAGCTGTGTGCAATTACAAAATCGACTATTGGAACACCCGCTGGTGTGTAGCGAAGCGCGCTGCGCTTAAGCAACCGGCCGCCTATCGCGGCCACATTACGCATCCGTTAAGCGCGCGCTGCTTCCGCTGCAGGTGCCGCGGGTGCCGCCGTCGCTGCGGGCGCCGCCTTGGCAGCCTCCGGAGCACCAGCCGTAAGCGAACGCGATTTTTCTTCTTTCATCATCGGCGAGGGCGCGGTCATCGCTTCCGTCATCTTCACGGTGAGGTGGCGCAACACGGCATCATTGAATTTGAAAGAGTGCTCAAGTTCCTCGAGCACATCGGTACCGCACTCAATGTTCATCAACACATAATGGGCTTTGTGCATTTTCTGGATCGGGAATGCCATCTGACGACGGCCCCAATCTTCGAGGCGGTGGATTTTTCCGCCCTTCGCCTGCACCATCGAGCGGTAACGCTCGACCATCCCGGGAACCTGTTCGCTCTGGTCGGGATGCACGATAAAAACGATTTCATAATGCCGCATGCAAAATCTCCTTGTGGACTGTGGGGGCCTCCCGTTATGCGATGACGGTAAGGCAAGGAAAATCACCGCCAGAGGCGGTGAACGAGGGGCGGATTCTACAGAGAAGTCAGGCAGATAGCAACGAACCGAAGGCGGACGAAATCAGAACTGAATCACCATCGCGGCATTCAACATTTGATCATTTTTAGCCTGAACACCAGCCGCATCAATCACGTTCGCCCAATCCAGACGCACGCTCAAACGTTTGCCATAACCGAGCCGCGCCCCAAATCCAACACTGGCGCCACCGGCGCCCTTGGAAACATCGCCAGGCTGCAGCATGTTACGGCCCGTAGAGCCCACATCGTAGAAGCCCAGCAAGCGCAATTTCACATCGCCCAGATCAAATTGATTACCCAAGTCGGGGGTATACACTTCAAACTGCCCAGAATAGCCCTTGTCATTGGCAACCTCGCGAATGCTAAAACCGCGAACCGAATCCGGACCACCAAACCCGAACTGCTCGCCCGACACCAGCGCGTCATCGCTATATTGCCCAGTGACAGCCGCACGGAACTGCCACTCCTCCGAAAACACACTGGTATAACTGGCGGTAGCGCGCCAAATACGGTAATCGGCCTCAGCACCGGCGCGGGAAGCCTTGAAATCGCTGTCCGCGCCATCGTTACCGCCAGGCAACAGATTGCGTGCATAGCTCAGATTAAAAGCGATTTCCGATGTCGGCATACGGAGTGTCCCGCTATAAGCAAGACTGACCGGATGGACCGTAATATCAGGAACCAGGCCGGTTCCGGCGCCAACAAGCGTGACGTTATTCTTAAACGCGCGGTAGTCGATCCCCGCCGCAATTCGATGCTCGTATTCACCGACCTTCGGCAAATGAAAGTTATAGCGCCCGCCAAGTATCGTGCCGCTGCCACTGACATTAAACAGGCCCTGCAGGGTGCCAGAACTCACGTCCGAATAGCCACCGAACAAATCAATCGAGCTGTTCTGTGCGTAGAGCGGAATACGATAGCCGGCACCATAAATCGCAACCTTGCTGGGATTTTCAGGCGAGGTGACATACTGGAAGCTGCCAACATGATCGAGATTGAAGAGGTTCGAGTGCTGCACCGCAACGCCAGTGCGGAATCGACCAGTATCGTTGCTACCACTATTATCAGCGGTAAAAACAAACTTATAGGGCTTCTCGTCGACAACCTTGATGGTGGCATCGACCTCACTATCCGTAGCCCCCGCCTTCAGAAGAAGGGTCGTCTGCTTGCTCTGGTTTTCGGTCAATAGCTGCAAATTCTGCGCAATCTTGACGGCATTGGGCGTGACACCAGTCCGCACAACCGGCAGGCTGCGTCTGACGTTGGCTTCATCGTAAAACTGATTGCCCTCGACGATGATTTTTCCTATACGGGGCTCGATTACACTGAATTTCACCACACCACGGGTAATGTCCTGCTCGGGCAACAGTACCTGCACAACACCATAGCCACGATCCCGGTATACGCCTTCGAGTTCTTCGAGGGCCCGCTGGATATCGCTGAAATCCTTTTCGCGACCGACATAGCCTGCAACGACCGCCTCGATTTCGGCCGGCTTGAGCAAGGTATTACCTTCAACGTTAAAGCGATCGATCGCAAACCGGGGCGACGCCGGCACAGCCTCGGCTTCCGCCGCAGCAACCGCAGTCGCTCCAATGGCATTGCCCACGAGCACGGCCACGCACAAAGACGCATACAGAAATTTAGGTGTCTTCATATATATATCGCGACTAGGCGGCAAAATTAACCTGCCGAAGGCTTGAGAATATACCCGTAATGTTATGTATATTCAACGATTTTTGAATGAGATTCGACAACACCATTCAGACGTTAGGAACAAAATCGCTTGAGCACCTTGCCCTGCAAAGCAGGGCCGCACACGGAAGGCGGCGCTACCTCAAGAAAAAACATTGTCCGCCCAAACCGACACTAGCGGCTCAAGAACATCGAAAAGTCAGAACGGTTCAGTCCCCTGCAGACTGCGACAGCAAGCCCATCCAATCAATACCCTGTGATCAGTTCTTCTGCTGGCGCTGGCGCGCAGTCTCAAACAGACAGACACCGGAAGCCACCGAAACATTCAGGCTTTCGACTTTGCCAGCCATGGGGATACGAACCAGTTGATCGCAATGCTCGCGTGTCAGCCGCCGCATGCCCTCCCCTTCAGCCCCCAGAACCCACGCCAGAGGCCCGTCCAGACGCACATCAAAAAGCGACGCCGGCGCCTGATCGTCGGTGCCGACGATCCACACCCCCGCATCTTTCAGTTCCCGCAGCGTGCGCGCGAGATTAGTGACGGTAATATACGGTATGGTTTCCGCCGCCCCGCTGGCAACCTTGGAAACCACCGACGTGATCCCAACAGCTCGATCCTTGGGCGCCACCACGGCATGAACGCCAAACGCATCGGCAACCCGCAAACACGCACCCAGATTATGCGGATCCTGTACGCCGTCGAGTATCAACAACAAAGCCGCCTTCCCCGCGTCCTCGATCACGCCGTCGAGATCATGACGCAAAGCGACGACCGCAACACGGGCTGCAACCCCCTGGTGCCGTGCATTGCCAGTCAGACCATCGAGCCGCCTAGCATCAACCGGAATCAGCCGCACATTACGCTCGGCAGCCAGTTTGCCGAGGTCGCGCGCACGGCCGTCCTGGCGTGACTCTTCAAGATATATTTCCTGCATGCCGGATGCGTCCTGCCGCAAGCGGCTGGTCACCGCATGAAAACCGTAAATAATGCGGGTGTCGTTCACAGTAATACCTTGTCAATACCGTTCATTCGTCGAGCACAAAATCGATCTTGCTGGTTTCGATGTCGACACGCGCGACCTTCACCCGCAGACGATCACCCATGCGATAGCGCTTGGCCGTGCGCTCGCCGAGCAAGAGATGTTTTGCCTGATCAAAGTGAAAATAATCACTGCCCAGATCCGACACGTGCACCAAGCCCTCCACATAAAGACCATCGAGGGAAACAAAAATACCAAAGGCAACGGCGGAACTGACCGTACCCTCGAACGATTCGCCGACCCGATCACGCATGTAATAGCATTTGAGCCAGGCATCGACGTCGCGCGTAGCGTCATCCGCACGTCGCTCGGTCAGCGAACAGTGCACACCCAAATCCTTCCAACTGCCGGGGTTATATTTCTTCTCCGACAAAGCGGCCTTGATCGAGCGATGTATTAACAAGTCGGGATAGCGACGGATCGGCGAGGTGAAATGCGTATACCCGTCATAAGCAAGTCCGAAGTGACCGCGATTTTCCGGACTGTAAACAGCCTGCCGTAACGAACGCAGCATCACGGTCTGCAACAGCTGCGCCTCGGGGCGGCCCTTGCACTTGACCAACACCTCGGCGTAATCACTTGCGCGGGGCTTTTCACCGCCCCCCAACTGCAAGCCAAAACCACCCAGAAACTCACGCAAGCCGGCCAGCCGCTCAGGCGACGGCCCCTCGTGGACACGGTATAAAGTGGGATGCTCGGCATTGTGCAGAAAGCCCGAGGCGCACACATTGGCGGCGAGCATGCACTCTTCAATCAAACGATGAGCGTCGTTCCGCTCAACGGCGACGATGCGCTCTATTTTTCCGTTCGCATCAAAAATCATCTGCGTTTCGGTGCTATCAAAATCAATCGCACCACGCTTCAGACGCGATTTGAGCAATACACGATAGAGCACGTGCAGATTTTGCAAATGTGGCAACAGTGGTTTGTTCTTTACCGCGAGAGCACCATTGGGCTCGGCCAGCATCGCTGCCACCGCCGTGTACGTCAATCGCGCATGCGACCACATCACCGCCGGATAAAATTCGTAGCCGGTGATTTCACCATGCGCGTCGATGGTCATGTCACATACCATGCACAACCGCTCGACTTCCGGGTTCAGCGAACAAAGTCCGTTCGAGAGAACCTCCGGCAGCATCGGAATCACGCGTCGCGGAAAATATACCGAGTTACCGCGATTCTTTGCCTCGACATCGAGCGCATCACCCTGGCCAACGTAATGACTGACATCGGCAATCGCCACCACCAACCTGAATCCCCGGCCCTTTGGTTCGGCATACACCGCATCATCAAAATCGCGCGCGGTTTCACCGTCTATGGTGACCAGCGGCAGTTCGCGCAAATCTTCACGTCCGGCGATATCCTGTTTTGAAACGCGCGGCGGAATTGCCGCGGACGCACGCTCCACAGCCTGCGGAAAAACATAGGGCAGATCGTGTTTACGCAACGCGATCTCGATTTCCATCCCGGGATCGGCATAATTCCCCAACACCTCTACCACGCGCGCAACCGGCCGCACATGCGACGAAGGCTGCTCGATGATCTCGGCGACCACCACGTTTCCCGGCTTTGCCTTCATCGACTCACCCGGGGGCACTAAAAAATCCTGACTGATACGCTTGTTTTCAGCGATGACGATCAAGATGCCGTGCTCGCTGTGCAAGCGGCCTACGACGCGCGAGTTCGCCCGCGTCAACACTTCAACAATCTTGCCTTCCGGCCTGCCGCGTCGATCGAGTCCTGATTCACGCGCCGCGACACGATCACCGTGGAGAACCTTGGTCATTTCGTGAGGACCGAGAAAAAGATCAGTGCCTTGATCATCACGTGTGAGGAAGCCGAATCCGTCAGGATGCCCCTGCACCGTACCGGTGATCAAATCGAGTTTGGTCACAACGCATATGGCGCCACGCCGATTGCGCATGATCTGCCCATCGCGCTGCATCGCTGAAAGGCGCCGATCAAAACCTTCCTGCTCGCTTTCCGTCACATCCAACAACTTCTGCAACAGCGCATCACTGACAGGAACACCTTGGGTATCGAGAGTTTCCAATATCAGCTCACGACTTGGTACCGGCGCTTCGTATTTAAGCTGCTCGCGCGACAAATGCGGATCGACACGCCGGCTTACACCGGTGGCTGCGGCGATCTTTGACGTTTCCAACTTGCTGCCGGCGCGACGCTTGCGCGGTTTTTCAGTCTTGCGCTGGCTTGATGTCGCTTTCTTCATTTGACAACAGAGCCTTTTGTGATTAAATTTGCCCGCCTTGAAAGCCCAGATGGCGGAATTGGTAGACGCACCAGGTTCAGGTCCTGGCGGTGGCAACACTGTGGAGGTTCGAGTCCTCTTCTGGGCACCACGGTGGTTCTCCGCAAACCACCAAAAATCCCCGTAAATCCCCTTGTTTCAACAGCTTGCGCTAGTCCTTGGCGCTGACTGTTCCCAAAAAATATCACAAATACTCCCCTTGGGCCGCTATCATGTGCACCAGATTTGCACCTTGATTGCACCAAACGGTAGGGGGAATGTGATGGCAACATATAAGAAAAGAGGATCTTCTTGGCGGGTTCAGGTGCGACGGAAGGGTATCACGAAAAGCGCGGCGTTCAGCACCAAGGCCAGAGCCGAAGTGTGGGCCGCGCAGCAGGAACTCGAGATAGCCGACGGCACTGCCGGCACAATCCCCAACAAAACCTTTGGCGACCTGCTTCAGCGGTATGCCAAGGACGTGTCGCCAGCAAAACGCGGTGAGCGATGGGAAATCGTCCGCATCAACCTCTTCTGCCGCGATGAGATCGCCCAGGTGGGCCTGCGCAGCCTGAATGCCACCCATGTAGCCGAATGGCGTGACAGGCGCCTGCAGACCGTCTCCGGCGCGTCGGTGAGACGCGAATGGAACCTGCTCAGCAACGCCTGCAAGATCGCTATCAACGAATGGCGCTGGCTGCGGGAAAATCCATTTAAAGGGGTCCGCCGGCCTCCAGTCCCGCCATCGCGCGATGTGCTCTACACGCAGGACGAGATTGACCGCCTGACCTTTGCACTAAGCACCGACCCCAATCTAGCCATGGGCCGCGTCGGAATCGCCTTCCTTTTTGCCATTGAAACCGGCATGCGCGCCGGCGAAATATCTGCATTACAACCTGCCGACATAGCGGGCCAGGTCGCAAAAGTGACAGGAGTGACGCACGGTGCCGGCAAAACATCGGCAGCCCGGCGCGAAGTGCCGTTGTCGCCAGAGGCGATTCGCTTGCTTGAGCTCCTGCCGAAAGGCACAGACGCGGTGTTTAACCTGAAGCGCGATCAAATCGATCCCCTCTTTCGAAAAGGCAAGAAGCGCGCGATGATCGAGGGCCGCACGTTCCATGACGCTCGTCATCTGGCAATCACGCGGCTCTCAAAGAAACTGGATGTGCTGGCATTGGCCCGCGCGGTAGGACATAAAGACTTGAAACAGTTGATGGTGTATTACAACGAGAGCGCGGCCGACATGGCCAAGCGGCTTTAGCGCGACGCGGCCCCATTCGATATGGGGCCCCACAAGCCGAATGGCGTTGTTACGACCTAACGACGATTTCAGGCCATTTAAAAAGTCATTCCGCCTTAACCAAGGCTGGAATGACGCCTACCTTTAAAAATATTGCCCCCCTCCGCGCACGCCACTGACTTTAGAAATCGTTAGCCTGCTTTTCCCAAAATCCCGGCTCATCGTGTGCCGCGTTTTTCATGGCAACCGCAAGCCCCAAGACGCAGAAAGTCGCATCCTGGAAACGTGACTGGCCGTCGGGCAACTCCAGATATTTATCCAATGCCTGATAGACGGGTGACGCGACATCATAAGGAAGGTCGATGTAGATCTGCCCGCGGTAGCCGGC